>CAYZXQ010000027.1:0-33078 GCA_964482465.1 uncultured Nigerium sp. | reverse complement strand
ACCACACGGGCCCAGATCGTAGGGATTCGGATCGCCCGACCCGGGCCACCGCAGCTCTTCACGGCCTTCGTGCCCATCGTCGGCGCGCTGGTCTCCGGCGCGGTGGCGGTACTCATCGCGCTGGCGCTCGGCAGCCCGCTCACCGCTCTGCTCATGCTGATCGTCGTGATCGTCGTGCAGCAGATCGAGAGCGACATCGTCGGGCCGCTCCTGCTCGGCAATGCGGTGAAACTCCACCCGTGGGCGGTGCTCGCGGTCGTCTCCATCGGGACCTACCTCTTCGGCATCGTGGGGGCGCTGTTCGCGGTGCCGGTTCTCGCGGGGATCAACGCGGGCTTGTTCAGCGAGCCCGACGACGATCCGGACGCCGAGGGTCGGTCTCAGACGCGCGCCGACGAACGCGACCCCTCGGGGGAGTGAGGGGCCGTCGAGCTGTCCCGCGGCGCGGACTCGCGACGTGCCGACCTGGCCGACCACGTCTGCGTGCCGGGCAACGCTGGCGATCTCGCGATACGGGGCCGGGCCCCGGCGCTCAGCGCAGCAGGCTGTGTCCTTGGCGGCGCCACGACAGCAGCAGCCCGAGCGCCATGGCGGGCAGGACGACCGCCAGCGTGATCATGGTGTACACCCCGAGCGCGGCGTGCTGCACCGCCACCAACACCACGTAGTTCACGAACAGCAGGTACAGCGCGAGCAACGCCACACCCTCGCGTCGGGTGAGCATACGGCCGGTCAGGGAAAGCGGCACGAGGAGCACCATCGACACCAGCATCAGCGGCAGGTCGAGGCGCAGCATCTCGCCGGGTACCGGCAAGCCCGCCGGGGTGAGCGTGGCCGGGAGCGCCAGAACGAGTCCCAGGTTGACGATGTTGCTGCCCAAAACGTTGCCCACCGCCAGATCCGTCTCGCCGCGGCGGGCGGCGATGACGGACGCCACGAGCTCGGGCAGCGATGTCCCCACCGCCACCACGGTGAGTCCGATCACCAGGCCGCCGACCCCGAGCGCGCGGGCGATCCCCGACGCCCCCGCCACGAGGGCGTTCGCCCCCAGGACGAGCGCGGCCACGCCCCCGACGATCTGGAGCAGGCTGAGGGGAAGGCGCGGCTGGGGGGCGGCGTCCGCCACCGGGTGGGGATCGGCGTCCGCGGCCGGCTGGCGACGGCGCTCGATCCGGACGCTGAGCGCCAGGTGCAGGGCCAGAAGCGCGAACAACGCCAGGCCGTCCACGCGGTCGATGGTGCCGTCCAGCGCGAGGACCCACGTCAGGCCCGACAGCACGACGGCCGCAGGCAGATCCAGCACGAGCAGCCGGCGCTGGACCGCGACCCGGCTGACCAGGGCGGTCGCACCGAGCGCGAGCAGCACGTTGGCGATGTTGCTGCCGACGACATTCCCCAGCGCCAGCTCGGTCTCCTGTCGCAGGACGGCGTCGAGGGTCACGGCCAGTTCGGGAGAGCCCGTGGCGAGCGAGACGACGGTGAGCCCGACCAGCAGCGGGGGCATCCCGAAGCGGCGGGCCAGCGCGGACGCCCCCCGCACGAGCAGTTCCCCGCCCGCCACCAGGCCGACCAAGCCGACCGCCACGAGCAGGGCGTCGAGTAGACCGGTCATGGCGCCTTCCTCGGGCGGTCGGGCGGGGAGGTCCCCACGATTCGGGAGCGCGCCGAACGTAGCACGCGGCGGGCCTCGTGGCGGCGTCCGAGCGCTGGTCCACCGCGTCGGCGTCCGGAGCCGTCCACGGGAGGAGGCGCCGGGGCGCCGGTGTCCCTAGGATCGACCCGACAGTCGCTCCACCCACCCGAAGGGACGCCCGTGATCCTCGTCGGCCTGCTCGCCGCCGCTTTGGCGCTGAGTTTGGTCGCGCTGCTGCTGGGCCAGACCCTCGGACGCCGCACCGGCTGGGTGATCGCGGCCGGGCTCGCCCTCCTGGGGATCGTCCTGGCCGGCATCGCCTGGAGCACGCCCGGGCTGCGGGCCGATGTGCCGTGGCTCCCCAGCCTCGGCGTCGCGCTGCGGCTGCGGCTGGACGGCCTGGCGGTCGTGTTCGCCCTGGTCGTGCTCGGCATCGGGGCACTCGTGATGGCGTACGCGGTCTCCTACCTGCCCGACGGGCGGCACGGCTCGTTCTACGGCCTCCTCACGTTCTTCGCCGCCGCGATGCTTGGGCTCGTGCTGAGCGACGACCTCGTGCTCACGTGGGTGATGTGGGAGTTCACGACCCTGACATCGTTCCTGCTCATCACGCAGTCCGGCCCCAAGGGCAAGGCGCCCGCCATCCGGACCCTCCTGATCACCGGCGCAGGCGGCCTCTGCCTGCTCGGCGGCGTCGCGCTGACCGTCACCGCCACCGGCACCACACAGCTCGGTGAGGCGCTGGCGTCCGACGTCTGGCGACGCGACCCGGGAACCGCCGCGGCCGTCGCCGTCCTGGTCGCGCTGGCCGCCTTCACCAAGAGCGCCCAGTTCCCGTTCCACGCGTGGCTGCCGGACGCCATGGTCGCGTCCACGCCCGTCAGCGCCTACCTGCATGCCGCCGCGATGGTGAAGGCCGGCATCTATCTCCTGCTCCGCTTCTCGACCGCGCTGCACGCGGTGCCCGCCTGGAACGTCCTGCTGGTGAGCGTCGGCATGGTCACGGCGCTCATGGGCGCGATCTTCGCCCTGCAACGCTTCGACCTTAAGGAGCTTTTGGCCTACTCGACCGTCAGCCAACTCGGCTTCCTGGTCGCCACCATCGGCCTGGGCACGACGTACGCGCTGCTCGGGGCCGTCGCGCACGTCATCGGGCACGCCCTGTTCAAGTCCGCGCTCTTCATGGGCGTGGGCCTCCTCGACCACGAGACCGGCACCCGCGACCTGCGCAAGTTGTCCGGCCTGCGGCATGTCATGCCGGGGACGGCCGCGGTCATGGTGCTCGCGGCCGCCTCGATGGCCGGGCTGCCGCCGCTGCTGGGCTTCGTGAGCAAGGAAGCGCTCTTCAAGGCCATGACGGAGGCCCCGTTCGGCCCGGCGGCCGTCGTCGTGCTGTGCATCGCGGCCGTCCTGGCGGCCACCACGACGTTCGCCTACTCGGCGCGCCTGCTGCTGCCGTTCGTCGGGCCGCGCCTGGCCGAGCCGCCCCACGAGGCCCCGGTCGCCATGGTCGCGCCACCCGCCGTGGGCGCGGCCGCCGGGGTGGTGCTGGGTCTGGTAGGGCCTGTCGCGCAGCCGCTCGTGGACGCCGCCGTCACGGCGATCACCGGCAAGCCCGCGGCGTCCGATCTCTCGCTGTGGCACGGACTCACGCCTGCGCTGGCGATGTCCGCGACGGTCCTGGGGCTGGGCGCGGTCCTCGTGGCGGCACGCACGCCCCTCGACCGCGCGCTGCACCGCGAGCTGTCGCCGGTCCGGGCCGTGGCGGTCGTGGAGGGTGCCCGGGACGGTGCCATCGCCCTCGGCGCGCGGGTCGGGTGGCTGACCCGGTCGGATGGACCTTTCCGCCACCTCGGCCTGCCGCTGGCCAGCCTGGTCGTGCTGGTGTTCGCGCTGGCTGGGAGCGTGACGGTTCCGGACGCCGCGGGCGCGAGTCCGTGGGACTGGCTGTGGGTGGCGCTCGTCGCGGTCGGCGTCGCGCTCACGCTGATCGCGCGGAGCCGGGTGGCCCTGGTCACGACCGTCGGCGTCGTGGGCTTCACGACCTCGCTGCTGTTCTTCACCCTCGGCGCCACGGATGTGGCTCTCACCCAGTTGCTCGTGGAGATTCTCACCGTCGTGGTCATGGTGCTGCTGCTGTCCCGGTTGCCCGCCACGTTCCACCACACCCGGGCGCCACGCACCGCCGTCGCTGCGGTGATGGCGCTGCTGGTGGGGGCGACGGGGTTCGTCCTGGCGCTGGCCGTGCTGAGGGAGGACGGCCTCGGGGTCGCGGGACGCTACTACCTCGAACACGCCAAGGCGCTCACCGCCGGCGAGAACGTCGTCAACACGATCCTGGTCGACTTCCGGGCGTTCGACACCTTCGGCGAGACGGTGGTCCTGGGGGTGGCCGCCATCGCCGTGGTCGTGGCGCTGGAAGCCCGGGGCCTGCTCCCGCGGACGCCCTCGCCGATCACGGTGGCGTCCGACAACCCGGTGCGCGACGCGCGGGGCAACACGATCGTCCTGCGGGCCGCAGCCTTGATCGTGGGGCCGCTGCTCGTCCTGCTGTCGTTCTGGTTCTTCCTCCGGGGCCACTACCATCCCGGCGGCGGCTTCATCGCGGCACTCATCGCGGGGGCCGGGCTGTGCCTGGTCTACCTCGCGGCTCCCAACGACCGGATCCCCGCGCTGAAGAGCCGCACCACCGGGCTGGTGGGCGCGGGCGTCCTGGTCGCCGCGGGCATCGGACTGCTCGGGCTCTCGGCCGGATCGGTGTTCACGCCGCTGGCCGTCAAGGTGGCGGGGCTGACGCTCTCCACCGGGCTGCTGTTCGACGTCGGGGTGTACGCGACCGTCATCGGGCTGCTGGCGACGGCGCTGGCGCGCCTGGGGGTGGAGGGCGGCGAGCCGCCGCCGGTTCGGCGTCCGGAGGCCATCACGACGCGGGGGAAGGCGGACTGATGGCGCTCGCACTCATCGTCGGCATCCTGCTCGCCGGGGGGACCTTCATGATCCTGCGGCGCGGCATGATGCGCGTCGTCGTCGGCTTCGTGATGGTCAGCCACGCGGTGAACCTGATCCTCCTGCTGGCCGGGGGAGCGTCCCGGCGCGAGCCCGCCATCGGCGCGGATGTCGACCTCGCCGCCACCAGCGATCCGTTGCCGCAGGCGTTCGTCCTGACCGCGGTTGTCATCTCGTTCGCCGTCACCATCGTGATGTTGGTGCTGGCCGTCATCGGTACCGGCGACGACGACACCGACGTGTCCCTGGCGGGGCGCGAGACCGAGTTGCCCGAACTGCTGCACGACGACGCCCGGGCCGAGCACTTCCGGCGCAACCCGCCCAGCAACTGGCACGCCTACCTCGACCGGGCGGACGACACCGATGACTGACGTCCTGATCGCCGACGCGCTGCTGCCCGGATTCGTGGTGGCGCCCATCGTGGTGGCCGCCGCGCTGCTGGCCTTCGTCTGGACGCGCGCGGTCCGCAAGGGGGCGATGGTCGCCACCCTCGGCGTCACCCTCGTGGGCGCGGGACTGCTGCTGGCCGACGTGGCGTCCGGCGGCGTCCGGACCCACTTCGTCGGCGCGTGGTCCCCCGTCATCGCGATTCCCTTCGCGGCCGACGCCTTCTCGGCACTCATGCTCACGCTGACGCTCTTCATGACGCTCGTGGCGTCCGGGTTCGCGATTCGCGCCGGCGCCGCCGACGAGCCCTATTTCTGCCCGCTCCTGCTGCTGGTCACCGCTGGCGTCAACGGCGCGCTGCTCACCGCCGACCTGTTCAACTTCTTCGTGTTCATCGAGTTGATGCTGGTGCCGTCGTATGCCCTGATGGTCCTGGCGCACCGCGGCATGGGGCTGCGGATGCAGGTGACCGCCACCCGCATTTACGTGACGGTCAACCTGCTCACGTCGTCGATCCTGCTGATCGGCATCGGGCTGGTGTACGCGGCGCTCGGGACGGTCAACCTCGGCGCCCTCGCCGGCCGGGCGCTGGAGTCGCCCGGGGCCACCCTGGGGTGCTCGGTGGTCCTGCTGGCGCTGGGGGTCAAGGCCGCCGTCGTGCCGGTCCACGGCTGGCTCGGCCGGACGTACCCCTTCATGACCCCGACCGTGACCACCCTGTTCGCGAGCCTCCACACCAAAGTCGCGGTGTATGCGCTGTTCCGGTTGTACTCCCTGTTCTTCGGCGTCAACGAGACGCTGCAGACCGTCGCGTTGGTCGTGTTCGTCGTAACGATGGCGATCGGCGTCCTGGGGGCCGTGGGCGAGCAGGACGCCCGCGCCATCCTGTCGTTCCACATGATCAGCCAGATCGGCTACGTCCTGCTCGGGCTCGCGCTGTTCACGCCCGCTGCCCTCGCCGCCGGCGTGTTCTACCTCGTCCACAACATCATCGCCAAGGCGTCGCTGTTCTTGTCGACCGGGGCCGTCGAGATGACCTACGGACGCCACACGCTCGGCGAGGTCTCCGGTCTCGCCCGCCGCGAGCCGGTGACGGCCGTGGTGTTCTTTGTCGCGGCGATGTCGCTCGCCGGCCTCCCGCCGTTCTCGGGCTTCGTCGCGAAGTACGCCCTCATCGCCGCGGCGTTCGACGCCAGCCAGTGGGTGGTCGGCGCGGCGGCCCTGGCGGTGAGCGCGTTCACGCTGCTGTCGATGCTCAAAATCTGGGGCGGGATGTTCCTGGGACCGTCCTCCACGCACGACGAGGAGCTCGATCCCCGGATCGGCACCCGCCTCATCGGACCCGCCGCCGTCCTGGCGCTGGCCACCGTCGTGCTCGGGGTGGCCGCCGAGCCCCTGCTGCACCTCGCGCAGACGATCGCGGCCGCGCTGCTCGACCCGGCCGCCTACGTGAGGGCGGTGACGGGCGCATGAAACTCCTCACGTGGCCGCTGCGCCTCCTCGGGTTCGTGCTGTGGTACCTGGGGCAGATCCTCGCCACGAACGTCCGCGTCATCGTCGACATCCTCACCCCGGCCGATCGCTCGCACCCCGTGATCGTGCGGTTCCCGACCCGGTGCCGCGGCGAGTTCGGGACCGCCCTGTTCGCCATCTTGGTCAGCCTCACGCCCGGCACGCTGGTCCTGGCCACCCGCGGGGACGCCGCGTCCGGGTTCGAGGTGTACGTGCACTCCCTCTACGCCGATGCGGACGCCCTCGCCGTCGACCTGGCTCGGCTGGAGACCCGCATGCTGGCCGCCGTCCGTCCGGGGGGTGATCCGCGGTGATCGGGGTGGTGGTCTCGTTGCTCGTCGTCGGGGCAGTGGTCGTCATGTCGGGGATCCGGATGTGGCTCGGTCCGGACGACGCGAATCGCGCCGTGGCGTCCGACCTGCTGTTCTTCAGCGTCATCGCGCTCTTCGCCCTCGTCGGGACGGCGTTGGCCCTGCACGTCCTCTTCGATGTCGTGCTGGTGGCGACCGTGGTGGGTTTCCTGGCCTCGATCTCGCTGGCGCGCGCCATCACCCGAGGGAGGCGCTGACATGGAGCCGTCCCTGGTGCTGCCGATCCTCGGGCAGGTGCTCATGATCGCCGGGGCGTTGCTGTTCGCGACGGCGGGGCTGGGCCTGCTGCGGTTGCGCGACGCCTACGCACGCTCGTCGGCGGTCGCCACGGCCGCCGGGCTGGGCGTGAGCCTCATCGTGCTCGGCGCTCTGCTGTTCCAGTTCACCCCCGAGAACGCGCTCAAGACCGCCCTGGCGGTGCTGCTGCAGTTGGCCACCTCCGCCATCGGCAGCATGGCGATCGCCCGCTCGGCCTACTTGGTGGGGTCGCCGCTGGTTCCGGACGCCGTGCGCGACGACTTGGCCGACCCTCCGGACGCCGAGGGATAGCCGGACGCCCCAGGCAGGCCGGGGTGGAGCCTCCGCGGAGGCGAGGGCGCGGCGTCCTACGACAGAAGGCCCACCAGGCGCGCGGCCTCGACCGCCTCGCTGCGGCTGTGGACGCCCAGCTTCTCGTAGATCGAACGGATGTGGGAACGGACCGTCGGGACGGCCACCGTCAGCTCGGCGGCGATCCGATGCGCCGGCAGGAACGACGCCAGGTGGTGCAACACCCGCAGTTCGGCGGTGGTGAGCGCCGGCGACTCGGCCCGCGACCCCGTCGGAAGGCGCGCCTCGAGGGAGCTGAGCATCTTGTCCAGGGCGGTCGCCTCGGGGAAGGCGGCGAGGAGGTCGCGGGCCTCGCGGGCGAGGGTCCGCGTCGTGGGCACGTCGCCGAGCCAGTCGGAGACCTCCGCGAGCGTGACGATCCAGCAACACTGGGCCAGCTCGATTCCGGACCCGAGGTCGGCGATCGCCAGGCGCGCCGTCCTCAGCTTGACGAGGGCGTCGTCGGGGCGGCCGGTCAGCATGGCGTACTGAGCGCAGGCGACCTCCAGGCAGACGGCGAGCGGGTTGTTCGCCAGGCCCTCCCGCTCGACGAGTTCGAGCGTGGCCGCGAGCAGGTCCTCGCCGCGCTCGTGCTCACCCATCCAGGCCCACAGCGGCAGGATCGTCCCTGCCCACAGCATCTCCAGGAGGGGGTAGCCCTCGGCGTGGGAGCGGGAGGTGGACAGGATGTTCTCGGCGAGCCGGAACGCGCCGGTGGATCCGATGCTGATCGCCGCCAGCAGTTCGGCGAGGAACGGCCACGGCCCGGCGTCCGGGGCGTTGTCGCGGGCGGGGGCGAGCGCACTGGCGAGGAAGTCGAGCGGGCGGTCGGCGGCCCCTGCGGCGCTGGCCTGGCGACGGCTCAGGAGTTCGAGCCAGTTCCGCGCGCCGACGAAGTCGGCCTCCGAGGCGGACTTGGCGGCCTGCACCAGCAGCAGGCGCGGATCGGCCAGCAGCGCGTCGCCGAGTCGGTCGAGGGAGCGCTGCACGGGGGAGCCGAGCCCGCGGAGGACGGCCTTGAGCCCCTCGGTGGCCACGAAGTCCGCCGCGCGGGCGGTATCGCCGAGTTCGACCAGGGCCGCGAAGGCGTCCAGGTAGCGCCCCTGCGCGACCGCGGTGCGGTGGCCGAGCATGACGAGGTCGCGGTAGCGGTCCTCGTCCTCGCGACGCAGGCGCGCGCTCACGGTGTCGCGCATGATCGCGTGAAGGGCGACCGGCCGCGACGCCTGAGGGTTGACCCGCGTGAGACCCAACCCGGCCGACGCCAGCCGCGCGAGTCGGCCGGGCAGTTCGTCGCGCCCGACCACCGCGGCGAGATCGTCGGCGGTCGCGTCGGGGAGGACCGCGACGATCTCCAGCAGGTGCACCAGGTCGGCAGGCATCGGATCGATGACCTCTTCTTCCAGGTACCGGGCCAGCCGCGTCTGGAGGGTGAGGGCAGCGGGTTCGTCGGGGTCGATCGCCCCCTTGCGCACCTGCGCGAGCGCGACGTGGACGGCGGCCGCCCACCCGCCGGTCGCTGTGGCCAGCGCGCTCGCCTGGTGGGGCGTGAGGAGCCCGCCCGCGGCGTCCGCGATGTCGTCGTCACCCAGGCGCAGGTGGCGCCCGGTGATGCGGGTCACCTGCGCGCCGACCGGGGCGATCGGCGGGATGCTCCGTCCGGAGAGCACCACGACGCCGATCCGGAGCTGCTGCTGGATGAAGGTGCGCAGCAGTTCCTGCGCGCGGGCGTCCGTCAACACCTGCACGTCGTCGAACATCGCCACCACGGGGTGGGTGCGGAGCTTCTGGATCAACGCCGGCAGCACTGCGCGACGCCAATCCGGGCGCGAACTGCGGGAGGCGGGCACGAGCGGGGCCACCTCGGGCACGACGGCGCTCAGGGCGGCGATGAGGTGCCGGCCGAGGGCGAGCTCCTCGTCGTGCCGTGCGTCGAGGGTGACCAGCACCGAGTCCACGACGCTCGTCGCGCGCCAGCGCTCCAGCAGCGTCGACTTGCCGGCCCCGGCGCCGGCGATGACGGTGACCAGGGTGCCCACGGGGACGTCGTTCAAGTAGCCCTGCCGGAGGCCGGGATCGTGGAACGTCGTCACAGGAACCCCCGCTCGCGGGCGGCGTCGACGGTCTCGGCGCGGGTATGGGTGCCGAGCGCCCGGTGGAGTGCGCGCACGTGCGCGCGGATGGTGGAGGGGGCCACCTGCAGGCTCTCGGCGATCTCGGGCAGGGTGGCGTGGCCGGCGAGGGCCCGCAGCGTCCGCAGTTGCGCGGGCGTCAGGCGCGGCTGCGCGCCCTCCAGCGGCGGCACCACGCGCCTCAGTTCCTGCAGGTCGGCGGCCAAGCGCGCCAGGCGGGGCACCTGCCCCTGGAGATGCTCGGCCTCTGCCAGCAGCTCGCGCGCCAGGGTCACGTCGCCGATCGTCCGCGCGGCGTGCGCGAGCTCCAGGTAGTGGTGCAGCCGGACTCCGGCGAGTCCCGCGGCATAGCGGGCGAGCTTGTCCAAGGCGGTCCCGATGAGCCGCTTGGCGAGTGGGTGGTCGTCGGACGCCGCGGCGTGCCTCGCGCGGGCGGCGTCCAACCCCGCGAGCCAGAGCATGTCGGCGACGCCCTCGGCCTCGGCACGGTGGGCGGCGGCCTCGACCAGGTCGGCTCCCTGCCTGCCGCGTCCGGTGGATCGGTAGATGTAGTTGAGCGACAGGGCGCGCCAGGCCTCGATGACGACGTAGGGGGCTGCGGACGCCCGCATGGTCGTCAGCCTGAGCTCGGCCTCGTCGAACTGCCCGCTGGCTGCGGCCTCGAAGGCGGCGACGGCGGCGCCCAGGACGCGCCAGGCCTGCTGGCCGGGATCGTGGGAGACGAGCGTGCGGCGGGCGATCTCCCCGCCGGCGGCCACGCGGAGGGGGGTCAGCGCGGGGACCACGGGCACCGGGGTGTCCTGGTCGAGAGCCGTCCTGGCCAGCCATTCGTCGAGTGCGGAGAAGTCGCCCTCGGCGGCCCGGCCGATCGCCCCGACGAACAGCAAACCCGGCTCGGTGGCGCGCTCCTCGTCGGTGAAGTGGGCCAGCCAGCCGACCACGGCCTGCGGGCGTCCGGTCAGCGCGCGCTGGGCACCCTGGGTGTAGACGAGTCGGATGAGGGCCCGTCGATCTCCCCATCGGCGGAGGAGGTCGAAGGCGTGCTCGTCGGCGTCGCGCTGCAGCAGGGTCCGGACGCCCCACGTCGCCACCTCCTCGCCGCGCTCCGGCTGGGTCTCGCGCACCTCGTCGAGCAGGAGCTGCCGAAGAGGATCGTGGACGCGGAGGACGCGGTGCGGGCTCGGACCCACTTGGACAAGGGGGAAGGGCCGACGCAGGAAGCGCTCGATGCCACCCCGCTCGGTGGGGGTGCTGGCCGCGCGCCACAACGCCACATCCGCCGACCCCAACACGGCCAAGTGCCTGAGCGCCGTTCGTTCGTCCGCCGTGAGCTCGTCCAGGGCCATCGCCAGCGTCTCGCTCCCGAAGGGGGAGGAGCCGGGGCTGTCCAGGGTCGACAGACCTCCCCAGCCCTCACGCGGGGGCGGACGCCGAAGCTCGTGCAGGTCCGTCGGGAGGTCGCCGGCGTCGAACAGGTGCGACTGGTCGAGTTCCAGCAGCCGGCCGTCGAGGTCGAGACGGCCCCAGGGCAGCGGCGGCAGCCCGCAGCCCGCGATCACGAGCCGGGTGTCGGTGGGGGTCCTCAGGGCGAGCCCGGTCAGGAGCGCAACGGACTTGGGGTCAGCCACATGCTGGGCGTCGTCGACGAGGATGAGGCGGGGCTTGCGGCCCTCGGCGTCGAGGAACTCGTCGGCGCGGAGGTGGCGGGCCAACTCGTCGTGCCCCCAGCCCGGCTGGACCGCCACCCGCACGACGCGGCCGCGAGCCGTGGCCGCGAGGGCGTCCAGGTAGGCGGTCTTCCCGGAGCCGTGGGGGGCGTTGATCGTGACGACACGGGGGCTGAGAGGAGGTTCGCCGCCCGGCATTCCATCGGTAGCTGAGTACATCGGATGTGCCTGTCGTCCTGATCCCTTCGCGAGAGTGCCGTGGCCGGGTGGGCGGCACTGACACTGTAGAGGACGACTCCCATCGGATGGTCGAAAAGCGCGCCCCGTGAGGACGTCCGGGGCGCCGGGATGCCCACGTCCGGCGCGCTCCGAACCCTCGCCCTCATCACGTCCTGATGACGCGCCGAGACGGCTGTGTCTTTCCACGGGGTGAACGCCGGCGACCCACGGTGCGGGTGTCTCCTGGGCGTCCCCGGTCGGGAGTCGAACGCCGGGAGTCGGGACCTCGCGGAAGTCGTCCCCACCAGGCCTTCCATGCCAGAGGCGGGAGGTCCATCCGTAGTCGGAGGGGGACTACGAATTGGATGAAGGATTGCCCGAGAACTCATCAAGTATTGATGAGTTTCGACATTCTCGCCGCTCGTACCTTTCCGCCGGGATTCAGGGGAGTTGCGCCGTTATGGGACGGTGACGTTCCGGCACGATAGCGCGACGACTAGGGGTGACGTGGGCTGTGGTTGGGGAGTTTGGCCTGTGGAGGGCCCATTGGGACTTGGTGTACAAATGCATTTTGCCAGTTGCGGGAGGCCTATCGCGATGGGACCCTGTGCCGTGGATCGGCGCCGTTTTTACCGCGCGAGTGCCACGAAGTTGTGCTGCAACCACACAGGAGTCGCCATGCCCGAGGAAATGCCTCGACCCCTGCCCATGCCCGGGAGGCGTCGAGCCTCGGGTCGGCTCGTGTCGAGCGTGGTGGCGGGAGCCCTCCTCGTCGGCTCGGCACTGCTGCCGGTGGCGGTCGGTGCTCCGGCGTTGGCGGCCACGACGCCCGCGGCGCCCGCGGCCACCCAGATCAACGGCTTGGTGTGGCTCGACCTCGACGGCGACGGCGTCAACGACGCCAGCGAGAAGGGATTCGTGGGCGCGGTCGTGACGTTGCGCGACGCGGCCGGAGCGGTCGTCGGCACCAAGACGACCGCGGCCGACGGCTGGTACTCGTTCACCGGTCTGGATTCCGCCCGGACCTACTCGCTCAGCGTCACCCGTTCGACGACGACCTACCCCGACCCTTCGAACTGGGTGATCTCGGCTGCCCCCGGCCCGAACGGCACGTACGTCGGCACCGACAACGATGCCGTGCCCGCCGCCGACCGGCGCGTGGGCCTCGTCGCCGCGGCGGTGCCCGGTAGCTCCTACGACATCGCGATCCGCCCGCGGCCGGAGTTGTCCCTCGGCCGGTTCGGCCCCGGCGTCATCGACGGCACGGCGCCCTTCAACACCCTTGGTGGTTGTGCCAGCACCGGCGCGCAAGGCCAGCCCGGCGACGACTGCGGCCAGTCCAACTCCCAGATCCGCACGGGCGACACGTTGACGACCGTGTGGTCGGTCACGTCGGACAACTACGAGCCCGGCACGTCGGCCTGGGGCGACGTGGTGTTCGAGCAGACGATCGTGCCGAGCGGCGGAGCGGTCGCGAGCTTCGTGAGCATTCCGGTCGGCTGCCAGCCACCGCCCGCCGGCACCGGCGGAACGGGCAGCCCGGCGTCCGCCATTCTCACCAACTACCCGACCGCGGGGCAGACGACCCTGCGGTGCAACCTCGGGCAGTTCCCCGAGGGTGGTCAGAAGTCGCTGACCACCTCGATGCGCGTGTCGGGCCTGAGCCCGAACGGCTCCTCGCTGACGACCACCCAGCGCGTCTACGCCGGCGCCACCGGCGACCGGGCCATCCCGGCTGCGACCGACCCCGTCGGCCCGATCGCCGTCTCGGCTCGCCCGGCTCACGACCTTGTCAAGCTCAACTTCCGCAACCAGGACGCCGCCACCCGCTGCGTCGACACCGACGGCAACCCGGCGACGCCCTGCGTGAACCTGGCCGGCTACCACACCTACTTCATCATCCGGATCACGCAGGAGCAGAAGGTCGGTGTGGAGGCCGTCAAGCAGCCCATCACCTTCCAAGACAGCCTCACGGCGACCAAGGCCGACGGCGTCACGCCGTACGCGCCGGAGTTCTACATCACCGACTGCCAGCCGAACCCGTCCACGTGGGGCGACGTCGTGTTCGGCAAGCTGGGCATGCAGACCACGCTGGCGGGCTACCCCGCTGCCAATGCGACCGACTCGGGCACCTGTACTTTCACGCGCAGCGCGCCGGCGGACAACACCTCTCAGTACTCCTTCTCGATCACGGGCGCCGACCTGTCCGGCGCCCGCTTCCCCACGAAGACCTACGGTGGCGCGGACCTGTCCGCGGGCCCGTTCATCAACGTCGAGCAGCGCGTCCAGGTCTTCATCCCCTTCCGCACCATCGACTCCGCCGACGGCACCGTGGACGGCACGGGGGCGATCAAGCTCAGCAACACCTTCCGCGGCTTCGATCCCGACGGCATCTCCGGGGCGTCCAACTACGGTGCCGGGTACGAGCCCGGCTATTGCCCTCCCGGCGACGGCGCGTGCGCCCTTATCAACGGGCAGCGCGGCAACAACATCGTGGGCCCGGTCGAGTTTCGGGTCACGACGACCGGGACCATGTCGAAGTACATGACCTACCGCCTCGACAACTGGGTGAACTACACCTTTGCGCCGGCGTCGTCCGCCGGACACGACGGGGCTGGCGTGCTTGAGCCGGGAGACTCGGGCGGGGCTATGGTCAACTTCTTGAACAACGGGGCCAGCCCGCTGGTCAACCCCGGCCTCTGCGACATCTTCGACAACACGGTCTACCGGCTCACTACGGCGGACAAGACCAACCTCAACAACGCCTACTCGCTGCCGGCGTCGACCGCCGCCGCCACGCGCGCCTACGTCACGCGCTACAACGGGCTCGACCCGAACTACGGGTCGGCGTTCTCTCAAGCCTGGCCGAGCAACTGGCGCGTGGAGTACGGCACGATCCCCATCGCCGGCGACAACCCGCTCTACAACGCCGCGCGCGTCGGGGTCACCGGTGTCGTCAACTCGTCCCTCTTCCCAGGCTTGGACACCTACAACACGGCGACCGGACGCTACGAGGGCGTCTGGACCGGGCAGCAGGCCGCCCGCTGCACCGACACTGCCCCCACGGGCGGCTGGTTCACCGACCCCACGGCCGTCCCCGGCGGCATCGGCGCCGTGAACGCGGTGCGGGCCGTCGCGGTCGACCCCACCTTCGCCCTGCAGCCGAGCGCGTATGCGCGCTTGGTCGTCCCGCTCCAGGCCCGGTCCACCCTCGCCGGCGGCCCCTTCGACGGCCAGGTGATCCCGGCCGGCACCGTGTTCGCCAACTACAGCAGCGTCCGCTCAGCGTCGCTGGCCTGGTCCGGAGGCCCGCTGGGGGCCTGGCGTGCGCCGGCGTACAAGCCTTCCCCCGAGACGGCGGATACCGACGGTGACCGGATCACCCTGGTCCGCTTCAGCACCAAGCTGCAGAAGCACACGCTGACGCCGGCGACCGACGTGGGCGGGACGGCGTCCACCCTCGCGGGCAACCAGATCGTGTGGGAACTGATCCCCGCCGTCACGGCGACCATCGTCCCCTCCTCGGAGATCGCCAAGAACGTCACGATCACCGACGTCCTGCCGCCGAACACGACCTACAGCGCCAGTTGCACCGCCGCGCTCAACAACAACCCGGCCACGGCGACGATCCTGCCGATCAGCGTCGAGGCCGACACCGGAAGGACCGGACCGCAGACCGGGTACACCCGCCTGACGTACTCCCTCGGCGACGTGCCGGCGAACGCCGCGATCCCGCGAATCCGGATCTGCACCGACACCGACCCGCTGTCGCCCAATGGGACGACGGTCACGAACTACTCCGAACTCAAGGCCCAAGACGATGTCACGGCGCTGACCAACCGCTCCGACGACCACACGATCCGGCTGGAGCAGTCCGGCGCTATGCAGATCGGCAAGTCCGTCGACCGCCGCCTCGACCCGCTGAACGACACGCAGGTCTACACGATGGAGTACGCCAACTTCGCGTCGGCGTTCACCATGAAGGCCCCGACGTTCATCGACGTCTTCCCGTGGAACGGCGACGGCTCGGGCTCGCTGTCGGAGCGTGATCCGGCGTCCTCCTACACGGGCTCGCTCACGCTCTCGGCCCTCCCAACGGTGACGTTCAAGAACGGCACCGTGCCCGGCGCGACCGACCCCTACCCGGCCATCGGCACCTTCTACTACACGAAGGACGCCCCGGCCACGGTGAACTACAACCCGGACGCCAACACGTCCACGTGGTGCGCCACCACCAACGGGACCACATGGACGCCGCAGGCGCCGGCCACCGCCGCCGACTGCCCGGCCACGCTGGCCAACGTCACGGCCGTCAAGTTCGTCTCCAACTACGACCTGGAGAAGGACGGCAACCCGCGCCAGGGCCAGCGCATCACGATCGCGCTGCAGGCCACCAACAACGCCCCCGGCGACAAGTACACCAACCGGGCGACCGTCGACTCCGCCTCCCTGCCGGCCGCCCAGTTCCTGCGCTCGAACAACGTGACCGTCGAGGTGCCGTCGTTCAACCTGGGCGACCTGGTTTTCGGCGACCTCAACCGCAACGGCGTCTACGATGCGGCCGCCGACGTCAAGGCGCCCGAGGGCGTGGCCATCCAGCTCTACCGGGCGGGCCAGACCGCCGGAGTGGACGCCCCGCTTGCCACCACGACGACGAACGCCGCCGGTCGCTACCAGTTCACCAAGCTGGGCCAGGGCGACTACTACGTTGTGATCCCGGCGTCGGAGTTCGCCGGCGGCGGCAAGCTGGCGGGTTGGGCGCTCAACCCCAACGGACTCGAGGCCGACCCCAACACCGACCGCAACGAGAACGTCGACCACCAGGCCGTCGCGCTGACGGGCAACGACTCGGCCGGCGGCGTCCGGTCGAGTGGCACCCTTACGCTGTCGGCGACCGTCCCGGCGTCGGCATTGCTGCCGCCTGTCGGCAACGAGCCGCTGGGCGACAACCTCGGGAACCTGCCCACGTCGGTGAGCGACGACTTCACCAACTACACCCTCGACCTCGGCCTCCTGCCGCCGATGAACCCGAGAATCGCCCTGGTCAAGACGACCAACGGCCAGGACGCCAACGCGGCGCCCGGCCCGATGATCGGTGTCGGAGGCGCGGTGACGTGGCGCTACGAGGCACGAAACCCCGGCGATCGGCCGCTGGTCGGCGTGACCGTCGTGGACGACGCCGGCACCGCGAGCGACCCTGCCGACGACTGGACCATGACGAAATCGTCGGGCTACGTCTCCGGCGACACCGACGGCGATGGCGCGCTCGATCCCGGCGAGGTGTGGGTGTTCCAGCACACCGGCACGGCCGTGGCGGGGCAGTACGCGAACGGGTCGACGGTCACCGCCAAGCCCGCCGACAACGCCAACCAGGCCATCTCGGGCATCGACGCGATCACGGCCAGCGACCCCTCGCACTACTACGGGGTGACCAGCGGGCTGATGCTGAAGAAGTTCACCAACGGCGCGGACGCCGACGCGGCGCCCGGTCCGCTGGTGGGCCTCGGCTCGACCGTGACCTGGACCTACCAGGTGACCAATAGCGGTAACACCCCGCTGACGGTCACCGTCACCGACGACCGGATCGTCGACGACTCGACCATCGACTGCGGCAACCACACCAACCTGGTGGATATCCCCGCGGGTGAATCCGTCACGTGTAGCGCGACCGGAACCGCGACCGCCGGGCAGTACGCCAACACCGGCACCGCCGCGGCGTCCGCCCCCGCGACGGTCAATCCCGACGGCTCGACCACACCGGGCGTGCGCCTGTCGGCGTCCGATCCGTCGCACTACTTCGGCGCGTTGCCGGCGATCACCGTCGTCAAGAAGATCGACGACGACGACGCCAACACCGCTCCGGGGCTGGCAGTGGCCACTCCCGGCACGCTGCGGGTGACCTTCGAGGTGACCAACTCCGGCAACGTGCCGCTCGACCCCGTGGTCGTGACGGACTCCGATCTCGCGGCGTCCGACATCGTGTGTCCGACGACGTCGCTGGGAGTGGGCGCCTCGATGACATGCTTGGCGACGCTGGCGGCTCCGGCGGCCGGGGTCCAGCACTCCGACACCGCGACCGTGACCGGGCAGCCCCCGGCGCTGGCCGACGGGACTCAGCCCGCCCCCGTCGCCGACACCGACGACGCCCACGCGTGGGGCAAGCCGAGCCCGGCGATCACGATCGTCAAGTACCTCAACGGCGCGGACGCCAACACGGCCCCCGGCCCCGAGATCGTGACCGGCGATACCGTGAACGTCTCCTTCCTGGTGACGAACACGGGCAACACCCGGCTCGATCCCGTGGTCGTGACCGACTCGGTCGTCTCGGGGATCTCCTGCCCGAAGACCGCGCTGGACCCGGCGGAGAGCATGACGTGCACCGCGAGCTTCACCGCACCCGCGGCGTCCACCCAGCACACCAACACGGGCACCGCGACCGGCACTCCGGTGCTGGCCGACTCCACGCCGCTGATCGATCTCGCTACCGGCAAGCCGCTTGCGCCGGTCAAGGACACCGATCCTGCTTTCGCGAAGGCTGTGGCGCCCGGCATGCACGTGGTGAAGCGCATCAACGGCGCCGACGCCAACACCGCTCCCGGCGTTCTGGTGGCGCCCGGGTCGACCATGCAGATCGAGTTCGTCGTGTTCAACAACGGGACGACGCCGCTGCGCGACGTCCAGGTGACCGACGACGTCGTCACCGGGGCGATCGTCTGCCCCGCCACGGTCCTGGCGGTCGGCGCGAGCATGACGTGCACGGCGTCCCACCCGGCCCCCGCCGCGGGCGTCCAGCACACCGACACCGCGACCGCTCGGGCCACGCCGCTCGTCAACGGCCAGCCGGTCGCCTCCATCACCGATACCGACCCGGCCAACGCGACGACCGCCCAGCCCGGCATCTCCGTGGTCAAGAAGATCAACGCAGACGACGCGCAAACCGCACCCGGGGCGTCGGTGCCCGTGGGCACCCCGATGGCCATCACCTTCGAGGTGACCAACACCGGCAACACATCCCTGGTCAACGTCGGTGTCTCCGACGACGTGGTGCCCGCCGCGGCGATCTCGTGCCCCGCGTCGGTGCTGGCCTCCGGGGCGACCATGACCTGCACCGCCCAGTGGGCCGCCCCCGCCGCGGGTGCCACGCACGCCGACCTGGCCACGGCGACCGGCACGCCGGCCCACCCGGACGGTTCGGCCATCGTGGATCCGAGCACCGGCGCTGCCATGCAGCCCGTCACCGACGACGATCCGGCGCACGCCTATGCCGCGGCCGCGCCGGGCCTGAGCATCGCCAAGGCCATCAACGGCGACGCGGCCGATGCGGCGCCCGGCGTGGTCGTCGGGGCGGGATCGACGATGAACATCGCCATCGTGGTCACCAATACCGGCACTGTGATGCTCTCGCCTGTCCACGTCACCGACACCGACGCCGTGGTCACCTGCCCGGCGGACCGGCTCGCGCCCGCGGCGTCCATGGAATGCACCGCGACCCTGGCGGCTCCGGAGGTCGGCGGCACCCACGTCGACACCGCGACCGCCACCGGCACGCCCACGCTGGCGGACGGGACTACTCCGGCTCTCGGCAGCGACGGCACGCCGTTGCAGCCGGTCACCAAGACCGACGACGCCCACGCCTATGTGCCGTCCACGACGGGTGTCACCGTGGTGAAGTCCATCAACGGCGACGACGCCAACACCGCGCCTGGGCCGTGGGTCATCCCCGGCTCGGCCATGCAGATCGCCATCGTCGTCACGAACACGGGCTCCAGCCACGTGGCCAACGTCAAGGTGACCGACAGCGACCTCACGGCGGTCGGTTGTCCCGGCGCTGCGCCGGCCACCCCCGATGTCATCCCGCTGCTCGGGCCCGCGGGGTCGGCCACGGCGTCCGTCACGTGCACCGGTTCGCTGACGGCTCCGGCCGCCAACGCGACGCACGAGGACACGGCGCACGCCACCGGGACGCCCACGCTCGCCGACGGCACCACCCCCGCCCTCGGCGCCGACGGCAAGCCGCTGGCCCCTCCCGAGGCGAGCGACCTCGCGCACGCGCTCGGCGCTGCCCCCGCCGTCACCGTCGTCAAGAAGATCGATGGAGACGACGCCAACGCCGCCCCCGGGGTGTCGGTCGGGGTGGGCTCGACCATGACCGTGACGTTCGAGGTGACCAACACGGGCAACACGGTGCTCACGGAGCTGCAGGTGGCGGACGCCCCCGCGATCGCCAGCGGCATCACCTGCCCCGTCACCACGCTGGCCGTCGGTGCCGGCACGGTGTGCACGGCCGAGATTCCCGCTCCCGCCGCGGGTGACGCCCACGTCGACACGGCCACCGTCACGGGCACGCCTGCCCACCCGGACGGCACGCCGATCGTCGATCCGGTGACCGGCGCACCCATGGCCAAGGTCATCGACGACGACCCGGCCCACGCGTGGACGCCCGGCGACCCGGCCATCACGATCCGGAAGTCGATCAACGGCGACGATGCGAACACGGCGCCCGGCGTCGCGGTCCCCGCGGGCACGGCGATGAACGTCGGTTTCCTCGTGACCAACACCGGAAACGTGACGCTCGCCCAAGTGTCCGTGACGGATTCCGTGGCCACGAACATCTCCTGCCCGCGACAGACGCTCGCGCCGTCGGCCGAGATGACCTGCACGGCGACCATCCCGGCGCCCGCGCCCGGCCACACCCACGCCGACACCGCCACCGTGACCGGCACCCCGGTCGCGTCCGACGGGGCGACGCCGGCACTCGGTGTGGACGGCCAGCCGCTCGCGGCCGTCCGGGCCTCGGACGACGCCCACGCGTTCGTGGGTGCCACGGCAGGTGTGACGGTGACGAAGTACATCGACCAGGCGGACGCCAACGAAGCGCCCGGCGTCGCGGTCGCCCCCGGCGAGGCCATGAAGGTCACCTTCGCGGTTACCAACACCGGGACGAGCTATCTGGCCCAGGTGGCGGTGACGGACACCGTTGCGACGGCGATCACGTGCCCCGGCGGCACCGCGGACGCGCCGCAGGTCATCGGCCTGCTCGCACCCGGGGCGTCCGAGACCTGCACGGCGTCGATCCCGGCACCCGCCGTCGGCGACACGCACAGCGACACGGCGTCCGTCACCGGGAAGCCCTCGCAGGCCGACGGCGTGACGCCGGCGCTCGGCGAGGACGGCAAACCGCTGGCGGAGGTGGGGGCGTCCGACAGCGCCCACGCGTTCACACCCGCCAAGCCCGGCATCGCCGTGGACAAGCTGATCCAGGGCGACACTGCGGCCTCCGCGCCCGGCGTCCTGGTGCCCTTCGGCACGTCGATCGCGGTGACGTTCGTGGTGACCAACACCGGCAACGTTCGCCTCGACCACGTCACCATCCAGGACGACACGATCAACCCGGTCACGTGTCCGCAGACGATGCTGGAGCCGGGGGAGTCCATGACCTGCACGGCCACGCTGCCGGCCCTCGGCGGCGGCGTCCGCCACCAGAACACCGTCACCGTGACCGGCGACCCGGTGCTGCAGGACGGACGTCCCGCGCTCGGTGACACAGGCCAGCCCGCCACGGCGCCCACGGCGTCCGACACCGCGTACGCGCACGCGACCACGCCCGACGTGCTGCCGCAGACGGGGTCCGGCGTGGAGCCGCCGTGGGTCTTCGGGCTCCTGATCGTGGCGGGCCTGGTGCTCATCGCGGTCGGACGCCGACGCGCCACGTAGTGGTGGAGGGCTGCAGCCCGGACGATACGCCAGGTGTGTTGTCCGGGCTGCGGCTCGATTTGGCGGGTTCCTGCCGGGGCCGGTAGAGTCGGCCGAGCCGAAGACCGCTGGTGCCCGGATCCTGGATCCGGCGTAAATCCCGCGCAGGTGACCATGCAGTCCGCACGTCGTGTGCGGCAGCCCGGGCGCTTGCGCACCGGGCTTTTTCGTTTCCTGCGGCGCTCTCGGCACTGACCGAAGAAGTGGGAAGGAGACCCATGGCGAGGCCGGACAAGACGGCAGCCGTCGAGGAGCTGAAGGAGAACTTCGCTTCCGCGAGCGCTGCTGTGCTGACCGAGTACCGCGGTCTCACCGTGAAGAGCCTGAAGGAACTCCGCAGGTCTCTCGGTGGGGACGCGACGTACGCCGTCGCGAAGAACACTCTGACCCAGATCGCCGCCCGCGAAGCGGGCATTGAGGGCCTCGACGAGCAGTTGACGGGTCCGACCGCGATCGCTTTCATCCGCGGTGACGTTGCCACCGTGGCGAAGGGTCTGCGTGATTTCGCGAAGGCCAACCCGCTTCTGGTCATCAAGGGCGGTGTCATGGACGGTCGCGTCCTCGGCGCCGAAGAGGTCAAGAAGTTGGCCGACCTCGAGTCGCGTGAGGTCCTCCTCGCGAAGCTCGCCGGCGCGATGAACGGTTCGATGGCCAAGGCCGCCGGACTCTTCGCCGCCCCGCTCAGCCAGGCTGCGCGCCTCCTGGCTGCCCTGAACGACCAGAAGCAGGCCGGGGAAGCCCCGGCAACCGATGCAGCGTCCGCTGCTGAGGCCACTGAAGACGCGGCTGACGCTGCAGAGTAGATCGAAAGGAACAGCCAATCATGGCCAAGCTCACCAATGAGGAGCTCCTTGAGGCCTTCAAGGAGATGACGCTGATCGAGCTCTCCGAGTTCGTCAAGCAGTTCGAGGAGACCTTCGGCGTGACCGCCGCGGCTCCCGTCGCGGTGGCCGCTGCCGCCGCCCCGGTCGCCGAGGCCGAGGTCGAGGAGGAGTCCAACGAGGTCGACGTGATCCTCGAGTCCGCCGGCGACAAGAAGATCCAGGTCATCAAGGAGGTGCGCGCGCTGACGAGCCTCGGCCTGAAGGAGGCCAAGGATCTCGTCGAGGCCGCCCCCAAGGCCGTCCTGGAGAAGGTCACGCGCGAGGCGGCCGCCAAGGCCAAGGACCAGCTCGAAGCTGCTGGCGCCTCCGTCACGGTCAAGTGACCCTCGGCGCGTAGCGCCTACCACACCGCAAAGGCGGGCCCGCATGGGCCCGCCTTTCGCATGCCGTCCGGGGGGATGCGTCCGGGCCTGGCGGGGGCGCCGCGACGGGCTCATCGTGTGGAAACCGTCGATAGAGCGCCCGATTCCACACCATGACGGGCACGCCCCGAGGCTGCCGGCCCCCTACCGCGACGGGCCCGCGAGGGTGGCCACGGCGTCCGCAGCCCCCGCCTGGGGCGCCGGAGCGGACGAACGCAGCGTCCGGACCGACGCCGGCGTCGTGAACACCGCCCGGCGCTGCACGGCATAGCTCGTCACGAACAACACCACGTCGATCAGGACTTTCGCCGGCGCCAGGGGGACGCCGACGGCGTCCACGAGCAGCGCGAGCAGGGCGTAGTTCGCCGCAAGCAGCCCGCCGGCCAGCCCCAGGTACCGGACCAACGCCGTGCGCTCGTCGCCGGCGTCCGCGAACACGTAGCGGCGGTTGAGCTGGAAGTTGAGGGTCCCGCTCACCAGCCGCGCGCACAGCACCGAGACCAGCAGGTGGGAGCTCAGCGCGTACAGCGCCAGGACGCCGACGAAATCCACCACCGCGGACGCCGACGACACCGCCCCGAACCGCAGCAGCGGCGCATAGATCCGCAGCGAATCGCGCAGCGGACGGAAGTGCGACGACGCGTTGGCGTCCAGGTAGATCGTCTCGATCGGAATCTCGGCGACGGCGACCCCGGCCGCGCGCGCCTGAAGCAGCAGGTTGGACTCGTACTCGAAGCGCTCGCCGTCGACGGCCAGCAGCCACGGCAGGACGTCCGCCGGATAGCCGCGCAGGCCCGTCTGCGTGTCGTGGACCGACGTCCCGGTGACCAGGCGAAACACCCAGCGCGTGACCGCGTTGCCGAACCGGCTGCGGGCGGGCACCCGGCCGGTGAAGCGGCGTCCGCCCAGCACCATCGTGGCGTGGGCGACGGCGTCGGCCACCCGCAGGATGTCGGTCGGGGTGTGCTGGCCGTCGCAGTCGGCGCAGACGACCGGCTCCCCCGGACGGTGCTCCGTGGCCCACGCGAAGCCGCTCTTCAGCGCCGCCCCCTTGCCCCGATTCGCGGGGAAGCGCAGCAGGTGGGCGCCGGCCTGCTCGGCGACGGCGAAGACGCCGTCGAACGCCGGACCGGAGCCGTCGTCCACGACGAGCACGGACGCCGCGGGTGCGGACGCGCGCAACTCGCGCACGAGGGCGACGAGGCGCAGATCGGGTTCGTAGGCGGGGATCAGGATGAGCATCGCGATCACCCCGCCACGTACAGGATGTCGCTGGTGCCGCGCTCCTGCCCCTTGCCGAGGGGATTGTTGACGAGCGCGCCGTCGAAGTACATGGCCGACGAGCCGCCGCCGTCGAGGTTGTAGGCCACCTGCGCGCCGAGCCCGGCGAAGATCGCGGCGAACTCGGTCATGGTGACCCCGCGGCTGTAGCCGCTGCTGCGGCCGTCCGCGACCACGGCCACGAAATGGTTGTCGGCGATCATGCCGATACCCGTGCGGGGTTGCTCGCCCTGGATGGAGTGGTTGCCGACGTTGGTGTCCACCTCGATGGCGTCGATGCCGCTCAGCACCGTGCCCCCCGACACCAGGCCGGGACCGAACGACAACGTCTGCCACACGCCGTCCGCGACGAGGCGGGCCGCGGACGTCGCGGTCTCGTCGTACAGCGCCATGCGGCCGTCGCGGTAGACGGCGAGGCCCTGCCGGGCGCCCCTGTCGCGGAACGCGACGCCGTTGCGGACGACGATCCCGGTGTCGCGGAACCCGTAGTAGTCGCCGTTGATCGCGAACACGGCCCCGTTGGCCTTGGCGAGGGTGGAGGGATAGGCGATGACATTGGTGCCGAAGGTGTCCTCGGCGAACGCGGCCCGCAGGGCGGTGCCCTGGGCGAGGCGGAGGTCGGCCACGAAGTAGGTGACCTTGTCGGTCCCGGACCCGGTGGACACGGTGGTGATCCCGACGGTGCCGTTGGTCCCGGTGTAGGTGGTGCCCGTGACGGTCCCGGAGAGGGCGGTCGCGGTGGCGTCCGTCGTCGCCCAGGCGGAGGAGGCGTTCGTCACTTCGGGGTGCTCGATGACGAAGCGGTCGAGGGCCCAGGCCGTGCCGCCGCCGGCGGCCGCGAGCAGGGCGGCCGCGCCCCCGAGCAGGCCGCGGCGCGAGATGCGGCGCCCCGCGAGGCGCCCGGTGTCGTGGGTGGTGTCCATGACGCTCAGCCTGCGGACCCCACCTGTGCGCGACCTGAGGGCCGGCTGGGACGTCCGCATGAGTCTGCGGCCCTCCCCACAAGGGCCCTTCAGAAGGGCGGACGCCGCCCGCCTTGGGCGTCCGGAACCTCACAGACCCAGCCTGCGCCCCGCACAGCAACCCCACAGACCGGGCTGGCCCAATGGTGACCACACCGATTCCAAGGAGCAACGACGTGACCACCACCATGATCCTGGCCGCCGCGAATATCGTGGCCATCGCGATCCTCGCGCTCGGCATCTACTTCCCGCGCCACCGGCGCCGCGACCTCGTCGTGGCCTACCTGGGCGTCAACCTCGGCGTCATGGCGGTCAGCTCCGTGCTGCTGTCCACCGCCGTCGGGGCCGGCCTCGGGCTGGGCCTGTTCGGCGTGCTGTCGATCATCCGCTTGCGGTCCGACGAGCTGGCGCAGCACGAGGTCGCCTACTACTTCAGCGCGCTCGCCCTGGGCCTGCTCAGCGGCCTGGGGTCCGAACTTCCGGTCGCTCTGGCGCTGATGGTCTTCATCGTCGTCGCCATGTACGTCGCCGACCACCCGCTGCTGCTGCGCGGCTACGGACGCCAGCAGGTCGTCGTGGATCGCGCCATCTCGGAGGAGACCGCGCTCGTGTCGCATCTGGAGCGTCAGCTCGGCTGCCGGGTCGTGGGCGTCAACATCCTCAAGCTCGACCTCGTCAACGACACCACGACGGTCGACCTGCGCTACCGCGCCGGCGCCCCCCGGACGCTGCGAGCCCGGACCGAGGCCGTCCGATGACCGCCCTCGCCACGGACGCCCTCCCGGCCGTCGACCTCGCCGAACTCAACGCCCGCGCCGCGCTGCTGACCCGGACCGACCGCAAGTACGTCCTCGACCGTGCCCAGTTGCCCGCGCTGCTCGACCGCCTTCCCACCGGCACCCGCGTCCTCGACATCGACGGGGTCCGCTCGTTCGCCTACGTCAGCGTCTACCTCGACACGCCCGACCGGACGGCCTTCCGGGCCTCGGCCCAGCGCCGTCGGCACCGCTGGAAGGTGCGCACCCGGACGTACCTCGACTCCGGCGCGCAGTTCCTCGAGGTGAAGACCCGCAGCCGCGGGGCCACCGTCAAGGAACGCGTGGCCTGGGGCGGCGGGACGGACCTGGACGCCGCGGCCCGCGGCTTCGTCGGCGCGTCGCTCGCGGGTGCCGGACTCACCCTGGACGCCGCCCGCCTCGCACCTGCCCTCGCCACGACCTATCGCCGGACCACCCTGCTGCTGCCGGACGGCGCCCGCGCCACCGTCGACACCGCGCTGACATGGGCGGACGCCGTGGGCCCGGCCCGGCTCGTCCGCGAGGGTCTGGTCATCGTCGAGACCAAGACCGCGGGGCCGGCGTCCGCAGTCGACACCGCTTGCTGGCGGCTCGGCCACCGGCCCACCGCCGTCTCGAAGTACGCCTCCGGCCTCGCTGCCCTCGACCCCACCCTGCCCCGCAACCGCTGGCACCGCCTGCTGGCCTCCCCGGCCTTCGCGTGCCCCCGTCCCTGACCCTCACCCGAACACCCAGACCGACCAGGAGAACTCCCATGAAGACCCCGCGTATCGTCACCTCGCTTGCCGCCCTCGCCGTCGCCGCCGTCATGACCGGCTGCACCGCGCTCGGGGTGTCTCCGACCGCGACCACCTCCGCCACAACCACCGCGCTGTCGGGCACGGCGGGCATCACCGTCGTCCAGGCCATGGCCGCCAACGGCCCCGTGGACGCCGCCGACACCGCCTACGACGCGAGCACCGCCGTCACCGTCGCCCTGACCGGGACGAGCGCCACGGCGTCCGGGGCCGGCGTGACCGTGTCCGGCTCGACCGTCACGATCACCGCTCCCGGCACCTATGTGCTGTCCGGCACGCTGGCCGGCCAGGTGGTGGTCGACTCCAGCGCGGACGGGGAGGTGCGGATCGTCCTGGCCGGGGCGTCGATCACCTCGTCGTCCGGTCCCGCGCTGCTCGTCACCGACGCCGACGAGGCGGTCGTGGTGCTGGCCGACGGGACCGTCAACGCCCTCGCCGACGCCGCCACCTACGCCGACACCTCCGACGGCGCGCCGAACGCGGCGCTGTACTCGACGGCCGACCTCACGATCGGGGGCAACGGCTCGCTCACCGTGACCGGCGCCTACGCCGACGGCATCACGAGCAAGGACGGCCTAGTCGTCACCGGCGGCACCCTCACCGTCACCGCCGCCGACGACGGCATCCGGGGCAAGGACCACGTCGTGATCGAGGCCGGGACCGTCACCGTCACGTCCGGGGGCGACGGCCTGAAGTCCGACAACGAGACCGAGGCGGACTCCGGCTACGTCGCTCTCCTGGGCGGGACGGTCACCGTCACGGCCCGCGGCGACGGGGTGGACGCCGTCACCGACGCGCTGGTCGGCGGCGGCACGCTGAAGGTCGTCGCGGGAGGGGGAGCCTCGGCCAAGGCGTCCGACACCGTCTCGACCAAGGGCATCAAGGCCGGGGTGAACCTCGTCGTCAGCGGCGGGACGATCACCGTCGATGCCAGCGACGACGCGCTGCACTCGAACTCGGTGGTGTCGCTGACCGGCGGCGCGGCGACGCTCGCCAGCGGCGACGACGGCGTCCACGGCGAGGACGCGCTGACGATCTCCGACGGCACCTGGACCGTCACCCGCTCGACCGAGGGTCTGGAATCCAGCCACATCGCCGTGAGCGGCGGGAGGACCGAGGTCACCAGCAGCGACGACGGGCTGAACGTGTCGGCATCCGCGACCTCGACGGTCACGGGCGGGGGCATGGATGCCGTCATCGACGGCGAGGCCGTCGTGAGCGGCGGCACGCTGATCCTGCACGCGTCCGGCGACGGCTTCGACTCCAACGGCAGCGCGGCCATCACCGGCGGCACGGTGATCGTCGACGGACCGACGATGAACGGCAACGGCGCCCTCGACGTCAACGGCACGTTCACCATCTCGGGCGGGACGCTCGTAGCGGTCGGGTCGGCGGGCATGGCCGAGGCTCCGGACGCCGCCTCGACCCAGGGGTGGCTGCAGGCGTCGGTGAGCGGCCAGGCGGGCGCGACGATCACGATCGCGTCCGGCGGCACGACCATCGCCCAGTTCACCGCCTCGAAGGCCTTCGGCAACGTGGTGTACTCCTCCGCGCAGGTCGTCACGGGGCGGAGCTACACCGTCGCCGTCAACGGTGCCGCCACGACCGTGACGGCCGGGACGGCCACCGCGGGCGGCGGGTTCGGACGCCGCTGACCGGCTCGACCCCGGATCGTCTCGTATGATCGGGGCCGGTCCCGACCGCCGCGGCCCTGTGGGCTCGTGCCGCGCCGCCGCCCGCCCGACCCGCCGGAGCGCCCGAAGTTGCACCGGCGGAGGGCCAAGGGTACTATCATGCTTTGCCCCTCAGACGACCCGTGAGCATTTGACGCGGGCCGTTTCGCATGCAAAGAACTGGCTTTGCCGGGTTTCTTGGAAGGACAAGCCTTGGCCGTCTCGCGCTCCGCGTCGAAGAACACCAACGTCGTCTCCACCAGTGGCCGGATCTCGTTCGCGAAGATCCATGAGCCGCTGGAAGTTCCCAACCTGCTGGACTTGCAGGTGGACTCCTTCGATTGGCTGATTGGTAACGACGTGTGGCGCGCCCGCGTCGCCGCCGCCCAGGCCGAAGGCCGGACCGACATCAACACCAAGTCCGGGCTCGAGGAGATCTTCGAGGAGATCTCCCCGATCGAGGATCTCAGTCAGACGATGTCGCTGTCGTTCCGCGACCATCGCTTCGAGGATCCCAAGTACACGGTGGAGGAGTGCAAGGACCGCGACGTCACCTACGCCGCCCCGCTGTTCGTGACCGCCGAGTTCATGAACAACGACACCGGCGAGATCAAGAGCCAGACCGTCTTCATGGGCGACTTCCCGCTCATGACCGACAAGGGCACCTTCGTCATCAACGGCACCGAGCGCGTCGTCGTGTCCCAGCTCGTGCGTTCCCCGGGCGTCTACTTCGAGCAGACCCCGGACAAGACGTCCGACAAGGATATCTTCACGTGCAAGATCATCCCGTCCCGGGGTGCTTGGCTCGAGTTCGAGATCGACAAGCGCGACATGGTCGGCGTCCGCCTCGACCGCAAGCGCAAGCAGAACGTGACCGTCCTGCTCAAGGCCCTCGGCTGGACCAACGAGCAGATCCTGGAGGAGTTCGGGCAGTACGAGTCCATCCGGCTCACCCTGGAGAAGGACCACACCGCCAACACCGACGAGGCGCTGCTGGACATCTACCGCAAGCTGCGTCCGGGCGAGCCGCCGACCCGCGAGGCGGCGCAGGCGATGTTGGAGAACTACTACTTCAACAACAAGCGCTACGACCTGGCCAAGGTCGGTCGCTACAAGATCAACAAGAAGCTCGGCCTCGAGCAGCCGTTCGACCAGCAGGTCCTGACGATGGAGGACATCGTCGCCGCGATCCGCTACATCGTCGCGCTGCACGAGGGCCAGACCGAGCTCAACGAGCTGCCGATCGAGACCGACGACATCGACCACTTCGGCAACCGCCGCCTGCGCACCGTTGGCGAGCTGATCCAAAACCAGCTCCGCATCGGTCTGGGACGCCTCGAGCGCACCGTCCGCGACCGGATGACGACCCAGGACATCGAGGCGATCACGCCGCAGACCCTGATCAACATCCGTCCCGTGGTGGCGGCGCTGAAGGAGTTCTTCGGCACCTCGCAGTTGTCGCAGTTCATGGACCAGAACAACCCGCTGGCGGGCCTGACCCACAAGCGGCGCCTGTCCGCGCTCGGCCCGGGCGGTCTGTCCCGCGACCGCGCCGGTATGGAGGTCCGTGACGTGCACCCCTCGCACTACGGCCGCATGTGCCCCATCGAGACCCCCGAAGGCCCGAACATCGGCCTCATCGGCTCGCTGGCGTCCTTCGCGCGCGTCAACGCGTTCGGCTTCATCGAGACCCCCTACCGCAAGGTGGAGGCCGGCCACGTCACCGATCAGATCGACTACCTGACGGCCGACGAAGAGGACCGCTATGTCATCGCGCAGGCGAACGCCCCGCTCGATGCGAAGGGCAAGTTCGTCGAGGACCACGTCCTGGTGCGCGTCAAGCACGGCGACGCCGACGAGGTTCCGGCTGGCCAGGTCCAGTACATGGACGTCTCGCCGCGCCAGATGGTGTCGGTCGCGACCGCGCTGATCCCGTTCCTGGAGCACGACGACGCTTCCCGGGCCCTGATGGGCGCGAACATGCAGCGTCAGGCCGTCCCGCTGATCCGCAACGAGGCTCCCTATGTCGGCACCGGCATGGAGTACCGCGGCGCGGTCGACGCCGGCGAGGTGACCATCGCCGCCAAGGCGGGCGTCGTCACGTCCGTTTCCGGCGACCTCATCGAGACGCTCAACGACGACGGCACCCAGACGAACTACCGCCTGGCCAAGTTCCGCCGCTCGAACCAGACCACGTGCATCAACCAGCGCCCGCTGGTCGCCGACGGGGATCGCATCGAGGTGGGCCAGCCGCTCGCCGACGGCGCGTGCACCGAGAATGGCGAGATGGCGCTGGGCCGCAACCTGCTGGTCGCGTTCATGCCGTGGGAGGGTCACAACTACGAGGACGCGATCATCTTGTCGCAGCGTCTCGTGCAGGACGACATCTTGACCTCGATCCACATCGAGGAGCACGAGATCGACGCCCGCGACACGAAGCTGGGCGCCGAGGAGATCACCCGCGACATCCCGAACGTGGGCGAGGACATGTTGGCCGACCTCGACGAGCGCGGCATCGTCCGCATCGGCGCCGAGGTGGGCACCGGCGACATCCTGGTCGGCAAGGTCACCCCGAAGGGCGAGACCGAGCTCACCCCGGAGGAGCGGCTGCTCCGCGCGATCTTCGGCGAGAAGGCGCGCGAGGTGCGCGACACCTCCATGAAGGTGCCGCACGGCGAGACCGGCACGGTCATCGGCGTCCGCGTCTTCGACCGCGAGGAGGGCGACGAGCTGCCCCCGGGCGTCAACCAGCTCGTCCGTGTCTACGTGGCGCAGAAGCGCAAGATCTCCGACGGCGACAAGCTGGCCGGACGCCACGGCAACAAGGGCGTCATCTCCAAGATCCTGCCGGTGGAGGACATGCCGTTCCTCGAGGACGGCACGCCGGTCGACATCGTGCTCAACCCGCTGGGCGTCCCGAGCCGCATGAACGTCGGCCAGGTGCTGGAGACGCACCTGGGCTGGATCGCGCACTCCGGTTGGGACATCCACGAGCTCGACACGCCGTGGGCCAACCGCCTCAAGGACGTCGGCCTCGGCCGCGTGGAGCCGGGCACGAACCTGGCCACGCCGGTGTTCGACGGCGCCAACGAGCACGAGATCGCCGGCCTGCTGGAGCACGGCCTGCCCCAGCGCGACGGGCTGCGGCTCGTGGACGCCGGCGGCAAGGCCCAGCTCTTCGACGGCCGCTCCGGCGAGCCGTACCCGGACAAGGTGGGCGTCGGCTACATCTACATGCTGAAGCTGCACCACCTCGTGGACGACAAGATCCACGCCCGGTCGACCGGCCCGTACTCGATGATCACGCAGCAGCCGCTGGGCGGTAAGGCCCAGTTCGGCGGCCAGCGGTTCGGTGAGATGGAGGTGTGGGCGATGGAGGCCTACGGCGCCGCGTGGGCGCTGCAGGAGCTCCTCACCATCAAGTCCGACGACGTTCCGGGCCGCGTGAAGGTCTACGAGGCGATCGTGAAGGGCGAGAACATCCCCGAGCCGGGGATCCCCGAGTCCTTCAAGGTGCTCGTCAAGGAGATGAAGTCGCTGTGCCTGAACGTCGAGGTGTTGTCCTCCGACGGCCAGGTCGTGGAGCTGCGCGACTCCGAGGACGACTACCACCGGGCGGAGGAGTTCGGCATCGACCTCTCCCGCCGTCCGGGCGCCGATTCGTTCGCCATGCTCGACGAGGTCTGAGCACCGTCTCGGTGAACTCAGTCGCTGACACAAGGTCAACTCAGACGCATCATTCCTGCTGATCCAGGAGAAAGTAGACACAACGTGCTGGACGTCAACTTCTACGACGAGCTGCGCATCGGGCTGGCCACCGCGGACCAGATCCGCGAGTGGAGCCACGGCGAGGTCAAGAAGCCGGAGACGATCAACTACCGCACCCTCAAGCCCGAGCGCGACGGCCTCTTCTGCGAGAAGATCTTCGGCCCGACCCGGGACTGGGAGTGCTACTGCGGCAAGTACAAGCGCGTGCGCTTCAAGGGCATCATCTGCGAGCGCTGCGGCGTCGAGGTGACCCGGAGCAACGTGCGCCGCGAGCGCATGGGCCACATCGAGCTGGCCGCCCCGGTCACCCACATCTGGTACTTCAAGGGCGTCCCGAGCCGGCTGGGCTACCTGCTGGACGTCGCCCCGAAGGATCTGGAAAAGGTCATCTACTTCGCGGCCTACATGATCACCTCGGTCGACGAGGAGGCGCGTCACCGCGACCTGCCTTCGCTGGAGGCCAAGGTCGAGGTGGAGCGCAAGCAGATCACCAACCGCATGAACGTCGACATCGAGACGCGCATGCAGAAGATCGAGGAGGACGTCGCCGCGCTCGAGGGCGAGGGTGCCAAGGCCGACCTCAAGAAGCGCGTCCGCGACGTGGGCGAGCGCGAGGTCAAGGGCATCCGCGACCGCGCGACCCGCGAGCTCGACCGCCTGGACGCCGTGTGGCAGCGGTTCAAGACGCTCAAGGTCCAAGACCTCGAGGGCGACGAGATCCTCTACCGCGAGATGAAGAACCGCTTCGGCAAGTACTTCGCGGGCTACATGGGCGCCGAGGCGATCAAGCGTCGCCTGGCCGACTTCGACCTGGAGGGCGAGGCCCAGCGGCTCCGCGAGACCATCCAGACCGGCAAGGGCCAGCGCAAGACCCGCGCGCTCAAGCGGCTGAAGGTCGTGTCGGCGTTCCTCAACACCACCAACAGCCCCACCGGCATGGTGTTGGACGCCGTCCCGGTCATCCCGCCGGATCTGCGTCCGATGGTCCAGCTCGACGGCGGCCGCTTCGCGACCTCCGACCTCAACGACCTGTACCGCCGCGTCATCAACCGGAACAACCGCCTCAAGCGGCTGCTCGACCTGGGCGCTCCCGAGATCATCGTCAACAACGAGAAGCGGATGCTCCAGGAGGCCGTGGACTCGCTGTTCGACAACGGACGCCGTGGGCGTCCGGTCACCGGCCCGGGCAACCGGCCGCTGAAGTCCATCTCGGACATGCTCAAGGGCAAGCAGGGCCGGTTCCGCCAGAACCTGCTCGGCAAGCGCGTCGACTACTCCGGCCGTTC
>CAYZXQ010000026.1:0-33492 GCA_964482465.1 uncultured Nigerium sp. | reverse complement strand
GGTCTGGGGCGCTGGCCGCCATCGAGGAAGCCGTCACCCTGCGCCGGGACCTCGCTAGGGCCAACCCGGCCGCGTTCACCCCCGACCTGGCCGGGTCGTTGAACAACCTGTCGGTCCGCCGCAGCGAGGTCGGGGACCGGTCTGGGGCGCTGGCCGCCATCGAGGAAGCCGTCACCCTGCGCCGGGACCTCGCCGAGGCCAACCCGGCCGCGTTCACCCCCGACCTGAGCCGTTCCACCACCACCCTCGCGGGCCTGCACCGCGACGACGAGGCGGCGCTGCGCATCTGGCAGGACAGCGTCGCAGCGGTCCCGGGGCTGTTCGCCGCCCTGATCGGTGTCGCGGCCGCAGGGTGGTTCCACGAGCGCAAGAACACCCCAGCGGCGAACGCCTTCCTGCTCGGGGCCGCCCACGCGGCGGAATCCCCCCACGCCGCCACGCCGGCGCAGGTCCACGAGGTCCGCGCGATGGTCCGGGCGGCAGCCCGATCCCAGGAGACCACGCTGCCCGGCGATCTTCCCCCGTGGGTCACCGACGACATCCCAGCCCCCGTGTTCGACATCGCGAACGCCTGGGCGAACGCCAGCGATCTCGACGAGCACGTGACCGTTCTGCACCGGCACGAGCGCACCCTCGTCGCGGCGGACCTGGACAGCGGATGGAGCCTCCTGGCGTTTCTCTACCCGGGCGACCCGCGCCTGGCCGCGCTACTGGAACTGCGTGAGCACGCGCGATCCGACGGGCTCGAGGCCGTCATCGCACGCCTACAGGCCCAAGCGCACGCTGCCGAGCTCGTGGCTGGCTGGCTGGACACGCGCACCTGGGGGGAATCGATCGACTACCTTCGGGAGCACTTCACCGTGCTCACCGGCCCAGAGTGCCGCAACCTCTTGACCGAGCACGAAGACGAGGTGACGCGCCAGCATCTCGCCATCCTCGACCTCGCGACGACCGAGCACGCCGGGAACCCCGACCTCCCCCACCTCCGAGAGATCCTCACAGACCCCACCTTCGCCACAGCCCGCGCCCTCGACGCACTTCAAGCCGGGAACCTGGGTCGATCCGTCGCCCATCTGCTGGCCAACCCCCAGGTGATGGCCACTCCTGCCGCGGGCCCCTTCCTCCTCGCGACTCTGCTCACCCTCGACGGGCGAGCCGAGGACGGGCTGCAGGTGTGGCGTCAAGCCAACCCCACCAACATCCAACGCAGCGCCTTGGCGATCCGGCTCCAAGGACTCCTCCAGCACACCCCCGACCCACCGACCCACCAAGCCCTAGCGCGACTCCTCCAGGAGGTCGAGAAGCCACCGGCCACGACCTGACCGGGTCGGTCGCCCAGGGCCACGCCCCTCCGGACGGGTCGTCGGCCACACCCGCCCCCTCCGCCGGATTGTCGGCGGACCGGGCTAGGCTGCTGGACGTGCCCACCCATCGCCCCCTGGCGGCCGCCGTCGTCGTAACCCTGCTGACCGCCTGTTCCCCCGCTTCGCCGGCACCCACGGCGTCCGCACCCGCGGCGTCCGCGACGGTCTCGACGCCGTCCGCCACCCCCACGCCGGCCCCCGTCGCGGAGAACAGCCGTCCCGGCACCCGCGAGTGGGAACTGGCGGACGCCGACATCGCCGGCGAACGCGACCTCGGCGGCTACACCGACAAGGTGAGCGCGCTGCCGGGCGAGCCGGTGGGGCTGTACCTGACGTCCTCGCTCGGGGCCGCGACCGTCTCGGCCTACCGCGTCGGCGACTACGGCGGCACCGGCGGACGCCTCGTGTGGCGGTCGCAGCCGGTGAACGTCCCGAAGCAGCCGGCCCCCGTGGTCGAGGCCGACCGGCTCGTCACGACGCACTGGGCCAAGACGCTCGACCTCGACACCCGCGACTGGCCCGACGGCGCCTACCTGCTCAAGGTCACCGCCGGGGGCAAGGGCAAATACGTCCCATTCGTGGTGCGGACGCCGTCCGCCGCCGGACGCGTCGTGCTGGTGAGCGCCGTGGCGACGTTCCAGGCGTACAACCAGTGGGGCGACTGGTCGCTGTACGGCGGCGTGGGAGACCACCGCGCGGGCCGGGTGTCGTTCGATCGTCCCCAGACGGGGAACGGGGCGCCGTGGTTCATGGCGGACGAACGTCCCGTGATCCAGCTCGCCGAGTCGCTCGGCATCCCGCTGGCGTACACGACCAACGTCGACCTCGACCGCGACACGAACGCCTTGGCGGGGGCGACCGGGGTCGTCAGCCAAGGGCACGACGAGTACTGGACCCTCGGCATGCGCGAACGCGTCGAGAACGCCCGCGACGCCGGCACGGACGTGGCGTTCCTGGGCGCCAACGCCGTGTACTGGCGGATCCGGCTCGAGCCCGGCACCCTCGGCGACCGCCGGACGCTCGTGGGCTACAAGGGCTCCGGCGACCCGGTGAAGGACGCCCCCACGACGACGAACAAGTGGCGGTCCGCGCCGCACCCGCGTCCGGAGAATTCACTGACCGGCATGCTGTACGAGTGCTTCCCGGCCTACGGACCGTTCGTCGTGCAGGCCCCCGACTCGTTCCTCTTCGCCGGGACGGGCGCGACGAAGGGCACCGCGATCCCGGGCGTAATGGGCACCGAGGTCGACCGCGTATACCCGCGTGCCGACAACCCGCCGACGCTGCAGATCGTGGGACACACGCCCCTGACGTGCGAGGGATCCAAGAAGGCGACGTACGCCGACTCGACCTACTACACGACCGCCCACGGGTCGTTCGTGTTCGCCACGGGGTCGCAGGACTGGGTGCACGTGTTGTGGGGTCCGAACCCGAAGCGCCGGATCGACGCGACGTCCATCGCGTTCGTGACGACGGTGACGAGCAATGTCCTGCGCGAGATGGCCAAGCCCCTCGGCCACGCGCCCCCGCCGGCGGTCCCGAACGTCGCCGAGCTCAAGCCCGCGGCGTCCACGGGCACCGGCACCGGCGGATCCGTCGCGGGCTAACGCGGTCGCGGGCGTCCAGCACGAAGGGGCCCCCAGACGTGGATCTCGGAGCCCCTTGCGGAGCCGTCTTGGGGAATCGAACCCCAGACCTGCTCATTACGAGTGAGCCGCTCTACCGACTGAGCTAAGACGGCGTGGCCTGCTGGCCGAGGCACAACTATAGCCAGACCGGACGGCACGCGCGAAACGACGGACGCCGGACGTCAGGTGCAGCGCGTCCCCGGCGCCGGGAGGGTCCCGTCGAGCAGGTAGGCCTGGACGGCGGCGTCCGCACACGCCGACTTACCGCCGTAGGTGCCGTGTCCCTCGCCGTCGAAGGTCAGCAGGACCGCCGACTCCAGCGCCTTCGACGTCGCCACCGCCCACTCATAGGGGGTCGCCGGATCGCCGGTCGCCCCCACCACCAGGATCGGCGGCGCGCCGCGTCCCCGGACGGACGCCAGCCGCGTGGGCGGCACCGGCCAGTCGACGCACACGTAGTCAGGACCGAGATACGACGCGAAGAACGGGGCCTGGGCGATGTCGGCGGCCCAGTCGCGGTCGGCCTCGTCGTGGGTGACGCGGGCGGCGTCCGCACACCCGATCGCCGGGAACGCCGAGAACAGCCCGCCGTAGCGTCCGGACGCGTCGCGGGAGTTGATCTCGTCGGCCATGGCCAACAGGGCGCTCCCATCGCCTTGGCGCAGCGACCGCACCGCGCGCGCGAGCAGCGGCCAGGCATCCTTGCCGGCATACAGGTAGGCGGCCAGGCCGGCGGTCGCGAGGGACTGGGTCAGCCGCCGCCCTCGGACCTTCAGCGGCGTAGCGTCCAGGCGATCGAGGTCGGCGCGCAGGCCGGCCACGACAGCGTCCGCGGACCCACCCAGCCCGCACGACGACTCGCCCGCGCACCACGTGGCGAAGTTGCTCAGCGCACGGTCGAAACCGACGGTCTGCGCGACCGCGCGGGACTCGGTGACGTCGATGGGGGCGTCGAGCACGAGGCGCCCGGCGCGGTCGGGGAACAGCTCGGCGTAGGTCGCGCCGATGGCGGTGCCATAGGAGTAGCCGAGGTAGGTCAGCGTGGCGTCGCCGACCGCCGCGCGCAGGACGTCGAGGTCGCGCGCGGTGTCGACGGTGGAGATGCGCGCGAGCAGGTCGGCGCCGGTCCGGGCGAGGCAGGACTGCGCGAAACCGCGGGCGCCGTCCCGGAGCGCCTGCCGCTCGGCGGGGGTGTCGGGCGAGGCGTCGAGGTCGAGGTAGGCGTCCGCGTCGGCACCGTCCAGGCACCGGACCGGCGACGACCCGCCGACCCCCCGCGGATCCCACCCGACCACGTCGAACCGCTCCAGCCCCGACCGGTCGAAGTAGGTCACCAGCTCGACGCCCGACCCGCCCGGGCCACCCGGATTCACGAAGAGCGTCCCGGCGCGCGGTTGCCGCGTCGCCCGAACGCGTTTGACGGCCAGCCGGAGCGTCGCGCCGTCCGGACGCGCGTAGTCGAGCGGGACCTCCACCGACGCGCAGTCGAACCCGCCGCAGGACGCCCAGTCGATCCGCTGGTCGTAGTAGCGCGCCAGCGCCGCGGGGGTGCTGGACGCCGTGGGTGCCGGCGGCGGCACCACGGGCAGGCAGCCGGCGAGCAGGACCAAGCCGGCGACGGACGCCCACCCCCGCCTGGTCACGTGTTGCTCCGGCGGCGCAGCAGGGGGCCCCGGCCGTCTTCGTAGGCATAGCAGCAGCGCGCGTGCCCGCATTGGCCCTCATCGGCGCCCCGCACGCGGACGCCGCGTCTCGCGGGCGCGACCAGCGCGCAGCAGAGGTCGCGTCCGCAAGGGCCGACGCCGCCGAGCAGCGCCGCGACGTCCCGATCGCCGACCTGCCGCAGGTCGACCCGCGACCCGAGCACGCGCGCGAGTTCGACCAGCAGTCCGCGGAAGTCCACGCGGTGGGGAGCCTTGAAGTACACATAGGCGATACGTCGGCGTCCGTCGTCGACGTGGTCGACGCCCACGACCGTCATCGGCAGGTCGGCCAGCGCGATCAGCCGGGACGCCACCGCCCAGATTTCTGCGCGGCGGGCGCGGTGGGCGGCGTCGCGGGCCAGGTCGGCGTCCGTGGCCTTGCCGGCGAGTTTCGGGAGCCGGACGCCGTCGGCGTCCGTGACGCACGCGCAGCGCGCGACCTCTGAGCCGGACTCGGTGGGGACCAGCACGGCGTCGCCACCCACGGCGTCCGACCCCGCGGCGTCGAGCAGGAAGAGGCGTCCGTGGGGGGCGAAGCTGACCCCGAGGACGCGACCCATGGGACGAGTCTAGGCCGCGGCGAGGTTGGCCCGGGCCGCCTTGTCCGCAGCGCGACGGGCGCGGAAGCCGCGGTCGATGGCCCAGCCGCCCGCCCCGGTGGTCACGAACAGGACGCCCACGGCGGCGAGGAGCAGTTCGAGCTCGCCGACGAAGCCGGGCTGGCCGGCGACGAACGGGCTCCACGGACCCCACAGCACGAACGCCAGTGTCCCGCCGGCGATGACCGCGGTGCCGAGGCCGGCGAGCCGCGTGGCGATGCCGAACACGAGCGCGATGGCGATGCCCACCTGGGCCGCGCCCGTGATGAGAGCCAGGAGCTGCGGCTGCGGTAGGACCGTCGACGCGAACACCTCCGACGCCCGCTGCACGTTGAGCAGCATGTCCATGCCGCGGACGCCGAGGATCGCCGCCACGACGAGCCGCAGCAGGAACAGCCCGAGCGAGGGCAGGAACCGGTCGGTGGTCCGGCGGGTCACGGAGGGCTGGACCGGCGCCGCCACGGCGGTCGGCGCGGCGATGGCGGTGGCCTCGGTCACGGGCGTGGGCTGCGGGTTGAGGGCCGCGATGCGCGCCTCCCGGCGGGCCTGCCGCTCGGCGGCGAGCCGCTCCTGCTCGCGGCGCACGGCCGCGGCGCGGGCATCCTCCTCGGCCGCAGCGGCGGCGACGGGGGCGGCGGCACCGGCGGCGGTGCGGTAGATGGCGTCGTCGTCCCAGGTGGCGGGCGGGGTGTCCTCGGCGGCGGGCGGGGTGTCCTGGGCGGCGGACGGGGTGTCCTGGGCGGCGGACGGGGTGTCCTCGGTGGCGGCGACGTGGACGACGGTGGCGTCCGGGTCCTCCTGCCACGCCGGATCCTGCGCCACCTGCTCCTGCGGGGTGTCGGCGGTCTCGACCTCGGTGCGATCGTCGTGCTCGGCCATGGGGAAGACCTCTTTCGGGGGAACGTGGCTAGAAGACAGACCCATGCTGTCAAAGCCCACCCCGGCCAGCCCGCAGCGACACGGCTACGAGGGCGAGTGGAGCGCGATCATGAGCGCCTCCATGGCCAGCAGAGGCGCCACGTTGGTCTCCAGGGCGCGCCGGCAGGCCAGGACGGCGTCCAGGCACGCGACGGTGCGCTCGGGGGTGGTGCGCCGCGCCATCGTCTGGATGTCGCGTGCCTGCTCGGCGTTGATGAGGGACGCCGTCGCGCCCGTCTGAACCGCCAGCACGTCGCGGTAGTAGCACGTGAACTCGGTGAGGACCCGATCGAGGGCGTCGCGTTGCAGGCGTTTCGCCCGGGCCTTCTGCTGGTCTTCGAGGTCGCGCAGCGCCGCCGCCGCGTTGCGGGGCTTGGCCCCGCGGGCTCCCATGCCGAGGGCGGCAGACAGCTCGGACCGCTCGCGGGCGTCCAGTTCGGTGGTGATCTGCGTCGCCTCCTCGGTGGCCGCCTCGACCACGTTGGCAGCCGCCCGCAGGCACGCGCCGAGCGTGGTGAGCGCGGACGGCAGCGCCAGCACCTCGGCGCGCCGTCGACGGACCTCCTCGTGGCGGGCCAGCGCACGCGCCCGCCCGATGTGCCCCTGGGACACCCGCGCCGCGAACGCGGCCATCTCGAACGGCACCCCGTCTCGCTCCCGCAGGAGCTGCGCGATGGCGTCCGGACGCGGCGTCGCCAACTCGACCAGCCGACACCGGGACCGGATCGTGACGATCACGTCTTCGGGCGTCGGCGCGCACAGGACCCACACCGTGCGGGGCGCAGGCTCCTCGATGGCCTTGAGCAAGGCGTCGGCGCCGCGCTCGGTGATGCGGTCGGCGTCCTCGACCACGAGCACCTGGTAGCGGCCAAGCGTCGGGTTCATGGCGGCGCGGCGCACCAGGTCGCGCACCTCGTCCACCCCGATGCTCAACTGCTCGGTGCGCACGAGCGTGACGTCGGGGTGCGACCCGGCCAGCGCGGTGCGGCAGGACGAACACTCCCCGCAGCCGCCCGTCGCGCACTGGAGGGCCGCGGCGAACGCGCGGGCGGCGTTGGACCGCCCCGAGCCCGGCGGACCCACCACCAGCCACGCATGCGTCATCGCGTGCCGCCCCCCGGCCACGGCGGCCTGCAGGACCGCGACGACCCGCTGCTGGCCGATCAGCTCCGCCCACACGCTCATGGTCGTAGTGTCTCGGACGCCTCCGACATTTCCGCGTCCGGGTCGAAGAGGGCGGCGAGGAGGCCACGTCGGGACACCTCCTGCGGTTCCGGGTCGCCGGCCAGCAGCCCCGCCACACGTGCGCGGACGGCCGCGGCGATGTCGTCCTCGCTGTCGCGGGCGTGCAGGACGAGGTAACGCTCCGGGTCGCGCGCGGCCAGCGCGAGGAACCCTTCGCGGACGCGGGCGTGGAACTCGTCGCCGAGGCGTTCGAGACGGTCGAGGTCGTCCTTCTCGCCGACGCCGCGCTCGGGATCGAGGTCGAGCAGGACCGTCAGATCCGGACGCAGGTCGCCGGTCGCCCAGCGGTTGATGCGCTCGATATCGGCCAGATCCAGGACGCGCCCGGCGCCCTGGTAGGCGAGCGTGGAGTCGACGTACCGGTCGGAGACCACCACGGCCCCCCGCGCCAGGGCCGGCTCGACGACGGCGTGGACATGTTGGGCCTTGTCGGCTGCGAAAAGCAGGATCTCGGCGCGGGCCGCGAGGTTCTCGGTCTCGGGGCTCAAGACGATCCTGCGGATCTGCGCCCCCACCGGGCCCTCGCCGGGCTCGAACGTGCGAACCACCTCGCGACCCTGGCTCTGCAGCCAGGTCACGAGGTGGTCGGTCTGGGTCGACTTGCCGACGCCGTCGCCTCCCTCGAACACGATGAACAGTCCCGCCACGGGCGCCATCCTAGGGTCAGCGGCCGGCCGTCGGCCGGTGGCTGGACGTCAGGCAGCGGCCCCGCGCCGCCGCGACACCCGGCGGACGAGCGCACCCACGCCGAGCACCACCAGGCTCGTCAGCGCCAGCAGGTAGGCCACCGGGATCAGGAAGAACGGCTCGTGCAGCATGCCGTGATCGTCCACGTAGCCGCTGACCGAGGCGTAGACCGCGGACGCGACCGCGGCGGCGAACAGGACTCCGGAAACAACAAACGTTTTCTTCATGTCCCCGAGACTAGGCGTGATGCAGCGCCACCACAGCGGTCCTCCGTCGGTTCGTGGCGTCCACCTACGGGAGGAGACGCACGGCGCGAGCGGCGTCCGCGGTCGGGGCCGCAGGCCAGACGGTGAGCGGAGGGGCGGCGCTACTTCTTGGCGGTCCGGCGCGCGGGGGCCTTGGCGGGCGCGGCGCGGCGGACGGTGCGCTTGGGTGCCGGACCCTTCGCGCGCTTCTCGGCGAGCAACTCGGCGGCGCGCTCGGGGGTCAGCGACTCCACCGGATCGGCCTTGCGCAGCGTCGCGTTGGTCTCGCCGTCGGTGACGTAGGGACCGAACCGGCCGTCCTTGACCACGATCGGCCTGCCCGACACCGGATCGGGACCGAACTCGGCCAATGGCGCGGCCGCGGACGCCGCCCGCCCCCGCGTCTTCGGCTGCGCGTAGAGCGCCTCGGCCTCAGCCAAGGTGACGGTGAAGATGGCCTCCTCCGACGGCAGCGAGCGGCTGTCGGTGCCCTTCTTCAGGTACGGGCCGTAGCGGCCGTTCTGCGCGGTGACCTCGACGCCGTCCAACTCGCCCACCACACGCGGCAGGCTCATGAGCGCCAGGGCGTCGTCCAAGGTCACGGTGTCCAGCGACATCGACTTCAGCAGGGATCCGGTGCGGGCCTTGGCGCTCTTGGGCGCATCCTCGGGCAGCACCTCGGTGACATAGGGACCGTAGCGGCCATCCTTGGCGACCACCGCGTACCCGGACGCCGGATCGACACCCAGCTCGCGCTCCCCGCCCCCGGACGGCGCGGCCAGCAGCTCGCGGGCCCGCTCGACGGTCAGCTCGTCCGGCGGCAGCGCCTCGTCCACGTTCGCGCGGCGACCCTCGACGTCCTCGACGTAGGTGCCGTAGCGGCCCACCCGGACCGCGATGCCCGACTCCTCCCCGCCCACCGGGTGGAACGTCGACAGCGCCCGCGCGTCGATCTCACCCAGGTCGTTGACGAGCGCCTCCAGCCCCGCGAACCCGTCGGAGCCGAAGTAGAACTCGGTGAGGACGTCGATCCGGCGGGCGTCCCCGGCCGCGACCTCGTCGAGGGTGTCCTCCATGGACGCGGTGAACTGGTAGTCGACCAGCCGCGCGAAGTGCTCCTCGAGCAGCCGCGTCACCGCGAACGCCAGCCACGTCGGCACGAGCGCCGAACCCTTCTTGAACACGTAGTCACGGGCGGTGATGGTCCGGATGATCGCCGCGTACGTGCTCGGACGCCCGATCTCCAACTCCTCCAGCTTCGCCACCAGCGACGGCTCGGTGTACCGCGCCGGGGGCCGCGTCTCGTGCGGTTCGGCGTCCGCGGCCTCGACCGCCAGCCGTTCGCCGCCGACCACGCGCGGCAGCTTGGCCTGCTCGTCGTCGGAGGAGTCGCCCTCTTCGATGCCCGCCACGTAGGCCTTGAGGAACCCGGCGAAGGTGATGGTGCGTCCGGACGCCGTGAGCCCCAGTTCGGCGACGGTCCGGAGCTCGCCGGTCGTCGCGTCCGCCACCTCCTGGGGGACGATGTCGGCCTGCATGGTCACCGTCACGGTGCTGCCCTGGGCGTCGGTCATCTGCGAGGCGAGCGTCCGCTTCCAGATGAGGTCGTACAGCCGGAACTGGTCGCCGGACAGGCCCGTCGCCTGCGGCGTCCGGAACCGCTCGCCCGCCGGACGGATCGCCTCGTGGGCCTCCTGGGCGTTCTTGACCTTGCTGGCGTACGTGCGGGGACGGTCCGGCAGGTACTCGGCGCCGTACAGCTCCTTGACCTGAGCGCGGGCCGCGGCGACCGCGGTCGTGGAGAGGGTCACGGAGTCGGTCCGCATGTAGGTGATGTAGCCGCCCTCGTAGAGATCCTGGGCGACGCGCATCGTCCGCTCGGCGGAGAACCCGAGCTTGCGTCCGGCGTCCTGCTGGAGCGTGGTCGTCCGGAACGGCGCGTACGGACGCCGCGTGTACGGCTTGGCCTCGACGTTCGTGACGAGCGCGGACGCCGCGCGGAGGGCGTCCGCGCGCGACTCGGCCCCCGCCTGGTCGAGGTGGAGCGCCTTGCGGGCGGTCAGCGCACCGCGGGCGTCGAAGTCCTTGCCGGAGGCGATCCGCAGCCCAGCCGCGGTGACCACCTTGGCGCCGAAGAGCCGCGGGTCGGCGTCCGCACCCGCGTCGAGCGTGGCCGACACGTCGGCATAGGACGCCGCCCTGAACGCCATCCGCTCGCGCTCGCGATCCACGACCAGCCGGGTCGCGACGGACTGGACCCGTCCGGCGGACAGCTTGGGCATGACCTTCTTCCACAGCACGGGGCTGACCTCGTAGCCGTAGAGGCGGTCGAGGATGCGGCGGGTCTCCTGGGCGTCCACGAGGGCGAGGTCGAGGTCGCGCAGGTTGAGCGCGGCGGCCCGGATCGCCTCGGGCGTGATCTCGTGGAAGACCATGCGCTTGTAGGGGATCTTCGGCTTGAGCTCTTGCAGGAGGTGCCACGCGATGGCTTCACCCTCGCGGTCCTCATCGGTGGCGAGGATGAGTTCGTCGACGGTCGGCAGCTTGGCCTTGAGCTCGCGGATCGTCGCCTTCTTGTCGGCCTGGACCACGTACAACGGCTCGAAGTCGTGGGCGATGTTGACGCCCGTCCGGGCCCACTTCTCTCCCTTGTACTTCGCGGGCACCTCGGCGGCGCCCGTCGGCAGGTCGCGGACGTGCCCCCGGCTCGCCTCGACCACGTACTCCTTGCCGAGGACGCCGGCGAGGGTACGTGCCTTGGCGGGGGACTCGACGATGACGAGCTTGCGGGAGGTGCTAGTGGCCACGATCCACTTCCTGGTTGCGATCGGTCGGGCGGTCATTGCCCGGCCCGAGGCGTCATCGTAGCCCCACCCGTCAAGGGGACGCGCCGCCTAGACTGGCGCGCGTGACGAATCCGGCGCCCGCACCGATGCCGCCGCGGCGCCGATCGCGCGCGGTTCCGATCGTCGCGGCATGTCTGGCGGGGGCCGCCGTGCAGTACGCCCTCCCCCTCGCGCTCGTCTCCAGCGGGGCGCTGGAACTTCGACCGCCGCCCGCCGCGTCCGGGCCCGGCGTGCGGACGCCCACGGCGTCCGCGGGGCCGTCGGCGGTCCAGACGACCGGTCCGGTGGTGATGACCGAGGCGCTGCAGCGCGGGGTGGTCCTCATCGGCGGGACGACGCCATCGTCCAACGTAGCCGGCACGGGGATGGTGCTCACGGCGTCCGGGGAAATCCTGACGAACTACCACGTGGTCCGATCGACGGACAAGCTCACCGTCACCATCGCCAGCACGGGCAAGCGGTACCCCGCCACGCTCGTCGGCCGCGACGCCACCAAGGACGTCGCCCTGTTGAAACTCGACGGCGTCGGCGGGCTGGAGACCGTGCGGTTCGACACCGATCCGGTGGCCATCGGCGATGTCGTCATCGCGGCCGGGAACGCCAACGGGCAGGGGTTCGTGTCGGCGAACCGCGGCAACGTCCTGGCGTTGGATCAGGTGGTGGCGGTCAAAGGCAACAGCGAGACCGACCCCGAGGAGCGCCTCCTCGGGCTGATCGAGACCAACGCGCCGGGGTGGCCGGGCGACTCGGGCGGGCCGATGTTCGACGCGCAGACCGAAGTGGTCGGCATGACGACGGCCGGGAGCGACTCCAAGACGCAGGAGCGCAAGGTGTACGCCATCCCGATCAAGCAGGCGCTGGCGATCGTGGAGCAGGTACGCGCGGGCGACGAGTCCGGGACCGTCGTCATCGGCCCCAAGGCGTTCCTGGGTATCGTCGTGAAGGACTCCACCGACGGGATTCTGCTCACCACCGTCGAGGCGGGCAGCCCGGCGGCGAAGGTGGGCCTCAAGGCCGGGGACGTCCTGTTGCGCGTGGGAGACCAAGCCGTCGCCAACCGGGCGCAGTTGTCCGCCGCGCTCGACGGCTTCGAGCCGGGAGCCGAGGCGCAGCTCGACTGGCGGACCGCCGCCGGGGCGGAGAAGTCCGGCAAGGTCAAGTTCGGGACGAGCAAGCTCAACTGACCCCGCACGTGGGTCACTCCGGCCGCGCGGGAGGAACACCGTCGGGTTGGCGCCGTGCCCGGGGAACCGAGAGTCCGGACGCCGTCAGCGCGGGATCGTCAGCCAGCCGTCGATGACCAGACGCCGTAGCTGCGGCGCGATCTCGGACGCCAGGGCCTCGGCGTCGACCTCGAGCAGGTCGGCGACCGCGGCGACGAGGCGTCCGGCGGGGAGGTCACCGTCGCAGGCCCCCAGGACCGCCCCGAGCGCGGTGTCCACCTCGCTGGCGCGCCCGAACCCGTAGCCCTGCCGGAGGACGACGTGCTCGGGATCCTCGGCGCCCGGGCGTCCGAGGGTTTCTTGGCCGACGCGGGGATCCAGGAGCCAGGGGACGTCCAGCAGGGCGCGGTCGGGGAAGGGGCGTGGGGGCACGACCGACCGCAGCGCGTCGAGCCCGGCGAAGAACGCCGCGAAGGCATCGCCCACCGGCTGGTGGACCGCGTGCGGCCACTCCTCGATCTGGACGTGCGGGGTCGCCGCGGCGGTCCGGCGCAGGGCGATCCAACCCATGCCGACGCCCTCGATCCCGAGCGCGGCGAAGTAGTCCACCCACGCGCGATAGCGCTCGGCGTAGGCCGGGGTCCCGGTCAGGCCGGCGTCGTTGAGCCAGATCTCGATGTACTCGTACGGATCGAGACGTTCCCGCTGGAGGACGAGCGCATCGCAGCCGGTCGGGACGATCCAGCTCCGCAGGCGGTCCTGCCACGGCTCGCCCGCGACGATGGCCCAGTTACCGAGCACCTGGAGCACGCCGTTCTCGGCGAGGAGTTCGGCACCGTCGGTGACGACCCGGCGGACGAGTTCGTCCCCGGTCAGGAGCCCCTCGCGGTAGACGAGCCGTTCTCCGGTGGGCGGGGACATCACGTATGGCGGGTTGGTGACGATCAGGTCGAAGCGCTCGCCGGCGACCGGCTCGTAGAGCGAGCCGAGGCGCAGGTCGACGTCCAGGCCGTTGAGGCGGGCCGTGAGGTCTGCCAACTCCAGCGCCCGCGGGTTGAGGTCGGTCGCGACGACCTCGCGGGCGTGCTGGGCCAGATGGAGCGCCTGCACCCCGCAGCCCGTCCCGAGGTCGAGCGCACGGCCGACCGCGCGCCGCATCGTCATCTCCGCGAGCGTCGTCGACGCCGGGGACAGCCCGAGCACGAAGTCCGGGCGCACCGGATCGATCCGGCCGTCGAGCGTGGGGATCAGGTCGTGACACACCCACCCCTCGAACGCCGGCACCGCAGCACCCGAGTCGTTCGCCTCGCGGCCGGCAGCCGCGTACGGGCGGATCTCCACCTCGGCGCGGAGCAGCACGTCGGTCCGGAGTGGAGGGTCCGTCCGGGGTGACGAGTCGGCGTCCGCATCGTGCGCAGAACCGGCGTCCGCACACAACAACCCGCCCCGCACGAGGACATCCCCATCGCGCGCCGAACCACCGTCCGCACACAACAACCCGCCCCGCACGAGGACATCCCCATCGCGCGCCGAACCACCGTCCGCACACAACAACCCGCCCCGCACGAGAGCATCCGCATCGCGCACAGAACCACCGTCCGCACACAACAACCCGGCCCGGACCAGGGCGTCCGCGTCACCCAACGCCGCGGCGACCGCGGATGCGGGCACGGCCTGCTGCAGCAGCCACAGCCGGATGAGCGTCGCCTGGGGATCGTCGGCGTCGCCGAGGGCGTGTGCCGCCGCCAAGGTCGTGTTGCGCGCCAGACCCGCGACCCCGGCCGATCCCAGCCTGTCGGAGACCGCGTCTAGGGTGTACGCAGCGGCGCGGAGGCGCTCGCGCAGGCGGTCGATCAGCTCGGGTGTGACGTCCATGCGCCCAGCGTGGCATGCCCCGGCCGCGCGCTCGAATCGAGGCCCGGAGGGAGGTGCCATGGGAGTTCCCGCGTGGTTGGCGACCTCCGAACTCACCGCGCACATCCACCATCGGCCGGCCAGCGCGGGGCGCACCTCCCCGTGGCCCGCCTGGGTCTCGGATCCGGTGCGCGAAGCGTTCGGACGCCTCGGCGTCCACGACCTGTGGGAGCACCAGGCCCTCGCCGCGGACGCCGCCTTCACCGGGCATCACGTCGCGTTGAGCACGGGGACGGCGTCCGGCAAGACGGCGTCCTATCTGCTGCCGGTCGTCACGTCCGGGTTGGAAGGGCGCCTGGGCTGGAGCCCGGACGTCCGCGCGCAGGGGTTGAGCCTCGGCGTCCGCCACACCGCTCTCTATCTCGCGCCGACGAAGGCGCTGGCGCACGACCAGCTCCGCGTGTGCGGCGAGCTGGGGCTGGATGCCTGGCGGGTCACGACCCTCGACGGCGACTCCGGGCCCGACGAGCGCCGCTTCGCGCGCGAGTTCGCGACCTATGTCCTCAGCAACCCCGACATGCTGCATCGCGCGGTCCTGCCGCAGCACCAGCGCTGGGCGCGGTTCCTCGGTGGGCTGCGCTACGTCGTGATCGACGAGGCTCACCGCTACACGGGCGTGTTCGGCGCGCACGTGGCGGCGGTCCTGCGGCGGCTGCGGCGCGTCGCGCGGCTGTACGGCGCCGACCCCCGTTTCGTCGTCGTGTCGGCCACGATGACGGACGCGGACGCCGTGGCCCGCGCGCTCACCGGCGTGGCCGATGTCGGCTTGGTGGAGCGGGACGCCTCCCCCCACCCCGAGCTCGACGTGGTGCTGTGGCGACCCACCGAGAGCCTCGCCGGGACGGCGGCCGGCCTGCTGGCGCGGCTGGCCCAGCAGGGCCAGACCCTCGTGTTCACCACCTCGCGCGTGCAGGCCGAACTCGTCGCGCTGCGCGCCCGCGAGCACAGCCGCGCCCCCGACACCATCGCGGCCTACCGCGGCGGCTACCTTCCCACGGATCGCCGCTCGATCGAGCACGGCCTGGCCAGCGGCGCGCTGCGCGGGGTCGCGGCCACGAACGCGCTCGAGTTGGGCGTGGACATCTCGGGCATGGACGCCGTCGTCACCGCCGGGTTCCCGGGCACGCTGGCCGCGTTCTGGCAGCAGGTCGGCCGGGCCGGGCGGTCGGGGCGTGACGCCCTCGCGGTGCTCGCGGCACGGCAGGACCCCCTCGACGCGTTCCTGGTCGAGCACCCGGACGCGCTGTTCGACCGGCCCGTCGAGCGCACCGTCCTGCACCCCGAGAACCCCTACGTGCTTGGTCCGCACCTCGCGGCCGCCGCCCAGGAATGTCCCCTCACCGAGGCGGACGCCGTGTGGTTCGGTCCACAGACGGTCCCACTGGCCGAGGCGCTCACCCGGCAGGGGCTCCTGCGGCGGCGTCCCGCCGGCTGGTTCTGGACCGACCCGCGCCGCGCCGTCGACGGCATCGACCTGCGTTCGTTGAGCGGCAAGGCCTGCGAGATCGTGGACTCCGCCACCGGTCGGGTGATCGGCCAGGTCGACCCGTCGGCGTCCGACCGCACCCTGCACCCCGACGCCGTGTACGTCCACCAGGGCGAGCACTGGATCGTCGACTCCTTCGACGCGGACGAGCGCGTCGCTCTGGTCCGGAGGGCCGAGCCCGGCTATTTCACCCAGCCGCAGTCGGTCGCGGGCGTCCGCGTCCTGACCACCGTGAAGACCGCGCCGCTCGGGCGGGGCGAGGTCGCGTTCGGCCATGTCGAGCTGTCCTCGCAGGTCATCGGCTACCTGCGGCGCGACGCGGAGACCGGCGACGTGTGGGACTCCACGCCCCTCGACCTGCCCGAGCGCCGCATGTCCACCCACGCAACGTGGTGGACGCTGCCATCTGAGGTCGTCGCCGCGGCCGGACTCGATCCCGCCAGCCTTCCCGGCGCCGTCCACGCGGCCGAGCACACCGCCATCGGCCTGCTGCCCGCGTTCGTGCCCTGCGACCGCTGGGACGTCGGCGGCGTCTCCACCGTGCTGCACCCCGACACCGGCCTGCTCACCGTGTTCGTCCACGACGGCCACCCCGGCGGTGCGGGCTTCGCCGAGTTGGGGTTCCAGCGGGCCCGCACGTGGTGGGAGGCCACGCTGACGCGGCTGCGGACCTGTCCCTGCGACGACGGGTGCCCCGCGTGCGTCGTCTCGCCGAAGTGCGGCAACGGGAACTCCCCCCTCGACAAGGCAGGGGCCGCGGCGCTCGTGGCGGCGCTGCTCGGGTGAGCGGACGTCCGCACGTCGGCGGCGCCGAATGTTCGCTCGAAGCCGGCGCCGCTCGGGTGAGCGGACGTCCGGGGAGTCCGCCGCACCACCCGTCAGCCGCCATGCGGCCGTGACGACCGGGGCCGGTCTGGAGCCGCGCGAAGCATCGCGGGTCGGCGTCGAGGGCCGACCACCCCGCGGATAGGTTCCGGCGTGCTCGCCACATGCCGGCGGCGCGCGCCAGGCGATCACTCGGGTGCGCACTTGCCCCAGCAGACGCACGATCGCCCGCCCGACGGCGCCGAGTCCCCGTGGGGTCGTCACTCGGGGGCACCCGTGACGAGCCCCGCGTGGGCGTGCGCCCGGAGGGTCCCGACCGACCCGATGGGCCACAGGCTCGCGGGCGCTTCGAGCGAGACGCTCACGACGAACTCGACTTCGTCGCCGGTGACGGTGCACGAGGTGACCCGACCGACGTTGGCGGCTGCGGACGCCCGCGCCGCGGCACACGCGTCGGCGTTGTCGCGCTGGGCGGCCGCTCCCGCGAGAGCGGCGAGGTCCGCGGACCCTTCGAGCCGGACGCCCGCCGCCCGCACCGCGGCGAACTCCGCGACAGCGACGGCCAGACCGAGCACGACGACCATCACCACCGACACCATGAGCGTCCCGGCACCTCGCTGACCCCGCCGGGCGACCTGTCGGTCGGAGTGCCCACCCCCTGCACGTCGGCAGAGCGCTCGGCGAGCGTGGTCCGGCCTCGACGCTCCGCGGAGGGCCGCAGCCCCGGCCCCCGTCTGTTGCCCGTTCATCACGCCTCGCTCTCCGCGCCGATTCCGCGGCTGGTCTGGCCTCGGACGCTCATCGGGGCGCCTCATCGATGACCCGCGCCTCCGCCCGAACGGGCCACGACCACGGTCCGATCCGTGCCTCCGCGCTTACGACCACGACGGTCTGTCCGCCCGCCGAGCGCGCGTCGACCCGCGCTCCGGCCGGGGCGTCCGCGGACGCCCGCGCGACCGCCCCCCGGTCGCCGCGCGCGTGCTGACGCGCCACCTCGTCGGCCGTGAGTTGGCAGTGGCCCATCAGGAACGCGGCACCGGCGAACCAGATCGCCACGGCCACCACCACCGCGAGCGCCAGCATCGACAGCGCCACTTCGACGGTCACCATCCCCCGCTCCGCCCGGGACAGTCCGCGCCCCGGCATCCCGCACGTCTGGTTGCGACGTGTCATGACGTCCTCCTCCATCCTCGATTGCATGAGGCGACTTCCCGTGCCGCGGCCCCTTGGGAAGGCCGCACATCACCGCGGCCGGGGGAGTCCGCGTCGCGCGTCCCCGGTCGGTTGCACGCCGTCGCCGACGTGGGGCGGCTGCGTGTATCCGCGCCGCGAGCCACGGTGGCCACGGCCAGAAGGACGACGCGTCGATCCGTGGCGGCCACCTCCACCCCGCCCACATCCAGCACCCAACTCGCCCAGCCGGCCCCGGACGTGGACGCCCACCGACACCCCGCCCACATCGAGCACCCAACTCGCCCAGCCGATCCCGGACGTGGACGCCCACCGACACCCCGCCCACATCGAGCGCCAGACTCGCCCAGCCGATCCCGGACGTGGACGCCCACCGACACCCCGCCCACATCGAGCGCCAGACTCGCCCGCCGACCCCGATCGCATCGGTGCCGTCGCGAACCCGCCGCGGGACGCACGGGGGCCCGCCGGATGATCCGGTCGGGCCCCGTAGGGTGCGCTCAGCCCACCAGGTGGGACGTGACCAACTGGAAGATGGTGCGGAACAGCGCCTCGACCAGTTCCTTGAACCACCCCTGCTGGGCCGACCAGATGAGCGCGGCGACCACCGTCACCACCAGCACGATGCCGAGCGCGTACTCCACGGTGGCCATGCCGCGCTCCATCAGGTTGGGACGCCGGGCCTCCAGCTCGACGCTCGTGGTGGTCTCGATCTCCTGGGTCATGTTGGGCTCCTTCCTCCGCCGCCGGTTGCGGCACGCCGACACCTTGGTGAGGGAGGCTCCCCAACGGTCACGACGAGTTCCCCGCCTGTGGACAAAGCGCCCGGGTGGTCGGTCGATGTGGACGCCCGATGACACCAGTGCCGCTGGGTGGGTCGTCGTGAGTTCCCGTCCACTCCGACGGGCCCTATGGACGCCAGTTGGGGTGGTGAGGGCCATGCTCTCGGCGCGGGGCGGCGGCAAGAGTTGCACACCACGCGCGACCCCGCTCACGGTCAGCGGGTTCGACCTGCCGCACCCACTGCTCGCGCGACACCAGTCGCACACCACACAGGGCCCGTCCACGGTCAAGGGGTTCGACCCGCCGCGCCCACTGCTCGCGCGACACCAGGTGCTCACCGCGCCAAACTCCACCCACGGGGTCGACAAGTTCGACCCGCCGCGCCCCCTGCTCGCGCGACGTCGGTTGCACACCGCGCCAGACCCCCACCCACGGTCAAGGGGTTCGACCCCGCAGCGCCTGCTGTTCTCGCGACACCGATCGCTCACCACTGGCCCCCGACCGGTCGGGCGCAGCGAGTCCGCCCGCCCGCATCCGACCGTCTGCCCTCACGGACGGACCTGATCCGGCCGCCGACGCGACAACGACCCCTGACCATGGGCGAGCCACCACCAGGGGCCCGTGGGTGTCTCGCAAGACAGCCCAGAGAAGACCGGGGTCGACCGGTCGCGCGGGCTGGAGAGTGGCGGGGTTTTCACCGTCGGGCGGGTGCGAACGCGGGTTCTGCAAGGCCGAACGCGCCGACGGCCCCCGGGACCCGTGATGACCCTCACACCCGCCCGTAACCCGCGCAGGTTTCCCGTCGGACCGGGTGCGACAAGAAAGCGATCCGGTCGTGAGTCCTGGACGCACGTGCTCGTCAACGACCACCCCCACAGCGAGAGGGGTTTGCCCGTCGCCCGCGAACCCGGCGTCGGCCCCGCGGGGTATCTCCAGCGGGCTCCCTGTCGGCCCGGGACCGCCTTCGCACGAAAACCGGCCCTTTGCCGCTTCTCGTTGCGCTTCGGGGCCCCGCAAACCGTGTTCGCACTGATCCAGAAGCGGCAAAGGGCCTCGTGGCTATCCGAGCAGCCGCCCCAACACCCCGCCGAAGATCGGCACAACGCCCAGCAGGACGAACGCAGGCAGAAAACAGATCACCAGGGGCACGACGCCGGACACACCCGTCTGCCGGGCCCGGACTTGCGCCGCGGACAAGGCAGAACGCCTCGCCTCCACCGCATGCTGGCGCAGCAGTGTGGCCAGCGCCACCCCGGAGTGCACCGACCGCGCGAGGTCCCGGGCCATCCCCCGGTAGGGAGCTTGCGCGGTGAGCGAGGACCACGCCACCCCCTCGTCGATCCCCAGGTCGATCTGTCGCAGCACCCCAGTCAGCGCCTCGTGAGGGGCGCCGGTGACCACATCGGTCACTACCCGCAGCGCGCTCCGCGTCGGTCTCCCCGCCTCCAGGCACACCGCCAGCAGCAGGCATACTCGGGACACCTCGGCGGTGCGTTCCGCCTCGTCCGCCGGCGCCGGACGCAGCCGCGCCAGCAGCCCACGCATGCCCGCTCGCCGCGTCCGGCCCGGCTGCGGCTCGTGCGCGAGCCGCCCCAGCGACCAGCCGGGGGTCCATGCGGCCACGGCCACCCCCGCCGCCAGCGCGGCCGCCACGATCACGCCGTCCATCAGTCCCCCGCCGCCTTGTCCGCCAGCGCTTCGGTCCACAGGACCCCCGCGCACACCAGCGCCACGCCCGACACCAGGCACGCCCACCCGCCCGGCGACTCCAGCAGGAACGCGATGGGGTTACCCCCGAAACCGAACCCGAGCAGGAGCCCCGCGGCCGGGAGCGCCGCCAACACCAGCCCCGTGGCCCGCGGCGCGGACAGTTCGGCCGCGACCGTCCGGGCGACCTCCTGGCGTCCCGCCAACTGCTCCGCCGTGGCCTCGACCGCCGCGCAGAGCGACGCCCCGGTCCGCGACGCCACCGCCCACGCGTCGCTGAGATCCAGCAGCCCCTCCCGCCCGGGCGCGACGGACGCACGCCGGAGGGCGTCCGCGACATCGCCGCCGACGGCCTGGGCGTCCGCGGCCGACCGCAGGACGATCGTCTCGGACGCCGCCGCCTCCAGCGCCGTCGCGGGCACATGCCCCGCACGCAGCAACCCGGCCAATACCTCACCCGCCCACGCGACCTCGGTCCGCTGCTGCGCGCGATACCGCCGCGCGCGGTACCGCAGGCCGAGCAGGGCCGCCGTGCCCACCACCAGGACCGTCACGCACGCCAGCACCGCCGCCCGGACGCCCGCGACCGCCCCGGACGCCGTGACGATCCCCACGCCCACCAAGACCCCCAGCGCCCGGACCGACACCCGCGCACCCCGCCGCGGACCCGGGGGTTCGACCTCGCAGCGCGCCAGGCCCGCATCCCCTGGACGAACGAGCACCCACACGGCCAACGCCGCCGCCACCACCGCCAGGACCGTCATGCGATCAGCCCCCGCAACGCCCCAAACGCCGGACCGCGTGTCTCCTCGCCGCCCACTCCCCACGCGAGACCGGTCTCCGCGCGCACCAGCCCGTCGGGACCCGCGCCCAGGACCGCCACCTCGGCCACCCAACGACGCCCGTGCGCGCGCCGCACGTGCACCACGGCGTCCAGCGCCGCCCCCACCTGCGCGTGCAGCGCCTCCCGCCCCAACCCGCCGAGCGCCCCCAGCGCCTCCAAGCGGGCCGGCACGGACGCCGGCGTGTTCGCGTGCACCGTGCCCATGCCGCCCTCGTGCCCGGTGTTGAGGGCGGCCAGCAGGTCGGCCAACTCGGCACCGCGGACCTCGCCCACCACGAGCCGATCCGGCCGCATCCGCAGCGCATTTCGGACCAACGTCGTCAGCGTCACCGCCCCTACCCCCTCGGCGTTCGCGGGTCGCCCCTCCATCCGCACCACGTGGGGATGGTCGGGGTTCAGTTCGCGGCTGTCCTCGACCACGACCATGCGCTCGTGCGCCGGCACCTCCCCCAGCAGCGCGGCGAGCAGCGTCGTCTTGCCGCTGCCTGTTCCTCCGGTCACCAGCAGGGCGCGCTTGCGCTCCACCAGCCCCCGCAGCACCTCCAAGCCGGTGGGCGCGAGCGACCCCATGCCCGCCCACTCGGCCAGCGACCACCGCTTTCGGGCAGGCACGCGCAGCGACACGCACGTCCCGGGATCGGCGATGCCCGCCAGGACCGCATGCACCCGGACCCCGTCGGGCAGCCGCGCATCCACGAACGGCTGGGCGTCGTCGAGCCGCCGCCCGACCTGCGCCGCGAGGCGCACCGCCAGCCGCCGGACCGCCTCGTCCGACTCGAACCGCACCCCGGCCGGCTCCAGCCCACCCCCGCGGTCGACGTACACCGCGTCCGGACCGTTGACGAGCACGTCCGTCACTCCCGGCTCGTGCAGCAGCGCCTCCAACGGGCCCGCCCCACGGCTGTCGCGCCGCAGCGCATCGACCGTCGCCAGCACGGTCGCATCGCTCACCACATGCCCCAGCCACGCGAGCGCCTCGGCCACCTCGGACGCCCGGGGCTGCTGCCCCAACGCCGACAGCCGGGCCCGCACCTCGTCCAGGTCAACGGCCATCGGACGCCTCCAGCACCGCATCCAGCAGCCCCCGCACGGACCGTCGCCACGCCGACCTGCGACGCCCTGGCGGCTCGCCGGCCTCGGCCGCCCGCGCCAGCCGCGGGTCGTGCGGCACCTCGCCGACCAACGGGACGCCCACGGCGTCCGCGACCAACACCGGCGCCACCGAAGCCCCCGGACGCCTCCGCACCGCCAGCACCGGCCCCTGGGGACGCGCCGCGCGCAGCAGCCGCGTGGTCGCGGCCACCCCGCGGACGTCCGCCGGGGCCACCACGAGCGTCACGTCCGCGCGCCGGGCTGCGGGAGCGAGCGCGCCCGCCGGGCGTCCGGCGTCCAACACCACCACCTCGTGATGGCGCAGCAACCCCGACACCACCGCCGCCACCGCCTCCGGGCCGGCCCGCTCCGCGCCGTCCGCGCGGGCGTCCGATACCAGCGTCACGCCCGCGACGCTCGGCAGGACGTCCCGCAGGTCGCTCACCTCGCCCCGCGCCCCGGCCAGCCGCGGCCAGCGCCACCCGGGCGTCCGCTCGGCACCCAGCACCAGATCGAGCCCGCCGCCCCACGGGTCGAGGTCGACCAACGCCGCCCCCAACCCCCGCCGCGCGGCCGTCAGCGCCAACCCCGCCGCCACCGTGGACGTGCCCACGCCGCCGCAGCCCCCGACGACCGCCACGAGGCGTCCGGACGCCGCGTCCCCGCTCAGCGCGTCCGCCAACCAGGCCAGGCCGGACGGCAGCGGGAGCACCTCGGCGCCCAACGGCATCGACCAGCGGGCCAGGTCGTCGGCGACAAACCCCACCAGCTGGACCCGCGGACGTCGCCGCGGGGCCGCGGACGCCACCGCCGCGGCCACGTCGCCACCCACCAGCACGGCGTCCGCATCACCCCACCGGGCGAGCAGCGCGTCGAGGTCGCCCAGGATGTCGACGCCGACCCCGAGGGTGGCGGCGGTCGCCGACACGGCGTCGACGATGTCCTCGGAGCGGGTGAACAGGACGGCACGGGCGGTGGTCACGCGAGCACCTTGGTCAGGCCTCCCCCGCAGCGCTCAGCCACCCCCGCCGCCTGTGGACAACGCCGAACCCGCCCATCCACAGCCTGCCTCCCCGGGGTTGGCGGCACGGCCCCGTACCATCACGGGCATGACGTCCGCCAGCTCCCCGGCCTTCCCCGCAGCCGCGCTGGACTGGCTCGCCCCCACGGCACCCCGCCCGCGCCACCTCGTCCTCGGACGGGCCGGCGCCCCCATCGCCGCCCTCCTCGCCGGACGCGCGGAGGAGTCGCTCGTCGCCTGCGACCCCAGCCGCGCCGGCCTGCGGACCCTCGTCACCCGCGCCCCCGGCGCCCTCCCCATCGTGGCGCGCCCCGAGCGCCTCCCCTTCGTGCCGACGTCGTTCGACGCCGTGTGGGTCCACCAGTCGTTCCACACGCTCATTCCGGGGGCCGTCCTGCCCGAGTTCGCGCGCGTCCTGGCGCCCGGAGGGCACCTGGCGGTCAGCTACCTCAGCCGCGACGACTCGGTCCCGTGGGTCCGGCGCCTCGCCGGGCTAATGCAGGAGGTCGACCCGACCGCGATGGCCGGCTCCTACGGCACCGAGACCGTCGCGGCGGTCGCCGAGAGCCCCTTCTACCCCGACGTCGAGCACAGGACCTTCCGCCTGTGGATCCCCATCGCCCGCATCGGACTGCTCAACATGGTCGCCGCTCGCTTCCCCGACCTCGAGCCCGAGCGCCTGTCCCGGCTCATGGTCGATGTCGGCGACCTCTACGAGTCCTCCGCGCGCGTCCCCGAGCCGCTGCTGCTGCCCTACCAGGTGTCCTGCTGGCGCGCGCGCGTCGACCACGACGAGTTCACCTCGCAGCTCCGTCTGCCCGACGACGGCCTCACCATCCCCGTGTAGGTTCCGGACGCCGCCCGTCGCCTCGGTCGTCGCAGCGGAGGGGGTCGCACGTGGCTCGCTTGTGGCTACGATGATCACGCGTAGCCAACGAAGGAGCCCTGCCATGGCCGAACAGCCGGCGATCACCGACGTGATCACGTCCATCACCAGCGACATCCGGACCATCGTCGAGGGCCAAATCGAGCTTGCCAAGGCCGAAATGGTGCCCCAGGCCAAGAAGGTCGGCCTCGGGGTCGGCCTCTTCGGGGGCGCGGGCTACGTCGCCCTGAACGGCCTGATGCTCCTCTTCGTAGCGCTCGGCTTCGTGCTGTCCGGGCTCTGGATGATGCTCCTGCCCGCCGTGTGGGCCTACGCCGCCGGGTTCGGGACCATCGCCCTCCTCTTCTTCATCGTCGCCGCCATCTTGGCGCTCATCGGCCGGACCCGCTTCGACGTCCCCGGCCCCGAGGCGACCATCTCGCACGCCGAGCAGTCCGTGGACGCCGTCCTCACCGCCGTCAACCGCGGACAGGCCAACGTCGCCGCCCTCACGCCGAGCAACGCCCGCGCCCTGGATCGGCCCACCACGTACGTCTGATCCCGCGCCGGACGCCGCCCCGTCCGTTCCCCGCGCTCCCGCCGCCGAGTCCACCAGGCTCGCCGTCCATGACGCGGTCGGTTCCGGACGCCGCCCCGTCCCCTGCGTCGCACTCGCACCGCGGGGGTGCGAGAGCGCCCGTCAACGCGGCGACCAGGGGCGCGGTCGGCTCCGGACGCCGCCCCTCCGTCCCTCAACGAGCGGCACCCGCGGCGTCCGCAACCCGCTCGGCGACCCTCGTGGGCGCCGCTCAGCCCTCGATGAGGTAGACCCGCGCCTCCCACGGCTCCAGGGTCTGGATGTCGCTGTGCGTCCCGCCCAGCAGCAACTGCGCCTCGGACAGATCCGGCAACTCGGCCACCGGGACGCTCGCCAACTCGGAGGACATGTTGGCCACCACGAGCAACACCTGCGTGGTCAGCGTCCGCGTGAACACCCACAGCTTCTCGTCGTCGGGCAGGAGCAACGCGAAGCGGCCCTCGCGCACCACCTCGAAGTTGTGGCGCAACTCGATCAGCTCCCGGTAGTGGTGCCACACCGAATCGGGGTCGGCGAGCGCCCGTTCCACGTTGATGGCGTGCGCCTGCGTGTTGATCGGCAGCCACGGGGACCCCGTGCTGAACCCCGCGCCCGGACCCCCGGACCAGCACATCGGAGTCCGCGCGTTGTCCCGGCTCTTGGCCGCGAGCGCAGCGAGCAACTGCTCCTCGGAGAACCCCCAGTGGGCCGCCTCGGCCGCGAATCCCAGCGACTCGACGTCTTGGTACTGAGCCAGCGAGGTGAACCCGGCGTTTGTCATGCCGATCTCTTCGCCTTGGTAGACGTACGGCGTGCCGCGGTGCAGGTGCAGGACCGTCGCGAGCGCCTTCGCCGACGCCACGCGGTGGGCCGGGGAGTCGTCGCCGAAGCGCGACACCACCCGGGGCTGGTCGTGGTTGTTCCAGTACAGGGAGTTCCAGCCCTCGTCGGCCAGCGCCTCTTGCCAGGCGGCGAGGTTCTTCTTCAGATCGGGCAGGTGCAGCGGCCGGATCGCCCACTTCGAAGCGCCCGGCTCGTTGTCCAGGCTCATGTGCTCGAACGTGAACACCATGCCCAGGCGGTCGTGGTGCTGGCTGGTGTACTCGCGGGCGTGCGCCGGATCGCACAGCACCATCTCGCCCACCGTGAACAGCTCGGAGGCGCTGATGCCGACCTCGCGGTTCATCTCCTCCAGGAACTCGGTGAGCCGCGGCCCGTTCACCACCATCTCGATGTCTTGGCTGTAGGGCAGGCCGGGCGTGGGGCGTCCGTCCACCAGCGGGACCGGCTTGCTGATGAGGTTGATGACGTCCATCCGGAACCCGTCGACCCCGCGCGCCACCCAGCGTCGCATCATCGCGTAGATTTCGGCCCTGACCTCGGGGTTCTCCCAGTTCAGGTCGGGCTGCTTACGGCTGAACAGGTGCAGGTAGTACTCGCCGGACTCCGCGTCGAAGGCCCAGCCGCTGCCCCCGAAGAACGAGCCCCAGTTGTAGGGCTCGGCGCCGGGCTCGCCGGGGGTGTGCCCCTCACGCGCCGGACGCCACCAGTACCAGTCCCGCTTGGGGTTGCTGCGGCTGGACCGCGACTCCACGAACCAGGGGTGCTCGTCGGAGGTGTGGTTGACCACGAGATCCATCACGAGCCGGATGCCGCGCCGGTGCAACGCCGCCACCAGCGCATCGAAGTCGGCCAGCGTGCCGAACAGCGGGTCGATGTCGTCGTAGTCGCTGATGTCGTAGCCGTTGTCGTCCATCGGAGAGCGATAGACGGGACTCAGCCACACGACGTCGACCCCCAGCGCGGCCAGGTAGTCGACCGTGCCGAGGATGCCGCGCAGGTCGCCCACGCCGTCGCCGTCGGAGTCGCGGAACGAGCGGGGATAGATCTGGTAGACCACCGCGGACTTCCACCACGGCTCGTTCTGGGGGCTCGCCATGGGAACGATCCTGCCCCCCGCCACCGACAAAAGGGAAGCCGCCGCGTCGGGGGACCTGCGCCCGGGGCTTTGCCCGCATCCCCGCGGGCCAACCCACCTGCTCAGCGGCCGTTGTCGTCCCGGCCGCGGAGGAACCGCGGCGGGATCGGTGCCGTGCGCCGCACGTCCCACGGCTTCTCCCAGCCCGCGAGCCGGACGAGCCCGTCGAGCAGGTGCCCGGTGAAGCCCCACACGAACAGGTCGTCCACGACGAAGGCCGGGCCCCGATAGCCCGACGGGTGGGTCCAGGTGAGGCGGTTTGCCGGATCGACCAAGTGACCGAGCGCGAGCGAATGCACCGCCGCAACCTCGAAGGTGTCCACCGGCACCAGCGGCCGCGGGGCCGGCCACCAGCCGACCACCGACGTGACGTCGAATCCGGACGCCGCCACGTGCGCCTCGGGCAACACCCCCAGCACGCTCACGCCCTCCGGCGCGATGCCCACCTCCTCGTCGGCCTCCCGCAGGGCCGCAGCGACGGCGTCCGCGTCGGTGGGCTCCAGCGAGCCGCCGGGGAACGCCACCTGCCCGGCGTGGCTGCGCAGGCGCGCGGACTTCTCGATCGCCACCAGCCGCAGGCCGGCCAGGTCGCCGCGCTCGGACTCCGCCGCCACCGGATCGTGATGGAACAGGATCAGCACCGCCGCGCGCCGACCGCCCACCGCGGGCCGGTCGCCCACGAACCCCGCGACGCGCCGGGAGTCGGACAGCCGCTCGCGCAGCCCCAGCAAGATCGGCGGGACGTTCACCCCTGCACCCCCAAGTACGTCGCCACCAGGGCATCGAGTTCGGCGGCGGACGCCACGGGTCCGGTCACCCGGTGAACGATCCGGCCGTCCGCGGACACCAGTAGGGTCGTCGGGATGCCCACCAGCCGCAGCGGCTCGGCCAAGCTCCGGGACGGATCGGTCAGGTGCGCGTACCGCCAGCCCGCGAGGGTGGCGAACTCCAGCGCCCAGTCGGGCTGCGGATCGTCGTAGTCGACCCCCAGCACCAGCACCTTGTCGCCCGCCCGCGCCGCGAAGTCGCGCAGGTGGCTCGCCTCGGCCCGGCACGGCGGGCACCACTGCGCCCACAGGTTGATCACCATCGGACGCCCGCGCAAGCCCGCCACGTTGACCGCGCGGTCGCTGCCCAGGCACGACAGCGTCACATCGGGCAGCCCGCCGGGCACCGGCCGAGCGGCGGCGTCCGCCACCGGACAGTCCGCGATCCCCGCTGCCACCCGCGCCGCCGCGAGGTCGACGCTCGGCCGCGCGGCCGGCGTGGGTGCGGACGCCGCGGGTGCGGCCGGCGTGGGTGCGGACGCCACGGGTGCGGACGCCGGCGCACACCCCGCCAGCGCCGTCGCCGCCAGCAGGGCACCCACCCACGCCCGAACCCTCATGCCCGTGGCTCCCGGACGAGCCCCGCGGCCACCGCCGGGTCGGTGGGGCCCTCCCCGTAGCTCGGGCACAGCACCGGACCGAGGGGGCACGCGCCGCATGCCGGACGCCGCGCGTGGCATCGGCGTCGGCCGTGCCAGATGACGCGATGCGACACCCCCACCCACTGCTGAGGATCGAACAGCTCCCCGACCGCCGCCTCGACGACATCGGGCTTGGTGGAGGCCACCCACCCGAACCGGTTCGACAACCGGATGAAGTGCGTGTCGGGGGTCAGCCCCGGCACCCCGAACGCATTGCCCAAGACGACATTGGCCGTCTTGCGGCCGACACCGGGCAGGGTGACGAGTTCGGCCAGCGTGCCGGGCACCTCGCCGTCGAACCGCTCGACCAGCGCGGCGCCGATGCCGAGCAGCGACTCGGTCTTGGCCCGGAAGAACCCGGTGGGGTGGACGATCGCCTCCACGTCGGCGCGGTCGGCACCGGCGTAGGCCGCGGCGTCCGGATACCGCGCAAACAGCGTCGGCGTCACCGAGTTGACCCGGCGGTCGGTCGACTGGGCCGACAACACGGTCGCCACCAGCAGCTCCAGGGGCGTGGTGAAGTCGAGTTCGCACGCCGCGTCGGGATAGAGCTCGGCAAGGGCGGCGTCCACCGCCTGCGCGCGAGCCCGCGCGTCGGCGTCCACTACGTCGGCTCGACCGTCAGCTCGACCTCGACCGGCGCACCCAGCGGCAGCTCGGACACCCCCACCGCGCTACGGACGTGCGCCCCGGCCTCGCCGAAGACCGCACCCAGCAGTTCGCTCGCGCCGTTGGCGACCTTCGGTTGCCCGGTGTACCCCGGCGCGCTCGCCACGAACACCGTCACCTTGACGATCCGCGCGATGCGGTCGAGACCGCCGGTGACGGACGCCGCGGCCGCCAGCCCGTTGAGGGCGGCCACCCGCGCGCACGCAACGGCGGTGGCTTCGTCGACCTCGGCGCCCACGTGCCCCGTCGCGACGAGGGTGCCCGCGACGGTCGGCAACTGCCCCGACGTGAGGACCCACCCCTGGGACGCCACCGCCGGCACATAGGCGGCCACGGGCGTGGCAACCGGCGGCAACTCCAGGCCAAGGTCGGCCAGTCGCCGGCTCGGCGTGCTCACCGCTCGCCGAGCGGCCGCTTGAAGTAGGCGACCAGGTTCTGCGGGTTGGGGCCGGGGACGATCTGGACGAGCTCCCAGCCGTCCGCACCCCAGGTGTCGAGGATCTGCTTGGTCGCGTGCACCAGGACCGGAACGGTCACGTATTCCCACGTCGTCATGCCCGGAATGCTAAACGATGCCGCCGACAGTTCCGTCGGGGGCCGGACGCCGCGGGTTCAGCTCTCGCGGTGCGGCTCGCCGCAGAGCACGCGGCTCCACGAGGCGATGTCGGTGCGGTCGCGCAGGAGTTGGCGACGCTCGCGCTCGGTCATCCCACCCCAGACGCCCCACTCGATGCGGTTGTCGAGGGCCTCGGCGAGGCATTGAGAGCGGACCGAACACCCCATGCAGACGGCACGGGCGCGCTTCTGGTCGGCGCCCTCGGGGAACAATTGGTCCTGCATTCCGCGGCAGCGCGCCTTCAGCGTCCAGTCGTCCGTGTTGGCCAGCGCCATCGCCACCTCCTCGAGGAATTCATGCGCACCTTTCGCGGAATCGTAGACACCGGCACGCACGTTGCACAACCAACGGTGCGCCCGCTGATGTGGGGGACGTCGGTAGCCTGACGTACCCTTGAGGCATGACTGCGCCTTCGCTCGGCCAGAAGCTCTATTCGCTGCTCATGTTCTTCGTGGTCAGCGCGCTTGGTGGCCTCCTGACTGCGGGCCTCGTCGTGCCCACCGCGGGCGTCGCGTCGGAGGTCACGCGGCAGGCCGCTCGGGCCGTCCAGCAGATCCCCGCCGAGTTCGAGACCCCCCCGGTCGCGGAGGGCTCGAAGGTGCTCATGGCCGACGGCTCGGAGCTCACCAATTTCTACGAAGAGAACCGCGTCAACGTGACCCTCGACCAGGTGTCGCCGATCATGCAGCAGGCGCAGGTGGCCGTCGAAGACCAGCGCTTCTTCGAGCACGGCGCCCTCGACCTGCGCGGCACTCTGCGAGCGTTGGTCCGGACGTCCTCGGGCAACACCCAGGGCGGTTCGACCCTCACGCAGCAGTACGTGAAGCTGGTCCTGCTCAACAAGGCCGTGGCCGACGGCGACAAGGAGGCCCTCGCGGCCGCACAGAACCGCACGTTCGCGCGCAAGATCCTCGAGTTGCGGTACGCGATCGCGCTGGAGCAGAAGGTGTCGAAGAAGGACATCCTCGCGGCCTACCTCAACCTCGCCTACTACGGCGACCGGTCCTACGGCGTGCAGTCGGCGGCCCGGCACTACTTCAACGTGGACGCCAAGGATCTCAACCTGCCGCAGGCCGCCATGTTGGCCGGCCTCGTCCGCAACCCGGCAACCACCGACCCCGTCAAGCACGAGAAGCTGGCCATCGAGCGCCGCAACAACGTGCTCGACGTCCTGGTCAAGGAGGGCATCGTCACCGTCGAGGAGGCCACCGCCGCCAAGAAGGTGCCCTTCGACCGCAGCCAGGTGCAGAACACCAAGCACGGGTGTCTCGTCTCGCGGTATCCGCACCTCTGCTCGATCGTCGAGCTGACGCTGACCCGGATGACCCCGAGCCTGGGGCCCGACGAGGACTCGCGCCGCAACCTGCTCAACCGCGGCGGCCTGCTGATCCAGACCGAGATCGACCCCCGCTTCCAGGACGCCGCGCAGACGGCGGTCTCGAACTACATCGCCCCCACCGACCAGGTCATCGGTGCCATGGTGATGATCCAGCCGGGCACCGGTCTCATCAAGGCCGCCGCCCAGAGCCGCCCCGAGATCGGCACCGGCCCGGGACAGACCTACTACAACTACACGATGGACGCCGTGCGTGGCGGCGCCGAGGGCGTCCGCGGCGGTTCGACGTTCAAGGCCTTCACCATCACCGCGGCCATCAACAAGGGCATCCCGACCAGTCGCACATACGAGTCGCCGGCGTCGATCCAGTTCCAGGGGCAGCGCTTCCGCACCTGCAACGGCAGCGTCACCGTGCGCTCCCCCTGGGAGGTCAACACCCGCCCGCCCGGCACGTTCGACATGTACGACGGCGCGCGGTACTCGTCCAACACGTTCTTCGTGCAGCTCGAGCAGGACACCGGCCTGTGCGAGGTGACGACCATGGCCGAGCGCCTCGGCCTCAAGATGGCCAACGGCAGGAGCATCGTCAAGGAGTTCAACGAGATCCCGTCGTTCACCCTCGGCGCGGTCGACATCTCTCCGGTGTCGCTCGTCAACGCCTACGCCACCCTCGCGGCGCGCGGCCTGCGGTGCGACCCGATCATCCTCAAGTCGGCGGTGAGCGCGGCCGGCAAGAACTACGAGGTGCCCTCGGCCAACTGCGAGCAGGTCATCCCCCAGCGGGTGGCGGACGCCGCCGTGGACGTCCTCAAGATGCCGTTCAGTTCCGGCGGCACCGCGGCCCCCGCGAACATTCCCGGCTACGACATCGCCGGCAAGACCGGCACCGACAACAAGGCCCCCACCATCTGGACCGTCGGCGTCACCCCGCAGCTCGCCGGCGGCGCGATGATCACCGTGGACAAGCGGGCCCCCCGGTACATCCACGTCCGCAACGAGAACCGGACGCTCCAGGGCGCCCCGCGCCTCGGCGGCAAGGCGACCCTGGCGGCCTCGTCCGGTCGCGAGGCGGGCGGCGGCATCTGGCGACCCGCGATGGAGGTGGCCCTGCCGCTCCTGCCGAAGGGCAACTTCATCGCACCAGCAGCGCAGGAACTCGGACCTATGACGCCCATCCCGAACTGCAACGCGCTGTCGTTCAACGACTGCAAGAACGCGCTGCAGAACGCGGGCTTCGGCGCGCTGGTCGTCCGTCAGCCGAGCGACAAGCCCATCGGCACCCTGCTGGGCTACAGCCCGCGCGGCCAGGCGCCGCTGTACAGCAACGTCAAGGTCTTCGTGTCGTCCGGCCCGCCGCTGCCCCCGGATCCGAACGCGCCCCCGCCGTGATCCGGCCGCGAGACGAGGGGTAGTTCCGATGCTGGGCCGAACCATGGCGACGCTGGGCGTCGCGGGCGCGACGTGCCTCGCCTACGGGATCGCGATCGAGGCCGTGGACTTCCGCGTCCGCCGCGTCGACGTGCCGATCCTTCCCCCGGGGTCCGACGAGATCCGCGTCCTGCACGTCTCGGACATCCACCTCCTGCCGCGCCAGCGCCGCAAGCTCGACTTCCTGCGGGGGCTCGCCGGGCTCGAACCCGACCTGGTCATCGACACGGGCGACAATCTGGCGGCTGCGGACGCCGTCGTCCCGCTTGCGGACGCCTTCGCGCGGCTCGCCGGCGTTCCCGGGGCGTTCGTGTTCGGGTCCAACGACTTCCACGGTCCGCGGGTGAAGAACCCGCTGGCCTATACCTGGCGCACATCGGCGTCCGACCGCCGCAGCCGGACGAACCTGCCCACCGACGACCTCCGCCGGGCGCTGGAGGGCCTCGGCTGGCACGACGTCAACGAAGGGACCGCCGAGGTCGAGGTGCGCGGCCTGCGCCTGGCGCTGCGGGGCACCAGCGACTACCACGAGCACCGGGCCGACTACTCGCAGGTGGCGGGACCGGTCCCGGCGGGGGCGATCGGCCTCGGCGTCACCCACGCCCCCTACCAGGCGCTGCTGGACGCGATGGTGAGCGACGGCGTCCGGCTCGTCCTGGCGGGGCACACCCACGGCGGGCAGGTGTGCGTCCCGGGCTACGGCGCCCTCACGACGAACTGCGACCTGCCGCACGAGCACGCCAGCGGCCTGTTCACGCGCGAGGTGAACGGACGCCGCGGGTACGTCCACGTGTCCGCGGGGATCGGTATGTCGCCGTTCACGCCGTTCCGGTTCGCGTGTCCGCCGGAGGCGACCCTGCTGCGGCTCGTGCCGGGTCCCGGAATGTGAGTTTCGCCACGCGGTGGGCTAGACTCCTCTTCGGCCTCGAACCGGGGCCATCGGGGTGTGGCGCAGCTTGGTAGCGCGCTTCGTTCGGGACGAAGAGGTCGCAGGTTCAAATCCTGTCACCCCGACCAGCGGAAAGCCGCTTTGGCTAGGGATTATCCCCGGGTTGAGGCGGCTTTCAGCGTTCGCGCCCCCCACGAGAGCTTGACAGGACGGGGGCGCGCGTGCGTCCCCACGCCGACGGCACCTGCCACGATGCGTTCGACCCGAACCGATGTCGAGGTCCTTCGGCGCCGTGGGACCACCTCGCCCCGCCGCAGGCCGCACCGCGCGGCCAACAGGATCGCCGCGCGGCAGTGTTCTCCACGGGGGTGGCGATCTGCTGCGGGGTGGTTGGCTTCGGCGTGA
>CAYZXQ010000025.1:0-33640 GCA_964482465.1 uncultured Nigerium sp. | reverse complement strand
GCTGAGCAGTCACCGGGTCATCCCCCCGATAGATGTAGGTCGGATCGTTGAGAAGGTTGCCGGGGTCGATAATCCGTCGCGATAATCGGCCAGGGCCTGGCGCTTGGGCCACTCTTGCGGCGACTTGTCCAGCAGCGGGTTTTCGTCGGGGTGGCTCATCGGATCCTGGGTAGTCAGGGCCACTGGGCTGAAATTGCCGTAGCCGAACATTGGATCGTTCCCGATTTGGTGGAGGGTGGGACATATTCGGCGGGTTCCTGAAATGAGAGGGAATCAACGATGGGATCGACACGGAGGAGTTTCACCGATGAGTACAAGGCGTCCGCGGTAGAATTCGTGCTCGGTGATGGACGTTCGATCGCCGAGGTGGCACGCAATATCGGTGTCCATGAGATGACTTTGGGGAAATGGGTGAAGAAAGCACGTGATCAGCGGGGCGAGCCCGACCGCGAGTTGAACGAGGATGAACGGGCCGAACTTGAACGACTCCGTGCGGAGAACCGGCGGCTACGATGGAGGCAGAGTTCGCAATAAAGTAGCGGCCTGGTTCGCGAAAGACCAGCGGTGATCTTCGCTGCGATCGTGGGCTGGGCCGAGTCGAAAGAGTATCCGGTGGAGTTCATGTGCGACCAGCTGGCGGTTTCGGTTTCGGGCTACTACGCCTGGCGGAAACGTCCAGCTTCACAGCGGGTCCGGGCCGATGAGGCGCTGTCGCGCCTCATCTCGAGCATCTTTGAGCAGTTGAAGGCCAACCCGGGCGTCCGACGGATGCACGCCGAGCTTGTTGCGCGCGGGCATCGGGTGGCTCGCAAGCGGGTCCGGCGGTTGATGAACCAACTACGCTTGCAGGGACGGCATCCGCGGGCTTGGAAGAAGACCACCATCCAGGGCGACAAGCCGGTTGCTGCTCCTGACCTGATCGGTCGGGACTTCACCGCCACGAAGGCCAACACCCGGTGGTGCGGCGACATTACCTACATCAAGTCCTGGGACGGCTGGGTGTACCTGGCCACCGCGATCGACCTCTACTCCCGGAAAGTGGTGGGCTGGGCGGTCGCCGACCACATGCGCACCGGACTGGTCACGGGCGCCCTGACAATGGCGCTGGAACAACGCCGACCCAAGGGGCGCGTCATATTCCACTCGGACCGAGGAACGCAATACACTTCACGGGAGTTTGCAACATTCTGCAAGAAGAACAAGATCCGCCGATCGGTGGGCCGAACAGGCATCTGCTACGATAATGCCGTCGCCGAGAGCTTCTTCGCCAGCTACAAGAAGGAACTGATCCACACCAGGCCCTGGCCGGACCTCACATCAGTGAAGAAGGCCACGTTCGAGTGGATCGAGATGTACTACAACCGGACCCGCCGACACTCCACGCTAGGCTATTTGACGCCCCACGAATACGAGTTAGGATACAGGGACATCCACGAACTCGCGGCGTAATCCTCCACATCCACAATTCCGGGAACACTCCACAGCTCGACAAGCAGGTCCCGGCAGATCTCGACGTGCACGTCATCCTGGACAACCTCTCCGCGCACAAAACCCCCGAGATTAGGGCCTGGCTGGCCCATCCCCGGCAGGCACGCTGGCATCTGCACTTCATCCCGACCTCAAGCTCCTGGCTCAACCTGATCGAGCGATGGTTCAAAGAACTGACCGACAAACGCCTGCGCCGCGGCACCTTCGACAGCGTCGCCGCCTTGACCCAGGCCATCACCGTCTGGGCCGAACACTGGATACCGATCCCAAGCCATTCATCTGGCAAGCCGCCGCCGAGGACATCATCACCAAGGTCTCCCGAGGCCGCGACACACTCCGCCGCGTCAAATCACAGACGGACCACTAGAACATCCGAGGACCCTCAATAGCGCGCACCTGGGGCCCACCGTGTATGTTCCAGAACGAACGACGCGGGCGTGTCGTTCTGTCTTTCATTCCGGGGAGGAAGCGTGCATCTTGTCTTTGCTCCTTCTGGTCGGCGCATCATTCCGTACCCGCCCGTCAGCATCGCACTACTCGCCGCTGTCCTGGAGCAGGAGGTAGGCGTCGACGCGCAGCCGGTTGACCTGGAGATGCGTCTGGCCGTCGCGCACCTGACGGGCGGCGACTCGCTGCTCTACCGGCGCAGGGTCGAGGTAGGAGAGGTCCTCGGCGCGAGTCTCGACCCTGACGTGCATGGGTACGCCACCGAGCTCTGGGCGGCGGTGGGAGCTGCGCCAGGACAAGACATCGGGATCTCCGTCATGGGGTACGACCAGGTGGCGTCGGCCCTGCTCCTGAGACGCATCGCGGTAGAGCAGGGCTCCCGCGTGATCTTCGGTGGCCAGTTCTTCACATCGGACTCGGCGCGCCAGGTCATCGACTCGCTGCGTCCCTACGGTCCGGTGACGGTCACGGTCGGAGACGGCTGGGACGCTCTCCTCGCCTTCGTCCAGCGGGCCGCGCCGGAGTCAATCCCGAACAGTATGACGACCGGGAGGTCGGGCACCGTCCAGGGCCCTCGGGTCGTCTCGAAGGGCTCCCCACCGATGCCGTCTTACTCATGGGTCCCGTGGGGGGAGTATGAGCTCTATGGGACGCGCACCTACCGACAGAGTCGGCCGGAGCGGCGCGCCCACCTGTACGTCTGGGACAAGCAGTGCACCTTCCGGTGCGCGTTCTGTCGCGTTGCCTCGGGCAGCAAGGCTCAGCTCACCCCGCCGCAGGTCGCCGCCGAGGCCCTCGCCGGGTTGAGCCGGCACGGCGTCACGCAGGTCAACGTCATGACCAACGAGCTGAACCCCTCCCTCACCTACCTCCGCCGTTTCCTCGATGCGATGGAGTCCGTCGACAACGGACGAAGGAGCTGGTTCACCTATCTTCGGGCCGACCAGGTGAGCGCAACCGACTTCGCACGCATGTACGCCGTCGGCGGTCGGCTCACGCGCTACGGCGTCGAGACGGGCTCACAGCGGCTGCTGGACCTCATGCGCACGGACTACACCGTCCCCGTCGTAGAGGACACGCTCCGGTCCTCGGCGGGCGCGGGGCTGTGGAACCACGTGAACTTCCTCGTCGGCTTCCCGGGCGAGCAGCAGGGTGACCTCGAGGACACGATCCGGTTCGTCGAGCGCAACGCCGCCTCCATCCACTCCGTCTGGGTCAACCCGTTCCTCCCGCCCGACACGCCCATCGCCAGGGACCCGTCGGCGTTCGGCATCGAGCTCGATGCCTTCGAGTCCGGGTGGTGGCGCTACCGCGCCGCCGACGGGTCCCGGCCGGAACCCGGACGTGGTCGTCACGAATGTCCAACGCCTCACCCAGGCGTGCGCAGACAACGGGATCGGGTTCGCCGGCACCGACCCGTTCTTCCTCCTGGACGCGCTCTCGCGGCAACCCGCGCGCGACGAGGCGATGGCCAGTCTCAAGGCCGAGTACGCGCCGCTGTGGGTGCCTGCGCCCACGGATGTCTACAAGGCTCTCATCGGCGGCTACTCCGTGAGCTCGGAGTGGCGGGACACGGCGCTGCGTCGACAGGACAACTACGCGTTAACCCTGACTCCCGCCGGGCCCTCCAGCACCTGCACCGACTGACCAGCGAGGACATCGACATGTTCATCCCTGCCGCCGAACTCCGACGGAACGTCAAGCGGGACAACGACCTGATGCCGGTCGAACCCGAAACCGGTGCCGCTGTCGACGCGGCCTACGCCGCGGTCGACTGGGCGGGACTGGAAGCCGCGGGCTTCGACAAGCACGGCGACTACTGCTTCATCTACAGCTACCCTCCCGTGCGCACTCTCGCTCCCATTGACCCGGAAGCGATGTTCACCCCGTCCCCCTGGGAGCCGATCACCGACCTCGTCAACGTCTACGTCCACATCCCGTACTGCAGCGGGATCTGCTCCTACTGCTACTTCGCGAAGGTCGTCGATAACGGCAGGTCCGCCGTCTCAAAGGACGAGTACGTGGACCTGCTCATCCGCGAGCTGTCGTGGAAGTTCGAGCGCTACAACCCCTCTGCGCGCATCTCCACCGTGCACTTCGGAGGCGGCACACCCTCGATCCTGGAGCCGACGCAGATCGAGCGCATCATGGGCTTCCTGCGCTCCATGGCCTCCGACACCGACCTCGAGGTCACCTTCGAGTGCGCCCCCGAGACGATCCACGACGACCTCGACAAGCTGCTCTTCATGCGGGACTGCGGGGTCACCCGGATCAACGTCGGGGTCGAGAGCCTCGACGACCGTGTCCTGAAGATCATGGCCCGACGACACGGTTCCGCCATGACGTTGCGGAGCATCGACAAGATCAGGCAGGCGGGTTTCGACAACCTCAACGTCGCCCTCATCTACGCGCTGCCGGGCCAGTCGCTGGCGTCGTGGGTCGACACGATGCGCTCGATCACGGCACTCGGGGTAGAGAGCGTGAGCGTGTACCGCCTACGCCAGCACCCCATGAAGCGCATCTCCAAGATGGAGGCTGACCTCTACCCCTCCTACGAGACCGGTCTGAGAATGCAGCTCGCGCACGGCATTGTCATGGCTCGGGAGGGCTACCAGCGGGTGCAGAGCCACAAGTACGCGATCGGTGGCGACAAGATCCAGCAGCAGACGGAGCGGAAGCGGGGGGTCGAGAAGACCCAGCTCCTCAGAGCCGGCTGTGGCTCCTACGGCTTCCTCAACTCGACCCTCTACTGGAACACGAAGTCGCTCAGCGAGTGGGGGGAGAGCGTACGCCACGGCATACACCCGACCTGGCGGGGTGCAACCCTCGACCGGGACGAGCTTATGCGCAAGACGATGGCCCTCGGGGTACACACGAGCAGAGGCGTCGACCGTCGGGAGTTCGGCGCGAAGTTCGGCGTCGACCCGATGTCCGTCTTCGCCGACGAGATCTCGACTGCGGTCTCGCTCGGGCTCTTTCACGTGACGCCACAAGCCGTCCAGCCCACCGAGCGCGGGTACTTCTTCGGCGACGAGCTCAGCGTGAGCTTCTACTCGGATCCCGTGCGCCGTCAGCTCTCCGACCTCGGCATGACCTACGGCATGTTCTTCGAGCAGGACATGTACGCATGACGTCGGCCGTTCTGGCGCTCGACGCCATGGGCGTGATCTACCGCACGGCCGACGATGTCGCCGAACTCCTCGTACCGTTCGTGCACGCCAAGGGGTCCGGGCTCCCGGCAGCGGAGATCGAGGAGCGCTACCTCGCCGCGAGCCTCGGACAGTTGACCTCCGAAGAGCTATGGATGGCCTGCGGCCTGGCCCCGGGCTTCGACGAGGAGTACTGCCTCGGTCACCAGCTCACACCCGGAATCCGCGAGCTCATGAGCGACGCGGCCACGCGAGGCATGGTCGTCGCGGCACTGACGAATGACGTCTCGGCCTGGTCGCGGAGGCTGCGTGCCCGCTTCGAGCTCTACGAGGTCACGCACTGGGTGGTCAGCGCCGACATCGGCGTCCGCAAGCCGGACCGACGCGCGTACGAGACGCTGCTTGAGCACGTGGGCCGTGCCGCCGGCGACGTCATCTTCCTCGACGACCGCGAAAGCAACGTCGAGGCCGCGCGGCAGGCCGGGCTAGACGCCCACGTCTTCACCACTGTTGAGGATGCCCGGCGCGTGGTGGGCCTGACATGAGTGCGTTCGAGCTGCTCGTCTTCGCGCCTGGTACCGAGGCCCCCTCGGCCGTCGACCGGCAGATCCGCCAGCTCTTCGCGTCCGAGTACCACGCCTACCACTACATGGAGCAGGTCATCGACCGGTCGCGACTTCGATGCCTTGCGGTGGAGGAGGGGGGTGTCGGCGCGTGGGGCGATCAAGCGGGTCGCTGACCAGCTTGGGGTGCACCCCGAGGCGGTGAGGAACTGGGTCCGCCAAGGCGAGATCGACGGAGGCGTCCGAGCGGGCGTTACGACGGAGGACGCGACCAGGCTGGTCGAGCTCGAGCGTGAGGTCCGAGAGCTTCGTCGGGCGAACGAGATCCTGAAAACGAGCGCCGCTTTCTTCGTGGCCGGGCTCGACCGGCCCGGGCTGTGATCGTGGACTTCATCCGCGAGCACGCCGACCGCCAGGAGGCTGGCGGACTGCGATGGGGAGTGGAGCCGATCTGCACGGTGTTGACCGACGCTGGCGTGCAGATCGCCCCGAGCACCTATTACGCCGCCAAGACCAGACCGGTGTCGGCCCGCGCCGTCCGGGACGCGGAGCTGACCGTCCAGATCAAGACGGTCCACCGGGTGAACTTGGGGTCTACGGGGCGCGCAAGGTCCACGCCGAGCTCAACCGTGCGGGCGTTCAGGTCGCACGGTGCACCGTGGAGCGGTTGATGCGGGCCGAGGGGCTGCGGGGCATACCGCGGGACAAGACCCGCAAGACCACCATCGCCGAGGGCGCGCAGACCGAGCGTCCCGAGGACAAGGTGAACCGCACGTTCGTGGCTGACGCGCCGAACCAGCTCTGGGTGGCCGATCTGACCTACGTCCGCACCCACGCCGGCTGGACCTATGTAGCGTTCGTCCTGGACGTCTTCAGCAGGATGATCGTGGGCTGGCAGGTGTCTACCTCGCTGCGGACCGACCTGGCCCTGGATGCCCTCGACATGGGCCTGTGGGCCCGCCAACGGGCCGGTCAGGACGTCACCGGCTTGATCCACCACAGCGACAAAGGCGTCCAGTATCGAGCGATTCGCTACACCGAGCGACTCGCTGAAGCCGAGGTCGTCGCCTCCGTCGGGTCCAAGGGCGATTCATACGACAACGCGATGGCCGAGGCCCTCAACTCATTGTTCAAGGCCGAGTGCATCCGCAACCCGGTCATGCGACCCCAGGGCGGCTGGAAAAGCGTGGTCGACATCGAGATCGCCGTCGCCGAATACGCCGACTGGTACAACCACCGACGCCTCCACGGCGAGATCGGACTCGTCCCACCCGCCGAATACGAGGCCCGCCACCGGGCAACCCAGCCCGAACAGCACTACCGTAAGAACCCGGTCCTCACCAAGGCCGGAACCAACTAACCGAGCCTCCACAAAACCCGGGGCGATTCACTTCCCCCCGCCCTGGTGCGGCGACGGATCAGTGGAGCCGGGCAGCGGCCTCCAACGCCCAGTAGGTGAGCACGATGGCGGCGCCCGCACGGACGATCCCGGTGAGGCTCTCGTCGATCGCCGCTTCGCGGTTGAGCCAGCCGCGTTGAGCGGCGGCCTCGACCATCGCGTACTCCCCGGACACCTGATAGGCCGCCACGGGCACCGGTGACACCGCGGCGACGGCGGCGACGACGTCCAGATACGAGCCCGCGGGTTTCACCATAACCAGGTCCGCGCCCTCGGCGATGTCGAGCAGCGCTTCCCGCACGCCCTCGCGCCCATTGGCCGGATCCTGCTGGTAGGTCCGCCGGTCGCCGACCAGCGACGACCCGACCGCCTCCCGGAAAGGCCCGAAGAACGCCGAGGCGTACTTCGCCGCGTACGCCAGGATCGCCACGTCGGCGAAGCCCGCCGCGTCCAGGCCCGCCCGGATGGCGGCGACCTGGCCGTCCATCATCCCGGACGGTCCCACGACGTGTGCCCCGGCCCGCGCCTGACTGACCGCCAGCTCGACGTAGCGCTCCACGGTGGCGTCGTTGTCGACGCGACCCGCGGCGTCCAACACCCCGCAGTGCCCGTGGTCGGTGAACTCGTCCAGGCACGTGTCGGCCATGACCACGGTCGCGTCGCCCACCTCCGCCCGGACCGCCGCCAGCGCGCGGTTCAGGATGCCGTCGGACGCCGCCCCGCACGATCCCATGGCGTCCTTCGCCTGCGGCAGCGGGACGCCGAACAGCATGATCCCGCCCAGCCCCGCCTCGGCGACCGCGACGGCCTCCGCGCGCAGCGAGTCGAGCGTGTGCTGGACGACGCCGGGCAGCGAGCCGATCGGACGCGGCGCGTCCAGCCCGTCCGCGACGAACACCGGCAGCACGAGTTGGGAGGCGTGGACGCGCGTCTCGCGGACGAGCGAGCGCAGGGCGGGTGTGGTCCGCAGCCGCCGGGGACGAATCGCGGGCATGGTCAGATCCTCTCCAAGGCTTCGGTGAGCGCGGCGACGACGCCGTGGGCGTCTTGACGGGGGGCGACGGCGGCGACGTCGAAGCCGAGTGCGGACGCCGCCGTGGCGCTGGGCGCCCCGAACGCGACGACCTTCGTCGCGGACGGCGGCAGCCCCAACAGCTCGACCACCGCCTGGGCGACCGACCCGGCCGTCAGGACGACCGCATCGAAGTGCCCGGCGGCCCAGCGGGCCCGCAGGTCGGCGTCCGCCTCCGCCATGGGGACGGTCGTGTAGGTCGGCACCACGTCGACGGTCCAGCCCTTGGCGCGCAGCCCGTCGGCCAGCGTCGGCTTGGACAGCTCCGATCCCGGAATCACCACGCGGCCCGGGCCTGGCGCGAACACCTCCACGAGCGTGGCGGCGTCCGCCACCCCGGACCGTCCCGGCAGGCACGGCACGAGGTCGGCCCGCTCGCCGGCGCGCGCGAGGGCGTCCGCGGTCGCAGCTCCGACGACCGCGATCCGAGTGCCGAGGCGCCTCGGTGCCACGCCGGCGTCCGCCAACGCCGCCACGGCTTGGGGTGAGGTGAGGACGACCCACGCGGCGGGCGGCCCGCCCGCGGTCACCTCACGGGCGACGCGGCGCGTCAGCGGGACGCACGTCACCTCCGCGCCCGCGGCTCGGACGCCCTCGGCGAGCGGCCCGTCGGCTCGCGGCAGCAGGACGCGGCGGGCGACCAGCGCCGGGACCGTCGCAGCCGACCACAGGGTGTGGTCGTCGTGGAACTCCGCCAGCCGGCTGGCGCGCGTGGCGGAGAGGGTCGTCACGTCCGCGGCGCCCTCGGCCAGGAGGCGTCGCGCGGCCTCGGTGCCGAGCGCCACGGGATCGGCCACGTCGCCGGCGAGCCGTGTCCGGATCGACGCGGAGGCGTCCGCGCTCACGACGATGGCGTCCAGGACCAGCGCGCCGTCGACGACCTCGGCGACGACGCCGATGGGTGCCGCGCAGCCCGCACCGAGCGCGGCCAGCACGGTCCGCTCGGCGATGACGGCCGCCCGGGTGGGGGCGTGGTCGAGGGCGTCGAGGGCGGCCAACACCGCGGCGTCGTCGGCCCGGCATTCCACCGCGAGCGCACCTTGAGCCCCGGCGGGCACCAGATCGAGGACATCGGTCACCGCGTCCAGGCGACCCAGCCGTGCGAGGCCCGCGCGCGCCAGGACCACGGCGTCCAGGTCGCCGGGACCGCCCGGCCCCCCGAACACCCGCGCCAGGCGAGTCCCGACGTTGCCGCGGATCTCGACGGTGACCAGATCGGGACGCCGCAGCCGCAGTTGCGCCGCGCGCCGCGGCGAGCCGGTGCCGACGCGGGCCCCGTTCGGCAGCGTGGCCAGCGTCAACCCGTCGCGGGCACACAGCACGTCGGCGGCCGCCTCGCGCGGCGGCACCGCGCCGATGGCCAGCCCCGGAACCGCCGCCGTCGGCAGGTCCTTGAACGAGTGCACGGCGAGGTCGACGGTGCCGGCCAGCAGCGCCTCGCGCAGCGCCGCGGCGAACAGGCCCGTACCGCCCTCGCGCATGAGCGATCCGGTCCGGACGTCCCCCTCGGTGCGCACGACCACCACCTCGACGTCGTGTCCGAGCGCGCCCAGGGCGTCGGCGACATGCCCCGACTGCGTGCGGGCGAGCTCCGAGCCGCGTGTCCCCAATCGGAGTCTCATGCGACCAGCTCCCTCACGGACGCCTCGGCGTGCGGCAGCGTGCCCGCCAGCCCCGAGCCGGCCACCCACGCCCCGGTCACGGCCAGCCCGGGCTGCGCGGCGACCGCCTCGGCGAGCTGGACCACGCGCGCCCGGTGGTCGGGGGTGTGTGGCGGCAGGGAGTTGTTGAAGTGGATCGTCGTCGTCCCGCGCACCGACCGGCTGTCCAGGTCGACCCCCAGCAGCACACTGGCGTCGGCAAGGGCGTCGCCCAGCGTCGGCTCCGGCGTCGGGACACCCGCGCGGCCGTAGGAGATGCGCAGGACATGGTGTCCGGAGGCCCGAACCCACGGCCACTTCACCGAATAGTGGGTGAGGGCCTTCGCTGCGAGGGTGCCGGACGCCGTCGGCGCCACCAGGCAGCCCGACCCGCGGGGCGCGGCGTCCAGGCGGGGGTCGTCCAGGGCGATCGTCACCTGGACGAGGTCCGCGCCGCGAGGCAGCTCCCAGTCGCCGATGCCGAGCGCGGCGACCGGACGCAGCAGGTCGAGCGCGGGACGTCCGTCGAGGGCGACCACGAGCCGCGGCGTCGTGAGGGTGAGGGGCTCGCCGTCGGCGATCCCCGGGACCCACGGGTCGGCCGGACGCCGCCGGCGCTCCACGTGGACCTGCCACCCGCCGGGCACCGGCTCGATCCCGGTCACCAGTTGCTCGGTGACCACGTCGCCGCCCAGCGCGTGGACGTGTGCCTCCAGCGCCTCCGCCAGCTTGAACATGCCCCCCTCGACGGCGGAGACGACCGCCCCGGGTGGGGCCGCCTCCCGCTGCGCGGCGGCCGCGGCGGTGAGGGAGCCGTGGGTCAGCAGTCGCTCGCGCAGGCCGGGAGCGACGGCGTCCGGCGACAGCAGGCTTGGCGGTGCCGAGTGGATCCCGCCTGCGACCGGCGTCACCAGCGCATCGAGGGCCTCGGGGCCCAGCCGGGTCGCGACGAGCGTGGCCAGGTCGGCGGCGTCGGCGCCAGCCGCGGCACCCATCGTGAGGTCCTCGCGCGCCCGGGCCAGGCCAGCATCGGAGAGGGCCGCGGCGACCGCCGGATCGTCCAGCGAGGCCGGGATGCCGAGCACGCCGTGCGGGATCCGGTACGCGCTCCCGCGGTCGGGGTGGTAGATCCACGAGTCGCCCTGCGGGTCGAGCGTCCGCAGCCCCAGCTCGGCGCACAGGGCGGTGGTGTAGCGGCTGCGCTTGGCGTACGACTCGGCGCCCAGATCGACCCAGGCCTCGCCCACCTTGCGCCCGAACAGCAGCCCGCCGACGCGCGAGCGTGCCTCGATCAGCAGGGGAGCGACGCCTCGTTTCGCGAGCTGGTAGGCGGCGTTGAGCCCGCCGACCCCGCCTCCGAGGACGATCGCCTCCGCGTCGTAGTACACGAAATCCTCCCGGGGATCAGAGCTCGTGGACCAAGCTCACGACGCGCGTGAGCACGTCGGGATCGGTCGTCGGCGGGACGCCGTGGCCCAGGTTCACCACGTGCCCCGGCGCGGCCCGGCCACGGTCGACCACCTCGCGGACGTGCGCGGCGAGCGTCTCCCAGGGGGCCGTCAGCAGCGCGGGATCGAGGTTGCCCTGCACCGGACGCCCCCCGACCCGGGCTGCCGCCTCGTCCAGGGGCGTGCGGTAGTCGACGCCCACGGCGTCCGCACCCTCGGCCACCTCCTCGAGCAGATGGCCGGTGCCGGTCCCGAAGTGGAGGCGCGGCACTCGGCCCTCGACCGCGGCGAGCGCGCGGCGCGAGTGCGGCGCGACGGACGCGACGTAGTCGACGAGGCTCAGCGAGCCGGCCCACGAGTCGAACAACTGGACCGCCGACGCCCCGGCGTCCACCTGGACGCGCAGGAACTCCCCGGACAGGTCGGCGCACCACTCCAGCAGCCGATGCCAGGTGCCCGGGTCGGCGTGCATGAGCCCGCGGGCGGCGAGGTGATCGCGGGACGGCCTGCCCTCCACGAGATAGGCCGCGAGCGTGAACGGGGCTCCCGCAAAGCCGATGAGCGGCGTCCAGCTCGCGTCTCCGGACGGCGTGGTCGCCAGCTCGGCGGTCACCAACTCGATCGCCTCGGAGATCGCCGACGCATCGCCCAACCGCCGGCTGACGAGCGCGTCGACGTCGGACGCCGTGCGCACCGGGTGGTCCAGCACCGGACCCACGTTCGGGACGATGTCCACCCCGACCCCCGCCAGCCGCAGCGGGATCATGATGTCGCTGAAGAAGATCGCGGCGTCCACGCGATGCCGTCGGACGGGCTGCAGGGTGATCTCGGCGGCCAGCTCCGGGATCAGGCACGACTCGAGCATGGTGGTGCCGCGCCGGATCTCGCGGTACTCCGGCAGCGAGCGTCCGGCCTGCCGCATGAACCAGATCGGGAGCCGCGACGGCCGCTCGCCGCTGAGCGCCGTGAGAAGAGGAGGCTGAGACATCACGGGCCTGATTGTGCCGCAGAGAAGCGCGGATGATTCAATGGGGCCACTGTGGGGCTCCATCTTCTGTCGATTCATCACGCGGACCACGGCATCGAGGCCGTGGAACGCGCCGCTCGGCGTACCCCCGGACTAGGCCGTCGGCTGGTCGCCGAGCATCCCGAGGTGAACGGCGCGGTCGTGCTGGCGACGTGCAACCGGGTCGAGGTCTACGTGGACGCCGACGCCGAGCACACCGACGCCGTCGCGGTGGTCCGGCGGGCCTTGGGCCCGGACGTCCCGCTGCGCGCGCGGCACGCCACCGAGGTGCTGTGGCACCTGTTCGGGGTCGGAGCCGGGCTCGATTCGATGGTGGTGGGGGAGCGTGAGATCGCCGGCCAGCTCCGGCGGGCCCTGGCGCAAGCCCACGCCGACCACACCTCGACATACCTGCTCACCGAGAGCATCGAACAGGCCCTGCGCACGTCGCGGCGGGTCGCGCACCTGACCCGCCTGGCCGACACCGGGCGGTCCGTGGTGTCGGTCGGCCTCGACCTGCTGCGGCTGGACTGGCCTGCCACGCGGGTGCTGCTGGTGGGCACCGGCGCGTACGCGGGGGCGGTCGTCGCCGACCTCACCGCGCGCGGCTGCCGCGACGTCGCCGTGCACTCGGCGAGCGGTCGGGCCGCCGGTTTCGCCGAGCGGCACGCGGGAGTGCGGGCTGTGAGCGGGTCGCTGGCGGACGCCGCGGCGCACGCCGACGTGGTGGTCACCTGCCGCGGGACGGGGGTTCCGTCCGTGCTGGCCGCCGACCTCGCCCGCGTCCAGGAGGCCCGCGGCGGGCGTCCGCTCGATGTCGTCGATCTCGCGCTGTCGCGCGACGCGGAGCCGGAGGTTGCCGACGTCCCCGGCGTCCGGCTGCTCGATCTGGGCGTCATCCAGCGGCATGTTCCGGACGCCTCGGCTCGCGAGGTCGCGCACGCCCAGGAGCTCGTGGCCGCGGGGGTTTCGGACCTGGTCGTCCGGCTGCAGGGCCGCCAGATGGATCCGGCGGTCGTCGCGCTGCGCGACACCGTGTACGCGCTCGTGGAGGACGAGGTCGGGCGGCTGCCGCACGGGCGTCCGATCACCGGCGAGGAGGCCGCGCACGCGCTGCGGCGGCTGGCGGCGCGGCTGGTGCACGTCCCGAGCGTGCGGGCGCGCAAGGCCGCCGAGGAGGGCCGGGCGGGGGAGTACCTCGCGGCCTTGGCGGAGGTGTACGGCACGACGGCCGGGGTGCGGCGTCCGCTGCTGCAAAACCTCGAACTGGAGTCGTCCGGGCCGGTCATCGAGCCCGACTCGCTGCGCGACGGCACGTGCCCGGTGACCGGTTACACCCTCGGCGACCTCGGCGAACCCGAGCGCCGGGAGGCGATGTGATCCCGGACGCCCTGCTGGTCGTCTCCTACGGCGGCCCGCGCGGTCCCGAGGACGTGCTGCCGTTCATGCGCAACGCCACCCGCGGCCGGGGGATCCCCGACGAGCGGCTGGTGGCGGTGTCCGGGCACTACGCGCGCTTCGGGGGCGTGTCGCCCATCAACGCCCGCAACGACGAACTCGTGGCGGCCCTGAGGGCCGAGCTGTCCCGCCGCGGCGTGGAGATACCCATCGCCGTGGGGAACCGCAACTGGACGCCCTACCTCGCCGATGCCCTGGCCGAGCTGGCCGCGGGTGGGGCCCGGCACGTCCGATGCCTGCCGACGTCGGCGTATGCGTCGTACTCGGGCTGCCGGCAGTACCGCGAGAACCTCGCCGGGGCACCGGTGGAGCTCAGCCTCGTCGGTCCGTACGCGGAGTCCGACGGGTTCGTCGCGGCGAACGCGGACGCCCTCATCGCGGCCCTGAGGTCCCAGCCGGCGCCGCGGCAGACGCGGGTGCTGTTCGTGACGCACTCGATACCGGTGGCCATGGACGCCGCGTCCGGGCCGGGCGGCCCCGAGGGCCGGTATGTCGCGCAACACCGGCGGGTGGCGGCGCGCGTGGCCGAGCGGGCGGCGTCCGCGCTCGGGTTCGTCCCGGAGTGGGAGTTGGTCTACTGCTCACGCTCCGGCGCGCCCGGGGTGCCGTGGCTGGAGCCCGACATCAACGACCATCTGGAATGCCTGGCCGCCGCGGGCGTTTCCGCGGTCGTCGCGGCGCCCCTCGGGTTCGTCCACGACCACATGGAGGTCGTCTACGACCTCGACACCGAGGCCGCGGCGACGGCGTCCGCGCTCGGCATCGGCTACGTCCGGGCGGCCACGGCGGGCGTCCATCCGGCCTTCGTGGCGATGCTCGCCGATCGTGCCCTGGCGGAGGAGTCGCGGCGGTGCCCGTCCGGGTGCTGCGGCTCGGGACGTCCGGGCGCGCCGCCCCGACCCGCCGCCTGCGAAGACCCGCAACGAGAGGACCAGCGATGACCACGAAGATCCCCGGAGCGCCGTTCAGCGGCGATCCCCGCGACACCTACGTGGCCCCTGCGGCCGTCAACACCGGCTCGCACTGGGTCATGTACGCGGTGTTCAGCCTCGACATGACGCTTCCCGAGGATGCCGACGAACGCGCGTCCTGGGTGGCCGAGGCGGTCGCGGCCGTCGCCGAGACCGGAGTGACGGTCCGCGGGTGGTACGACGTGGGCGGATTCCGGGCGGACGCCGACCTCATGGTCTGGATGCTCGCCGACGATCCGGGCACGCTGCAGGCCGCCTACCACGCGCTGCGCGCCACGCATCTGGGCGGGAACCTTGCCCCCGTGTGGTCGAACGTCGGCGTCCACCGGCCTGCCGAGTTCAACAACGCCCACACGCCCGGGTGCTTCTCGGGCATCGCGCCGCGGCCGTGGCTGTGCGTCTACCCGTTCGTGCGCAGCTACGAGTGGTACTCCCTCGACCCCGCCAAGCGCTCGGCGATGCTCCGCGAGCACGGGATGGCCGCCCGCGACTACCCGGACGTGATCGGCTCGACCACCTCGTCGTTCGGCCTCGGCGACTACGAGTTCCTGCTGGCTTTCGAGGCCGACGAACTGCACCGGATCGTCGACACGATGCGCGCCGCGCGCGCCGTCGAGGCGCGGTTGCACGTGCGCGAGGAGACGCCGTTCTTTACCGGTCCGCGGGTCGAACTGCTCGAGTGGGCCGACCGGCAGCCGGTCGCTTGACGCCCGCGCTGGCCAACTCCAGGTCGGCGAGCCGCGCGAGGGCGTCCGGATCCCCCCGGCGCCACGCGCCCACGGGGTCGGACGCCGCGGCCTTCAGCTCCGGCAGCGACCGCCGGGTCAAGGCCCGGAGCGCCAGCAGTTCGGTGCCGCCGGGAGCGTTCAGGAGGGCGAGGGTCGTCCGGGCGTGCCGCGCGAACCGCAGTCGCGGCGGCAGCCAGCGCGCGACCAGCAGGGCGACGGGGACGAGGAACACCACGGCTCCGGCCACCGTCGCGGCCTGTTCGAGGCTGGCAACCTGGGCGTTGGCCGCGGCCACGATGCCGTCGAGGTTGCCGGCGATGCCGTCGAACGGCTGCCGCAACCCGTCGCCGACCATCGGGAGCGAACCGGCCTGGGCCGCGGCGTCCGCCACCTGACGCTTCAGAGCGGACGTGACGGTAGCGGTCTGGCGGGCGGGCTCGGCCAGCGCCCGGATCGCGGCGTCGACAAGGCGCCCGACACTCCACCACGCGGCGGTCCAGGCGACGACGAATAGATCGGAGAGCACCTGCCGGACGAGGCGCAACGAGGGGCGGGCGTAGAGGCGCATCAGACGAGGAACCGGTAGAAGGGGCTGTCGGGGGACACGACCTCGACGGTCATGGGGCTGGCGTCCATGCGGGCCAGCAGGGCGGGGTAGTCGGACGGGCGTCCGAGCTCGACGCCCACCAGCGCCGGACCCAACTCGCGGTTGGACCGCTTGACGTACTCGAACAGGGTGATGTCGTCGTCGGGGCCCAAGACCTCGTCGAGGAAGCGGCGCAGGGCGCCGGGCTCTTGGGGGAAGTTGACCAGGAAGTAGCGCTTGCGTCCCTCGTGTACCAGCGAGCGCTCGACGATCTCGGAGTAGCGCGACACGTCGTTGTTGCCGCCCGAGACCACGCAGACGACGACCTCGCCCGGGGCCGGCTTGTAGAGCCCGAGGGCCGCGGACGCCAGCGCCCCGGCCGGCTCTGCGATGATGCCCTCGGTCTGATACATGGCCAGCATCTCGGTGCAGATGCGCCCCTCGGGGACCGAGACCATCTTGGGGCCGTGCCGATCCGCGATGGCGTAGGTCAGGTCGCCGACCCGGCGGACGGCGGCGCCGTCCACGAAGGTGTCCAGGGTCTTCAGGGCCCGCGGGCCTCCGGACTCCAGCGCGACGGCCATGGACGCCGCCCCCGACGGCTCGGCGCCGACGACCTGGGTGGCCGGGTGGTGGGCGCGCAGCCACACCAGGCAGCCGGCCAGCATGCCGCCGCCGCCCACGGGCACGACGAGCGTGTCGGGGGCCTGGCCCAGTTGGTCCACGATCTCGCGGGCGAGCGTGCCCTGCCCGGCGATGGTCCGCGGGTCGTCGAACGCCGGGACGATCGTCGCCCCGGCCGCGTCCGCCGCCCGCACGCTGGCCGCGGACGCCTCGTCGTAGGTGTCGCCCGTGACGACCAACTCGACGTACTCCCCGCCCAGGCTCAGCATGCGTTCGCGCTTCTGCCGCGGGGTGGTGGTCGGTACGAAGATCCGGCCCCGGATGCCGAGCGTCGCGCACGCCAGCGCGACGCCCTGGCCGTGGTTGCCGGCGGAGGCGCAGACCACGCCCGCAGCGCGTTCGGACTCGGTGAGCTGCGCGATGAGGTTGTACGCGCCCCGGATCTTGTAGCTGCGCACCGGCTGCAGGTCTTCACGCTTGACCCACACGGTCGCGCCGGTGGCATCCGAGAGCCGCTGGTCGAGTTGGAGCGGCGTGCGGACAGCTACCCCGTCCAGCCGGGCCGCTGCGGCCTCGATGTCGGATGCCGTGACGCGCGCGGTCGCGCGGGATCGATCGTTCACCCGGACATTCTGCCCGTGCGGGGCCGCGGCGTCACAGCCACGGCGTCCGCGACCTCGTTCAGGGTCGGTTGGGGCCGGACCAACTCGTCGGACTCGGGCAGGCGGCCGATCAGCGGGGTGGTACCGGCGGCGTCCTCGATCAGCTCCGGGCTGGTGAGGGTGCGGGCGTGGGCGTCCGTGGCCGTCACCTCGGGCAGCGGCTTGTCGGTGACGCTGAGGTCGCGGAAGCGCCGGGCCGTCACCAGGACACGCGACTCCAGCGACCCGAGGGTGTCGTTGTAGGCCTTGACGGTGGAGTTCAGCGCGCGGCCCACGCGGTCGAAGTGACCGCCCATCGTGCCGAGCCGGTCGTACAGCTCGCGGCCCAGCTTGGCGACCTCGGCCGCCTCGTCGGCCAGCGCCGCCTGCTTCCAGCTGTGGGCGACGGCCCGCAGCATCGCGATGAGCGTCGTGGGCGTGGCCAGCACGATGCCCCGGTGCGCGGCGTACTCGTGCAGGTCGGGCAACTGCGCGAGTGCCTCCGCGGCGAGCGCCTCGCTGGGGATGAACAACACCACGAACTCGGGCGTGGACGTGTCCGCCTTGAAATACTCCTTGCCCGCGAGCTGGTCGACGTGCCCGCGGACGTTCTTCGCGAACGCCGCCAACAGCCGCTCCTGCTCGGCGGCGTCCGAGGTCTCCTGGGCGTCCAGGAACGAGGTGAGCGGCACCTTGGCGTCGACATACACGAACTTGCCCTCGGCCAGGAGCACCTTCATGTCGGGACGGATCGTCCGGCCGTCCGACGTCGTGGACGTCTCCTGCAGCGCGAAGTCGCAGCGCTCCAGCATGCCCGCGACCTCGGCGACCCGCTTGAGCTGCATCTCGCCCCACGCGCCGCGCACCTGCGGCTTGCGCAGCGCGGTCGACAGTGCGTGCGTCTCGCGGCGCAACTCCTCGCCCGTGACCCGGACCGCCGCCACCTGGTTGCGCAGGTCGGCCTGCATCGCGACCCGCTCCTTCTCCACCTCGCCGAGGCGGGTGTTGAACCGCTCCAGGCTCTCCCGGACCGGCGCCATGAGCTGCTCGGTGGCCCGGAGTCGCTGCTCCGCGGACGCCTCGGCCTTCTTGGTCTGCTCGTCGAGCGTCGCCTGGCTGAGCAGCTTGAACTCCTTGGCGAGCGCGTCCCGGTCGGCGGCCAGCTCGGTGGCGCGCAGGATCGCCGCGTCGCGCTCGGCGTGCGCCGCGACCAGCGTGGCCTCGACCGCCGCCACCTGCGCCCGCACCTCGGCGGTGGCGGCGTGGGCGTCCGCCTCCCGCGTGCGCACCTCCGCCGTCTCCTGGCGGGCGCGCGCGGCCTCCGCCTTGGCCTCGGATACCGCAGCGGCGGCGTCCGACAGGGCGGCCCGGGCGTCGGACGCCTCCGCACGGGCCCGTTCGGCGTCGGCGCGGGCCTGGGCCTCGGTCTCGCGGAGCCGCGCCATCGCGGCCACGTCGTCTGCGGACCGGAGCTGCGCCCGGGAGCGCAGCACCAGCCACGCCAAGACGGCCCCGAGGGCCAGGCCGAGGACGAGGGCGGCGAGCAGGAAGCCGATGTTCTCCATGCCGACCATTCAACCGGGACCCTCCGACATTTTCCGTGAGCGACCCTCCGCGGGCAGACTGAGGCCATGCCGTCCACCGATTTCGTGGCCGATCTGATCGGCTTCATCCAGGCGTCCCCGTCCTCGTTCCACGCCGCGGCCGAGGTCGCGACGAGGCTGGCGTCCGCGGGCTGGCAGGCGCAGGACGAGGCATCCGCCTGGAGCGCCGAACCGGGCGGTCACTACGTGATCCGCGACGGAGCCGTCGTGGCGTGGTGGGTCCCCGAGGGGTTGGGCGACCGTCCCGGCTTCCGGATCGTCGGCACCCACACCGACTCGCCGGGGTTCAAGCTCAAGCCCGCCCCGACCACCTCGCGCGCCGGCTGGCGTCAGGCCGGCATGGAGGTCTACGGGGGGCCCCTGCTCAACTCGTGGCTCGACCGCGAGTTCGGGCTCGCCGGACGACTCGCCCTGAGGTCGGGTGCCGAGGTGCTGGTGCGGACGCCCGCGTGGCTGCGGATCCCCCAGCTCGCGATCCACCTGGACCGTTCGGTCAACGAGGCCCTGCGCCTGGACCGGCAGCAGCACCTCCTGCCCGTGTGGGGCGTCGGCGGGATCGACATCGATCTGCTGGATCTGGTCGCGGACGCCGCGGGCGTCGCCCCCGACCAGATCGTCGGCCACGACCTCTTCGCGGCCGTCGCCGAAGCGCCGCGCGTGTTCGGTCCGACCGGGGAGTTCCTGGCCTCGCCGCGGCTGGACAACCTGTCGAGCGTCCACGCCGGGCTCGCCGCGATCCTCGCGGCGGACGAGTCCGACGATGTCTGCGTGCTGGCCTGCTTCGACCACGAGGAAGTCGGTTCCGCCTCACGGTCGGGAGCCGGGGGCCCGTTCCTGGAGCAGGTGCTGCGGCGCACGGCGTCCGCCCTCGGAATCGACGGCGACGAGTGGCACCGGATGCTCGCCCGGTCCTCGTGCGTGTCCGCGGACGCCGGCCAAGCGGTCCATCCGAACTACGTACATCTGTTCGATCCGGGCCACCAGCCGGTCCCGAACGCGGGTCCGCTGCTCAAGATGAACGCGAACCTGCGCTACACCAGCGATGCGGCGTCCGGGGCTCTTTGGCGCCGCAGTTGCGACGCTGCGGGGGTGCCGATGCAGCTCTTCGTGTCCCACAACGGCGTGCCCTGCGGGTCCACCATCGGGCCCATCGCCGCGGAGCGGCTGGGGATTCCGACCTGCGACGTGGGCATCCCGCTGCTCAGCATGCACAGCGCTCGGGAGCTGGCGGGAACCTCGGATCCTGCGTGGCTCTCGGACGCCCTCCGCGCCTATTTCGCTGGCGCGTGACCCTCAGGGAGAGGTTGAGTGCCCGCCCGCTCGGACGCGGAGGATCGGGGTCCCACTGCGGGGAATGCGTTGCCCCCCTGTGCGTAACGCCGTTATGCTTTCGAAGAACTGCGAGTCCCAAGACAGACCTGCGACGGCACCTCGGGGGAGTATGCGATGACTGGAACGACGAGTTCGACGCGCGGTATTTCGCGGAGGACGCTGGCCAAGGGGGCAGCGTGGGCCGCGCCGGCGGTGATGGTGGCGGCCTCGGCGCCGGCCTTCGCGGCGTCCGGCCCGGGCCCGGTGATCGAACAGACCGGAGCGGCCTGCAAGAACCCCGGCTACTCCTGCGACGTGCATCCGAAGGGGTACACCGCCCCCATCCAGGTCTGCAACAACTCGCCGCTGGGCATGTACATCTACTCGGTCACCTACACCAACGTGTCGAATGGGCAGAACTACACCTACGCGCCGCCGCCCGACCTTCCCATTTACATCCCGCCCAACACGTGCCAGGACGTGAAACTCAACGCGCAGGGCGACAGCAGCGCCAACCAGAGCTTCACCTTCGACGCGAACGTGACGTGGGGGCATACGGCCAGTGCGGCGGACGAGGATCACGTTCACCCGCCCGTTGTCACGCACATGACGGTGGAGTCGACGCCGCCCAAGTGCCCTTGCCCGTAACGGGTGGGGGTGTGAGGTGGGCGGTCGTCGTCGAGCCGCGGCGTCCGGGGCCGTAGACTGAATCCTCGTGGCGCTCACCATCGGAATCGTCGGACTGCCCAACGCCGGCAAGTCGACCCTGTTCAACGCACTGACCCGCAACGACGTGCTGGCGGCGAACTACCCGTTCGCGACCATCGAGCCGAATGTCGGCGTCGTCGGGGTGCCTGAGCCGCGCCTGGCCGTGTTGGGCACGATGTATCGCTCCGAACGGCTGGTGCCGGCCACGGTGTCGTTCGTCGACATCGCCGGCATCGTCAAGGGCGCTTCGCAGGGAGAGGGGATGGGCAACGCATTCTTGGCGAACATCCGGGAGGCGGACGCGATCTGCCAGGTCACCCGGGCTTTCGTCGACGAGGACGTCACGCACGTCGACGGTGCGGTCAACCCGGGCAGCGACATCGAGACGGTGACCACCGAGCTGATCTTGGCCGACCTCCAGACCCTGGAGAAGGCGCTGCCGCGCGTCGAGAAGGAGGCGCGGATCAAGAAGGAGACGCGGCCCAAGCTCGAGGCCATGCTGGCGGCCCAGAAGGTGCTGGACGCCGGCCAGACGATCTTTGCGTCCGGGATGGACACCGAACTCCTGCGCGATCTGTTCCTGCTGACCGCCAAGCCGTTCATCTACGTCTTCAACTGCGACCAGGACGAGCTGGCCAACGAAGACCTGAAGGAGTCGATGCGCGCCGTGGTCGCGCCGGCCGAGGCGATCTTCCTGGACGCCAAGTTCGAGTCCGAGCTGGTGGAGATGGACGCCGACGAGGCCCGTGAGTTCCTGGCCGAGATGGGCGTGACCGAGCCGGGGCTGGATCAGCTCGCGCGGGTCGGATACGCGACGCTGGGATTGCAGTCGTTCCTGACCGCGGGCCCGAAGGAGTCTCGCGCCTGGACCATCAAGAAGGGCGCCACCGCGCCCGAGGCGGCCGGGGTGATCCACACGGACTTCCAAAAGGGCTTCATCAAGGCGCAGATCGTGACTTACGACGACCTGGTCGCCCTGGGGTCCGAGGCGGCCGCCAAGGCCGCGGGCAAGCTGCGCCTGGAGGGCAAGGACTACGTCATGTCCGACGGCGACGTGGTCGAGTTCCGGTTCAACGTGTAGCGGTCAGCGTCGCTGGGCCAACGGACCGCCGGTCCAGTCCTGGCTGGCGCCGACGTCCTGGATGACATGCAGCCACGCCGGCACATCGCTCGGTGTCGAGTCGCGATCGTCCATCTCGGCCACGAGCGTTCTGTCCTCGTGTTCATCGATGGCCACGATCAGTCCGTCGCGATGCACCGTGTGCCGACGTTTCCGGAGCACGTGCGCTGGCAACGTACCAAAGGCGGCCCACTCGTCGTCATTCAGGTTGAAGTTCGTGCATGCGACCTCGGCGGGCCCCGCGCTCAGCCTCACCTTGTGGCTGAGCTTGCGGACGGTGGCTCCGTCGGCCTCGATGACCTCGCGGAGTCGCAGGCGGGTGCCGTCGACATGTCGGTCGGTGATGATCTTGGGAAACGCTGATCGATCATGTTCTGGCTGCGGCGGCCCGGATCGAGCGATCCGAACCCCCTCGATCTGGGCCCGTATGTTCAATACGAGCCCACGATCGAGTGGTTCCGGCTCATCTCGCCCGACCCGTCCTCGCCAAGAACAGCATTAATCAGCGGTTCCTCAGGTGTCGGACGCCGCCCGCTCGCGTAGGCGGCGGAGGGCACGGAAGAGCCAGCCGCCGGGGTCGTCCGTGCCGGTGACGGTCTGCTCCAGCACGTTGTAGTTGAGGGTGATGAGCTCCTGGCGCCGCTGGGCGTTGGGCGTCCCGGCGAACAGGACGCGGTCGCCGGGACGCAACTCCTGGGTGGAGTCGGGACGCAGCCGCAGCTTGCGCCCGCGGGCGTGCAGCAACGGCATCGCGGACAGGTCCAAGTTGCGCTGGAACGGGTGGCGCAACAGGTCCGCGACGCTCAGCGCGTTCCCTTCGGCCAGCCAACGGTGCAGGGCCGTCCGCTCGGCGTTGACGGTGACGCTCCACACCTCCGGGGTCCGCTGGTGGCACAGCTCCGCGAGTTCGTCGGCCAGGCGCGCGCATTCGTCCTCGCCGAGGCGTCCGACCCGCTTGAGGAAGCGGGCCAGCAGCGGGGTCGTGATGACCGCGAGAAACTCTTGCGCAACGAGACGGGACGGTTCCATGCAGAAGTCCTCGGGGAACGCGTCGTACAGCGGCCGACTCGACACCTGGTTCTGGCGGGTGACGACGAAGATGTCGGGGTTGAGTTCGCGGGCGCGCAGCGCGATGGCCAGGTTGCGCTGATCCTCCTTGTTGCCCGTGACGATGCCGACCGAATGGTCGATGCCCGCCGCCTCCAGCACGCCGATCTCGGTGCCGCGCCCCTTCACGTCCACCTCGCCGTCGCCGTAGTGGGTGACGTCCACCACGGTGACGGACAGTCCTGCCTCCCGCAGCTTGCCCACGACGGCGTGGCCGAAGCGTCCGTAGCCGCACATGATCCAGTGGCCCTTGGGGGGACGGTGCAGGTCGGGGACCCGTTCGCCGGGGAGGCTGGTGAGCACCTGTCGCAGGTGGAACCGGCGCGGCGACACGATCGCGGACGCCAACTGCTCGGCGAACCTCTCGAACGGGTTGATGACCAGATCGCCGCCGAACACGCCGAGTTGGGTGTCGAGTTCTGGATCGTGGATGCGGGCCAGGACCGGAAGATTGGGCCGCAGCAGGCGCACATTGACCGCGATGGCCTGGTTGGTGAGGTCGTCGTGCGTCACGGCGACGACCCCGCGGCAGTGCGGCGACAACAGCCCGGCGGCGGTGAGGACATCGGGCTGGGCGGCGTCCCCGAGTTCGAGCGGCGGGTCGTGGCGGAACTCCTCCAACTGGATCTCGTCGAACCGCTGGACGTCGCTCTCGATGACCACGAACCGCAGGTGGAGACCGTCGAGGCCGTGGCAGACCATCGTCCCGGTCTCGCCGACGCCGCACACGATGTAGAACGGCTCGCGCAGCCCCTTGATGCGGCGGCTGAACTGCGCGCTGCGCATGATCTGCTGGAACGCGGGCTCGCGCATGAGGTTGATGACCGTGACGACCGTGAACGACCAGGCGAAGACGGTGAGGTAGACACACAGGATCATCCAGAGCCGCTGGGCCCCCGAGAACGGGGCGGGGATCTCGCCGAACCCGATCGTCGTCCCGGTGTAGCTGATGACGTAGAACGCGTGGAACAGCCCCATGCCCGCCGTCGGGTTGCCGTCCGCGTCCACCCCCGGCATGAGCGCCAGTCCGAACGTGCAGAAGGCGTACGCGAGGATGACGAACACCAGCGGCGTCCGTAACCGCCGCAGGAAGACGGCCCACAGGGTCGGCATGGGTCAGCGGCGGATCGTGAGGATCTCGCCGAACATGAGCGCCACCGACAGCAGGTTGGCCAGCAGCGCGCCGCCCGACAGCGACACCACCAGCGCCATCGTGTTCTCGCTCATGCCCGGACCGGCGTACACCGCCCACGCCCACACCACCGCCGCCGACACGAGCTGCAGGTCGGCCACGAGGCTGGTCGCCAGGTGGACCGCCCCGAGCTGGGTGCGGTCGCCGAACTTCAGGACCGTCGCGATCAGGCTGACGACGAGCGCCGCCGCGAGCCCGGAGACGGCGTGGACGCTGGCGTCCTTGAGGTCGCCGATGAAGAAGCCGAAGTTGAGCGTCGCGGCGAGGGTGATGAAGAAGCCGAAGACGACCTTCTCGAAGTTCATGACACGGTCCCGTCCTTGTGCGGAGTCGGGATCACTGTACAAGCGGGGTCGGACGCCGCCTCGCTGGCGTGGTCGGCCGAGGGAGCGGGCGACGCTGCCCCGGGTGGCGCGCGGCGACGGGGGAGTTGCGCAGGCCGACCTGCGCGGCGGCGAGCTTTGGGAGCCGGTCCGATGACGCAGGAGGCCGTTTCCCGCTTCTCGTCGCGGGATCACACGATTGATCGGACGTCCCTGGCCATCGAGCAGCGGCAAACGGCCTTCTGGCGCCTCGCCCCCCGCCTGCGAGGGGGTGCTTGTGGGTTCCGCTATTCGGGTTTCCGGGTGCCCGCCCACCGGCGGCCGCGCATGGAGGCGATCAGGTGGCCCACCAGCAGGATCGGCAGGACCGCGGGCAGCGACCGCGCCTCGTCGGGTCCGAGCGCCACCCAGAGCAGCAGTGCGATCTCGGCGGCGACGACGAGGTAGGCCGCGCGCTGCTTGGCCAGCAGATACTCCGCGACGACGAGGACGACAGCCAAGGCGATGAGCACGGCTCCAGCATCCCAGAACCGGAGCGTCCCGACCCATGGAAACTGTCGGCGCCCGGTGGCAGAGTCGAGGTCATGTTGGAGACCACTGTGACCGTCGCCACCGCCGACGGCATCGATCTGGAAACCTACCGCTGGGCACCCGCGGACGCCCCTCGCGCGGCGGTTCAGATCCAGCACGGGCTGGCCGAGCACGCCGGCCGCTACCGGCGTTTCGCCGAGGCCCTCACCGCCCACGGCTACGTCGTGTACGCCCCCGACTCCCGCGGCGCCGGGCGCAGCGCGCGCGGCGACTACGGCAATTGGGGTCCGGACAACTGGCCCGGATGGGTCGACGACCTGGGCCGCCTCAACGCCCGCATCCGGGTCGACCACCCAGGGCTGCCGGTTGCTCTCTTCGGGCACTCGATGGGGTCCTTCGCCGCGCAGCAGTACCTGCTGGAGCACTCCGCCGACGTGGACGCCGTGGTGCTGTCCGGCTCCACCGACGTCGCGGGTCTGGTCGACCTGCTGGGCGCGCCCGAACCGGCCGACCTGTCCGCCTTCAACGCCGGGTTCGAGCAGCGCACCGGTTTCGAGTGGCTGAGTCGCGACCCCGCCGAGGTGGACGCCTACGTCGCCGATCCCGCCTGCGGATGGCAGGGCGGTCCTTTCGTCGGCATGGAGACGCTCCGCCCGGCATCCGATCCCGCCGCCGTCGCGCGGGTGCGGGCCGATCTGCCGATCCTCCTGATCAGCGGGGATCGCGATCCCGTCGCGGGTCCGGACGCCGCCGGTCCTGGGTTCGTCGCCGAGCGGTACCGGGCGGCCGGCGTTCGGGACGTGACGGTCCTGCTCTACCCCGACGCCCGGCACGAGTTGCTCAACGAGACCAACCGCGAGGAGGTGACCGGCGACATCCTGGCGTTCCTGGAGCGTACGGTGGGCCGCCCCTGATCTGGTCGGTCGGCGGTTCGACCCGATCTGAGTCGGTGGGCGGGTCACTTCCGGCCTGTGGGGGATGGTGGGTGAGCCCTGGCCCGTGGGGTCGGCGCGCAACCTGACGAGGCGCGCAGGGTCCTGCGCAGGGTGCGCTTGGCCCCGTGTGGGTCGGCGGGTTAGGCCCTGGACCCGTGGGGTCGGCGGGCCCCGAAGTGAGTCGGTGGGCGGGTCACTTCCCGCCGGTGGGGGCCCTGGGTCGGCCCGGAGCCGTGCTGTCGCACTTCGATCCCTGCACTCCTCGATCCCTGCTCCCGTGGCTCGCGCATGAGCCGCGGCGCCGGTGGGCCAGGCAGCGCCGACGAAGGCCGCCGCGCCCTACGATGAGGCCCATGGAGGTGCTGGCGCGCGAGCAATGGCTGCCGCTCGCCGAGGCCCATCGGGCGCGCGCGGCGTCGGCGACGGACGCCCACCTGGCCCGGCGCCGCCGTGGGGAGAAACACCCGGTCGAGGACTTTCTGTTCGAGTACTACGGGTTTCGTCCCTCCCAGCTCGCCCGGTGGCACCCCGGACCGGACGTGGCGCTCCTCGACGCCCCCGAGCACGCCCTGTGGCGGCACTACGCCACGGCGTCCGGACGCACCTTCCTCGACGTCGCCGAGTTCCGCGCCAGCCGGGGCCACGGCGTCCGCTTCGCCCTCGATGTGCTGCGCGCGACGCACGCGCGCGAACCCTCGTTCGCGTGCTTCGGGCTGCACGAATGGGCAATGGTCTACCGGCTGCCCCCCGAGGCGATCCGCCACCAGTCCCTGCCGCTGCGGCTCTCGCCCGCCCAGACCGACGCGGTGGTCGAGGCCCACGAGATCCGCTGCACGCACTTCGACGCGTTCCGGTTCTTCACCCCGGACGCACGTCCGCGCAACCTGACGACCCCCGACCGCGAGCATCAAGCCGACAACGAGCAGCCGGGGTGCCTCCACGGCGGCGCCATGGACCTCTATCGCTGGGCGTTCAAGCTCAGCCCCGGGGTGCCGTCCGCGATGGTGCTGGACGCCTTCGACGTCGCCCGCGCGGCGCGCCTACTGGACATGCGCAGTTCGCCGTACGACGTGAGGTCGCTGGGCCTCACCAACATCCCGGTCGAGACCCCCGAGGGCAAGGCCGAGCACGTCCGAGAGCAGCGCGCCATCGCTGAGCGGGCGCGTCCGGTGCGGGCGCGCCTCATCGACGCGCTGGCGGCCCTGGCCGGGGAGCCGCCGGCGCTCGGCGTCTGAGCGGGAGTCGGCCAGCCCGGCCGGGCTCCCGCCGTCCGCCGGATTCCCTACCGGTCCACGCCGGACGCCGCGGGCTCTCGCCCGTCCGACCCTGACCTCGGCAACCGTGCGTGGGCTGGTCTGCGGACCGCTTCGGTGAATGGGGCTGGCGTTCTTGAACGCGTGCGCTCAGCAGTCGTCCAGGGACTGATCCATCTCGAATGCCGGCAGGGCGTGGGGCGAGACGCTGACGGGCTTCGCGGGCACGCCGGCGACGGTGGTGAAGGGCTCGACGTCCTTGAGCACGACGGACCCCGCGCCGATCTTCGCGCCCTCGCCGATCTTGATGTTGCCCAGCACCTTCGCGCCCGCGCCGATCATCACGCCGCGTCCGATCTTCGGGTGGCGGTCGCCACCCTCCTTGCCGGACCCGCCCAGGGTCACCTCGTGCAGCATCGAGAAGTCGTCCCCGATCACGGCCGTCTCGCCGATCACGACGCTGGTGGCGTGATCGAACATGACGCCCTTGCCGATCCGGGCGCCCGGATGGATGTCGACGGCGAACACCTCGGAGATGCGGCTCTGCAGGTAGAGCGCCAGCGGTTCGCGGCCCTGCGTCCAGTAGGCGTGCGCGACGCGGTGCGCCTGGATCGCGTGGAAACCCTTGAAGTAGAGCAGCGGCTGGCTGTAGCCGCGGCAGGCCGGATCGCGGTGCACGACCGCCTGCAGGTCGTCCAGGACGGCCGCCAGGACCGGCTCCTGCTGCCAGAACACCTCGGTGATGAGGTCGCGCAGCGTGAGGGCGTTCAGCGTCGCGCTCTCCAGCTTCGTGGACAGGATGAACGACAGCGCGTCGCCGAAGGCGTGGTGGCCGAGGATCACCGTGTTCAGCCAGCCGGCCAGCGCGGGCTCGGCCGCGGCGTCCGCAGTCGCCTCGGTGCGAATCCGATCCCAGATGTGGTCATTGGTGACGAAGTTCTTGGGGTCCATGGCGCGTCCTCTCGTGCGTTGGGGGGAGGCTAGCGGACCCGTCAAGCCGAAGCGGACGCCCGCCCGCGGCTCGGTCGCCTCCCGGACCGCCATCCCCGCCCGGGTCAGGGAAGAAGCAGCTCCAGGTCCAGTTCGTCGCGGATCGGGATGTCGTTCTCGCCGAGTTCCGGCAGCGTGGGCTTGAGGTGCCGGGTGCGGTCGATCGCGCCCGGACGCAGCGCCACCAGCCGGAACCCCAGCCGCTGCCAGAAGATGAGCGCCGTCGCGTTGTCGTTCGTCGTCGTCAGGACCACCCGGCGCAGGCCGAGCTCCCCGGCGTGCGCCACGGCGGCGGCCACGAGGCTCGTCCCGATGCCCTCGCGGCGGTAGGACGCGTCGAGCGACACCAACTGGAGCGTGTCCTCCATCGCCACGAACGACAAGACGCCGCCCACGATCCCGTTGCGGACGGCCACGAAGCCGTCGAGCTCCTCGGCGCGGAACGCTCGCTCGCGGATGACGATCACGTCCCCATGCCAGTGCGCAGCGATCCAACCGGCCAGGTCGTCGGCCGGGGTCAGGCGGCGGACCGCGATACTCATGGTGTGACCTCGTCTCCCTGACGTCTGCGATGACGGCGAGTCAAGAGTTGCTCAATCGTAGGGGCCAGCGCCCCCGATGCGTACGGGTTGGTCCCAATTGCGTCCTCGCAGGGCGAGATAGGGTCGTTTCATGCCCTTTACCGCCGCAGCGGACGCCCTCGCCCACGACCTGTCCCGGCTTCGTCGCGAGCTCCACGCCGATCCCGAGATCGGCCTCCAGCTGCCGCGCACGCAGGCTCGGCTGCTCGCCGAGCTGGAGCCGCTGGGCCTCGACGTGACCCTCGGACGCTCCTCCACCGCCCTCACCGCCGTCCTCCGCGGCGGGCGTCCGGGGCCGGCCGTGCTGCTGCGCGGCGACATGGACGCCCTCCCGCTCGTCGAGGACACCGGGCTTGCCTACGCCGCCACCACCGGCGCTATGCACGCGTGCGGGCACGACCTTCACATGGCCGGGCTCGTCGGCGCCGCCCGCCTGCTCGCCGAGCGCCGTGCGGAGTTGCCCGGCTCGGTCGTCTTCATGTTCCAGCCCGGCGAGGAGGGAGCGGGCGGCGCGCGCGAGATGATCGCCGAGGGGGTGTTGGACGCCGCGGGCGAGCGGGTCGTCGCGGCGTACGGCGTCCACGTCCAGACCGGCCGCTTCGGCGAGTTCACCACCCGCCCGGGGGCGCTGATGGCGGGTGCCAACGAACTGCACGTGACGATCCGGGGCCGCGGCGGACACGGGTCGCAGCCGCACACCGCCGTCGATCCCGTCGCCGCGCTCCTCGAACTCGGGACCGCCCTGCAGACCATGGTCACCCGCAGGTTCTCCGTGTTCGACCCCGTCGTCCTCACCGTGACCAGGCTCCGCGCGGGGGAGGCCGTCAACGTCATCCCGGGCGAGGCCTCGCTGTCGGCGACCGTCCGGACCCTCTCGGCGGAGGCCACCGCCACCATGGCCGGTGAGACGGAGCGGCTGGCGTCCGGCATCGCCGCCGCGCACGGCTGCACCGCCGAGACGACCTTCGTGGTCGACTACCCCGTCACGATGAACGACCCCGACGAGGCCGCATTCGTCGCCGGTGTCCTGACCGACCTCGTGGGTGCCGACTACGTTCCCGCACCCCATCCCTGGATGGGCGCGGAGGACTTCTCCTATGTCCTTGAGCAGGTGCCGGGCTGCTTCGTCTTCCTGGGCTGCACCCCGCCGGACCGGGACTGGCGCACCGAGCCGTGGAACCACTCCGCCCAGGTCCACTTCGATGACGCGGTGCTCCCACGCCAGGCCGCCGCGCTCGCGGAGTTGGCCTGGCGTCGGCTCCATCGCTGAGCCGGCCGCTGCACGACCGCGGCGTCAGGTGAGAGGCTGGTCCCCGTGGCCGCATCGCCGAAGCTGTCGTTCCGTCGTTCCTGGGCGACGTCGCTGCGCCGCGTGCTCGGACCGGCGGAAGGCAGGCGCGTGCTCGCCGCCATGGAGCGCGAGTTCCCCGACGCCCTCGCCCAGATGCGCACATTCCCGGTCGCGGGCGCGACGCTCGCGTTCCACCTCGAACGCTCGGCGGCCCCCACCCTCGCCGCCCACCGCGCCCTGACGGCCCGCGGGCACGCCGATCCGGTCGCGATCCTGAAGCTCTTGGAGGAGCACCAGGTGCGCCCGCTCGCCCGCGCCGCGGCGGTGTTCGGACGCCTCCCGTTGCCCTGGCCGGTGACCCGGCGCATCGTCGGCTGGGTGGTCACGCGGGTATTCCCCGCGCCGGGGTGGACCTGGGAGGTCGAGGTGCAGCCCACCGCGCTGGCCTGCACCGCGCGCGCCTGCTTCTACCACCGGGTCTTCGCGCACGTCGGGGCTCCCGAGTTGACCCAGCTCGCCTGCCACGGCGACGACCTCATCATCGGACGCCTCCCCGGCGGCGTGCGGATGGTCCGGACCGGCACACTCGGGCGCGGCGCGCCCGAGTGCGACTTCGTCTTCCGGCTCCCGGACCGACCCTGATCCTCAGTTGGCCGCGATGCGTTCGGCGTGGAGGAACGCCGGATCGACGCCGAGTTCCTGCAGCCGGGCCTCCAGCGCGGAGATCATCCCGGGCGGGCCGCACACGTAGACGTCCGGGGTCTCCGGGGCCTGCGCGACGTCGGCGACGAACGCGTCCACCGACGTCCCCGGCATCCGGCACCACCGCTCCCCGCCGTCGGTCAGTTCGCCGTCCGGACGCCACACGCAGCTCGTGACCTCCAGTTGCGGCAGCAGCCCCAGCAGGTCGGCGATGTCGCCGTCCGCAAACTGCGCGTCGGAGGTGTTGACGCCGAAATACAGCCGGACCGGCTGCGGGTCGCCCCACTCGGCCATGCGTTTCATCATCGACAGCAACGGTGCGAACCCGCACCCGCCCCCGAGGAACCAGCGCGGCCGCATCCCGTTCTCCACCAGGCCGAACGCCCCCTGCGGACCGACCGCCCGCAGCCGGTCGCCCACGGACGCCGACCTCGCGAGCCAGTCGGTGAACACCCCGCCGGGCACGTGGTGGATGAGGAACTCCAGCGTGCCGTCCCAGTTGGCCGTGTTGGCCATCGAGTAGGCGCGCAGGACGCCCGTCCCGGGGGCCTCCAGTTGCATGAACTGGCCCGCCTCGAACTCGGCGCCCGCCCCGTAGGTGTCGTCGGGGTCGAGGGTGAGCGTGAGCCGGTAGACGCCGGGGGTCACCTCGGCCAGGGCGGTGATGGTCGCGGTACGTTCCGGCGGGGCCGCGGACGCCAGCCGGTCGGCCCCGTAGGCCAGCCGGACCTCGACGTCCGTGGTGGGCTCGGCACAGCACAGCAGGACCGTCCCGTTCTCGACGCCCGCACCGAGGGCGTCCGGGCTGAAGGGCCGCAGCGCGTACTCCCCCGACGTGACGTGCCCGACGCATGTCCCGCAGGACCCTTGCCGGCACAGCGACGGAATCACCGTGCCGGCGTCCGCCGCCGCCTCGACCACGGACTGGCCGGGGCGGACGCCGAACGTGCGGGTCTGCCCGTCCGCCGTGGCCAGCACGACGGACGGACCGAACTCCTCCGACATCAGGCGCCGGCCATCGCGTTCGCCAGGTCCTCGGCGGGATCGCCGATGGGCTTGATCGCGAAGGCCTCTACGAGCACGTCGACGGCGGCGGGCGTCAGGAACGCCGGCAGCGTCGGGCCGAGGCGGATGTGCTTGATGCCGAGCGCCAGCAGGGTGAGCAGCACGGCGGCCGCCTTCTGCTCGAACCACGACACGAACAGGCTCAGCGGCAGGTCGTTGACGCCGCACTCGAAGGCGTCCGCGAGCGCCATGGCGATGCGCAGCGCCGAGTAGGAGTCGTTGCACTGCCCGACGTCCAGCAGGCGGGGGATGCCGCCGATGTCGCCGAAGGGCTGCTTGTTGAACCGGTACTTGGCGCAGCCGAGGGTGAGCAGGACGGTGTCGTCCGCGGCCTGGGTGGCGACGTCGGTGTAGTAGTTGCGTCCCGGGACGGCGCCGTCGCAGCCGCCGATGAGCAGGAACCGGCTGATGTCACCGGCCTTGACCGCGTCGATCACCTTGTCAGCCACGCCCAGCACAGCGTCCCGCGCGAAGCCGATGAGGATCGTCTGCTCCTCGGCGTCCTCGGCGAAGCCCGGCAGGGCCTGGGCGGCGCGGATCGCCAGCGGCAGGTCGGCGGCCGTCAGGTGACGGATGCCCGGCCAGCCGACAGGGCCCATCGTGAAGATGCGGCCGCGGTAGGCGGGCTGCGGCTCGATCAGGCAGTTGCTGGTCAAGATGATCGGACCGGGGAACTTCGCGAAGTCGGTCTGCTGGTCCTGCCACGCGCCGCCGAAGTTGCCCGCGAGGTGGGCGTACTTCTTCAGGCCGGGGTAGGCGTTCGCGGGGAGCATCTCGCCGTGGGTGTAGACGTTGATGCCGGTGCCCTCGGTGGCTTCCAGGATCGCCTTGAGGTCGCCCAGGTCGTGGCCGGACACCAGCAGGGCCTTGCCGGCGAGGGGGCTGACGCGGACGGCGGTCGGCTCGGGGGTGCCGAAGGAACCGGTGTTGGCGGCGTCCAGCAGCTCCATGACCTTCAGGTTGAGCGCGCCCAGCGCCAGCGCGTGGTCGAGCAGCGGCTGCAGCTCGGTGGGCGGGTCGGCCAGGAACGCGAGCGCGGACTCGATGCCCGCGTCCACCTCGTCGGTCCGGTAGCCCAGGACGTTCGCGTGGTGGGTGTAGGCGCAGACGCCCTTGAGCCCGTAGAGGTTGAGGTTGCGGATGCCGATGACGTCGGGGCCCAGCACGTCGATCCCGGCGTCGACGGCGACGGCCGGGGCCTGCGCGACGAGTTCGGCCAGCGTCGTCGCCGGGACGAACTCGGCGGCGCCGCGGATCGTCTCGGCGTCCGCGCCCGCGGCCGCCTCGTAGGCCGCCTTGGCCTTCTGCTGGAGGGCGTAGGCCTCGCCGATGAACGCGACGAACTTGGTCGGGTTGAAGTTGACGTTGGTGAGGGTCGTGAAGAACCAGTAGGACGCCTGGTCGGCGTAGCTGCTGTCGGCACGCCCGAGCGCCCGCAGGCGGGTGGCGTACTGGCCGATGCCCAAACAGACGTGTACGAGGACGTCCTGGAGGGCCGCGGTGGTGGAGTCCTTGCCGCAATTGCCCTTGGCGGAGTGGCAGCCGAGGATCGCGAGGTCGCTGCGGTCGGTCTGCTCACACTGGTAACAGAACACGGGAGAGTCCGTTCCGTCGGGGCGCGCGCCCATGCGCGCCCGGTCCCGGACACCCTAGAAAAGGGATTTGGAGGATTCCTTGACCCAGGTCAAGCTAGGGAACCGCTGATTA
>CAYZXQ010000024.1:0-35577 GCA_964482465.1 uncultured Nigerium sp. | reverse complement strand
AGGGCCGGTTCCGCCAGAACCTGCTCGGCAAGCGCGTCGACTACTCCGGCCGTTCGGTCATCGTCGTCGGCCCGCAGCTCAAGCTGCACCAGTGCGGCCTGCCGAAGAACATGGCGCTGGAGCTGTTCAAGCCGTTCGTCATGAAGCGGCTGGACGACCTGAACCTGGCCCAGAACATCAAGTCCGCCAAGCGGATGGTGGAGCGTCAGCGTCCGGTCGTGTGGGACGTCCTCGAAGAGGTCATCGCCGAGCACCCGGTGCTGCTGAACCGTGCGCCCACGCTGCACCGCCTCGGCATCCAGGCGTTCGAGCCGCAGCTCATCGAGGGCAAGGCGATCCAGCTCCACCCGCTGGTCTGCACCGCGTTCAACGCCGACTTCGACGGCGACCAGATGGCCGTGCACCTGCCGCTGTCCGCCGAGGCCCAGGCCGAGGCGCGCATCCTGATGCTGTCGACCAACAACATCCTCAAGCCCGCGGACGGCCGTCCGGTCACCCTGCCCACGCAGGACATGATCATCGGCCACTACTTCCTCACCACGATGGTGGAGGGGCAGCCGGGCGAGGGTCGCGCGTTTGTCGGCAAGGACGAGGCCTACATGGCGTTCGACCGGGGCGAGATCGCCATCGGGTCGCGCATCACGCTGCGGATCAAGGACAACGTGCCGCCGGCTGGCGTCGCGCTGCGCCCGGACGGCTCGTTCCTGATCGAGACCACGCTGGGCCGCGCCCTGTTCAACGAGGCGCTGCCGAAGGACTACCCGTACATCAACAGCGAGGTCGGCAAGAAGAAGCTCGGCCAGATCGTCAACGACCTCGCCGAGAAGTACCCGAAGGTCGACGTCGCCCGGACCCTCGACAAGCTGAAGGACATCGGCTTCAAGTGGGCCACGCGCTCCGGCGTGACGGTGTCGATCTCCGACGTCCAGACCCCGGCGTCCAAGCCCGAGATCCTCGCCGCGTACGACGCGAAGGCGAGCAAGATCACGCGCCAGTTCGAGCGCGGCAAGGTCACCGAGGAGGAGCGTCAGCAGGAGCTCGTCCAGCTGTGGACCGACGCCACCAACGAGCTGACCGCGGCGATGGAGGCGAACTTCACCAAGGACAACCCCATCTTCATGATGGTCCACTCCGGCGCCCGCGGAAACATGACGCAGATGCGTCAGATCGCCGCCATGCGTGGCCTGGTGGCCAACCCGAAGGGCGAGATCATCGCGCGTCCGATCAAGTCCAACTTCCGTGAGGGCTTGTCGGTGCTGGAGTACTTCATCTCGACCCACGGTGGCCGTAAGGGCCAGGCGGACACCGCCCTGCGGACCGCCGACTCCGGCTACCTGACGCGGCGCCTGGTCGACGTCTCCCAGGACGTCATCATCCGCGAGGAGGACTGTGGCACCGAGCGTGGCCTGCTGAAGTCGATCGTGGCCGAGGGCCGGGACGGACGCATCGGCGTCGCCCACAACCTCGACACGTCGGTCTACGCCCGCACGCTGGCCTCCGACGTCACCGACGCCACCGGCGAGGTCCTCGCGCCGGCGGGCACCGACCTGGGCGACGTCGTGATCTCGCGCCTCATCGCTGCGGGTATCACCGAGGTGCGCGTCCGGTCCGTGCTCACCTGTGAGGCGGCCACCGGCACCTGCGCGGCCTGCTACGGGCGCTCGCTGGCGTCCGGCAAGCTGGTCGACGTCGGCGAGGCGGTCGGCATCGTCGCGGCGCAGTCCATCGGCGAGCCCGGCACCCAGCTCACGATGCGTACCTTCCACACCGGTGGTGTGGCTGGCGACGACATCACGCAGGGTCTGCCGCGTGTCCAGGAGCTCTTCGAGGCCCGGACGCCCAAGGGCAAGGCGCCCATCGCCGAGGCGGCGGGCCGCGTCCGGATCGAGGAGGGCGACCGCAGCCGCAAGCTCGTCATCGTCCGCGACGACGGCGAAGAGGATCTGGAGTACCCGTTGCCGCGCCGCGTGCGCCTGGAGTGGGACGACGCCAACCTCGAGAAGCACGTGATCGCCGACGGCGTCCACGTCGAGGCGGGTCAGCAGCTCACGGCGGGCATCAAGGATCCGCAGGACATCCTGCGCGTCAACGGCCTCCGCAAGGTGCAGGAGTACCTGGTCGACGAGGTGCAGGCGGTGTACCGCACGCAGGGCGCGCCGATCCACGACAAGCACATCGAGATCATCATCCGGCAGATGCTGCGCCGCGTGACGGTCATCGAGTCCGGCGACACGAACATCCTGCCCGGCGACCTGGTCGACCGCTCGCTGTTCGAGGCGGAGAACCGTGCGGCGGTGACCGAGGGGCGGACGCCCGCCCAGGGCCGTCCGGTGCTGATGGGCATCACCAAGGCGTCGCTGGCCACCGAGTCGTGGCTGTCGGCGGCGTCCTTCCAGGAGACGACCAAGGTCCTGACCGACGCGGCGATCCACGCCAAGTCGGACAAGCTCGTCGGCCTGAAGGAGAACGTCATCCTCGGCAAGCTGATCCCGGCGGGTACCGGTCTCGACCGCTACCGCAACATTCGGGTGGAGCCCACCGCGGAGGCGCGCGCGGCGGCGTACGACCTGTCGTACGACCCGTACGACTACGACATGACGGGCTCGGCCGCCTCGGTCGCGCTCGACGAGTTCGACATCGGCGAGCTGCGCTGAATCCTGCGTTGCGAGGGCGTCCCGGTCGGGGCGCCCTCGTGCGTTGTCCGGGTCCGGACGCCGTGGCCCGGCCGGCGGGCACGAGCGGTCAGCGGGCGGGAGTCAGGTCCCCGCGGCCGAGTTCCTCCAGCGGGCTGCCGGCCGTCTCGGGGGCCAGCCAGCCGGCGACGGCGGCGGCTAGCAGGCACGTGGCCGCGAACCCCGCCGGCACGAACCACAGCCCCGTGCTCGCCTGGAGGGCGGTCATGAGGGTCGGCGCGAAGCCGACGAGCACCATGCCGAGCTGGGTGGCCAGGGCGGTCCCGGTGGCGCGCACCGGGGTCGGGAACTGCTCGCCGAAGAGGGCAGCGCCCACGGCGTTCGCGCCGGACCAGGCGACGGCGAAGGCGCCCGCGCCGGCCAGCAGGATCAGGGGGTGTCCGGTCGCGATCGACCGGACGAACCCGAACGCCAGCGCCGCGGACGCCAGGGCGCACCCGACGAACACCACCCGGCGCCCGAGCCGGTCCGACAGGGCCGCCCAGGCCGGCTGGAGGACGAGCGTCCCGGCGGTCACCGCGACGAGCACCGCGAGGTAGGCGCTCGGGTCGAGGGCGCGCGTGGCGGTCGCGTAGGCCAGGCCGTACACGTTGAGCGCGGCGCCGCCGACGGCGACGAGCGAGGCGACGGCGACCCGGACGACCGCGCGCGGGTGCCGCGTCAGCACCACCCCGACGGGGACGCGCGGGGCGGCGTCCGGTCGGAACGCCGGGGGATCGGCGACGCGGGTGCGGATGACCAGCGCGACGAGCAGGAGCGGGCCGGCCACAAGGAAGGGCAGCCGCCAGCCCCAGGCGAGCAGGACCTCCTTCGGGAGCAGCGCCAACGCGAGGAACGCCACCTTGCCGCCCAGCGTGCCCAGCGCGGTCCCCTGCATCGTCCAGGCGGCGTAGCTGGCGCGGCGTCCGGCGGGGGCGTGCTCGAGGGTGAGGGTGTTGGAGCTGGCCTGCTCGGCGCCCGCCGACAGCCCCTGCGCCAGGCGCAGCGCGACCAGGAGGATCGGGGCGGCCACACCGATGCTCGCGTACGACGGCAGGACGCCGATCCCGAGGGTGGCCAGCCCCATCGTGAGCAGCGACCAGACCAGCGCCGGGGTGCGGCCCACCCGGTCGCCGAGGTGCCCGAACGCCACCGCACCCAGCGGGCGGGCGGCGAAGGCGACCCCGAACGTCGCCAGTGCGGCGAGCGTCTCGGCCCCCGGGCCCAGTGGGGCGAAGAACGCCGGACCCAGGAACAGCGCCGAGGCCGTCGCGAACAGCGTGAAGTCGTAGTACTCCACGGCGCTGCCCCAGAACGCGGACGCGGCCGCCCGCCGCGGCGTCCGGGTCATGGCGTCGACCCGCCGACCGGCGCGTACGACGTGTGCAGCAGGCGGTGGGCCAGCGGCGAGTTGGGCTCGCCGAAGAAGTCGTCGTAGAGGCGTTGGATGTCGGGGTTCTCCTGCGCCGTGCGGTAGGTGGACGCCGAGTCGATGTCGAACAGCACCTGCTGCCGTTTGCGGACCTCGTCGCCCTCCGTCATGAGCGGGTTGCCCGCGCCGGAGATGCAGCCGCCCGGACAGGCCATGATCTCGACCAGGTGATAGCCGGTGTCCTCGCCGGCCAGGACCCGCCGCACGAGCGGCTCGGCGTTCGCGAGCCCGGAGATGACGGCGATGCGCGTGGTCCGTCCGCCCAGCGTAATCTGTGCCTCCCGCACCGCGTCGAGGCCCCGGACCTCCGTGAACTCCAGCGGGTGCGCCAGCGGGGTGCCCGTGATCCGCTCCGAGGCCATGCGCAGGGCGGCTTCCGCGACCCCGCCCGACGCGCCGAAGATGACCCCCGCGCCGGTAACCCGGGCGTACGGCTCGTCGAAGGTGGCCGGGGCGATGGCGTCGGGATCGAGCCGCAGCATCTCGACCATCTCGATGAACTCGCTCGTCGTGAGCACGGCATCTACGTCCCGGACGCCGTCCGGCGCGAACTCGGGGCGCGCGGCCTCGTACTTCTTGGCGAGGCACGGGACGATCGAGACGGTGTAGAGCTTGTCCACCGGGACGCCGAAGCGGGCGGCGTAGTGGGACTTCACCGTGGCGCCCATCATCTGTTGCGGCGACTTGCACGTGGACAGGTGGGGGAGGATGCCCGGGTAGCGGCGTTCGGCGAAGTTGACCCAGCCGGGGCAACACGACGTGAACTGCGGCAGGACGCCACCGCTGGTCGCGCGCCTCAGCAGTTCGGTGGCCTCCTCCATGACCGTGAGGTCGGCCGCGAAGCTGAAGTCGAACACGCGGTCGAAGCCCACCGCGCGCATCATGCCGGCGAGGAAGGCCGAGGCGTCCGAGAACCCGACCCCGTAACGCTCGGCGATCACCGAGCGCGGGGCCGGTGCCACGAATCCCACGACCACCTTGTCGGGGTCGTTGATGGCGCGGAAGACGCGTCCGCGCTCGCGGACGAACTCCAGGGCGCCGCAGGGGCAGGCCGTGACGCACTGGCCGCAGGAGACGCAGTCGGTCTGGTCCAGCGGACGGCCGTCGTGGGTGCCGACGGTGAGCCGGCCGTCGACGAACTGGAAGGCCAGCACGCCCGGACCCTCGATCTGGGCGCAGGCCGCGACGCAGCGTCCGCACGAGATGCACTTGTTGGGGTCGCGGACGATGAAGGGGTGGTCGCGCGCCACCGGAGTGAACGGCCGCACGTGAAGCGGTTCGACGTAGTGGACGCCCTGATGGGTGGCCTCGTGCCGCAGCGTGCAGGTGAAGCGCTCCCGGCAACTGCACCGCAGGCACCGGCGCGCCTCGGCGCGGGCGGTAGCCTCGTCCAGGCCGAGTTCGACCTCGGAGAAGTCCCGGCGGTCGGTCAGGGGCAGTTCGGGCATGGCCGTGCGGGACAGGCGCGGGATGTGCTCGAATTCCGCCCGCGGGAGATCCTCCAGCGACCCGCGGCTGCAGTTGTAGACGCGGCGCTCGGGCGCCACGTAGCCGTGGGTCACGAAGTCGGTCATCGCCTGGGCGGCACGGCGTCCGGCCGCCACCGCCTGGATCACCGTCGCCGGTCCGGTCACGCAGTCGCCGCCGGCGAAGATCTTGGCCTCGGACGCCGCCATCGTGGCCCCGTCGATGTCGATGTCGCCCCACTTGTTCAGGCGGACCGGCAGGTCGTGGTAGAGGAATTGCGTGTTCGTGCTCTGCCCGATGGCGCCGATGATCGTGTCGGCCTCGAGGTAGAAGTCGCTGCCGTCGAGGGGTACCGGACGCCGGCGTCCGGATCGGTCGGGCTCGCCCAGCTCCATGCGGATGCAGTGCAGGCGCTTGCGGTCGCCCTCGGTCTCGATCGCGTGCGGGGCCGCGAGGAAGACCATCTCGACGCCCTCGGCCAACGCTTCGGCGACCTCCCGGGGGTCGGCGGGCATCTCGGCGCGGGTGCGGCGGTAGACGAGGCGGACGCGGTCGGCGCCTTTGCGCAGCGCGGTGCGGACGCAGTCGATGGCGGTGTTGCCGCCGCCGATCACGACGACATCGCTGCCCAGGGCTGGATCGTCGCCCTTCGCGACCTTCTCCAGGTAGTTGATGCCGAGCAGCACGCCGGGGGAGTTCTCTCCGTGGATCTGCATGGGGGTGGCCCGCCACGAGCCGATGGCCAAGTAGACGGCGTCGAAGTCCCGCTGCAGATCCTCCAGGTGCAGATGGGTACCCAACGAGCGCCCGGTGACGATGGAGACGCCCAGGGCCTCGATCGTGGCGATTTCGGCGTCCAGGGTCGCCTTCGGCAGCCGGTACTCCGGGATGCCGTAGCGCATCATCCCGCCCGCCTTCGGCTGGCGCTCGAAGACGGTGACGGTGTGGCCGGCCAGCGCGCAGTAGAACGCCGCCGACAACCCCGAGGGACCCGCCCCGACGATGGCGATGCGCCGGCCGGTGGGCTCGCCCACGCGCGGGATCCAGGGGTGGCCGGAGGCGAGGTCGTGGTCGGCGGCGAAGCGCTTGACGTGATTGATGGCGACGGGGGAATCGACGAGGTTGCGGCGGCAGGCCGCCTCGCAGGCGTGGGGGCACACGCGGCCGCACACCGCAGGGAAGGGGTTCTTGTCCTTGATCACCCGGACGGCCGCCGCCAGGTTGCCGTCCGCGACGAGCGCCAGATAGCGCTGGATGTCGATGCCGGCGGGGCACGCCTCCTGGCACGGGGCGATGCAGTCGGCGTTGTGGTCGCAGAGCAACTGCTCCATGCGGACCTTGCGGTAGGCGTCCAACGTGACCGACCGCGTCCGGATGCGCATCCCCTCGGAGACCGGCGTGATGCAGCTCTTCACCTCGCGCGCCTCGTCGCCGATCTCGACGACGCACAACCCGCAGGTGCCGTTGGAGCGCTCCAGCCTCACGTCCTGGCACAGGGACGGGATCGCGATGCCCGCCGTCCGGGCGGCCTGGAGGATCGTCGTCCCGGCGGCGACCGTCACCGACCTCCCGTCCACCTCGATCGCGACCTGCACCTGGGTGGACGACGACATGCTCATGACAACCCCCTCCGCGTGGGGCCCAATGGCCTCGTCACCATTCAAGTCCTCCCGCGGCGTCCGCGGGCGGAGTGTGGGAAACGTGCAGTTTGGAGGGGCCAGGGTGAACGTAGTACCGTAGCCGCCGACGTTTCGGCTAGTAATGCCACGCGGTCACGATTTTGTGTCGCAGGGGCTAACCACTAGTCTTATTCGTTGTGTTCGGGAGACCGAACCGACGTCCCCGCCCAGCGCGACCAGGCGGTCAGCGGGCGCGGACACCAGCGACGATCCGACGGACGCGAGGCTTGCCCTTCCGCGCCTCGCCCCGGGGAGCCGCACGCCAGACCAACGTCCGCGAGGGCGTCCAGAAGGAACCAAACGAAGGAATGCCAGCCGGTGCCTACCATCCAGCAGTTGGTCCGCAAGGGCCGCACTGACAAGGTCAGCAAGAACAAGACGCCCGCGCTCAAGGGCTCGCCCCAGCGTCGCGGCGTGTGCACGCGTGTGTACACCACCACCCCGAAGAAGCCGAACTCGGCGCTTCGCAAGGTGGCGCGTGTGCGCCTGTCCTCGGGTGTCGAGGTCACGGCGTACATCCCGGGCGTCGGCCACAACCTGCAGGAGCACTCGATGGTGCTCGTGCGTGGCGGCCGTGTGAAGGACCTGCCGGGCGTTCGCTACAAGATCATCCGCGGCTCGCTCGACACCCAGGGTGTCAAGAACCGCAAGCAGGCTCGCAGCCGCTACGGCGCGAAGAAGGGATAAAGCATGCCTCGCAAGGGCCCGGCCCCCAAGCGGCCGATCGTCGTCGACCCGGTCTACGGCTCGCCGCTGGTGTCCCAGCTGGTCAGCAAGATCCTGCTGGACGGCAAGAAGACCACCGCGCAGAACATCGTCTATGGCGCTCTCGAGGGCACGCGGACCAAGACCGGCGTTGACCCCGTGCAGACCCTCAAGAAGGCCCTGGACAACATCCGGCCCGCGGTCGAGGTCAAGTCCCGCCGCGTCGGCGGCGCGACCTACCAGGTTCCGGTCGAGGTCAAGCCCGCCCGTGCCACCACGCTGGCCATGCGCTGGCTCGTCGGCTACAGCCGGCAGCGCCGAGAGAAGACCATGACCGAGCGCCTCATGAACGAGCTCCTCGACGCCAGCAACGGCCTCGGAGCCAGCGTGAAGAAGCGCGAGGACACCCACAAGATGGCCGAGGCCAACCGCGCCTTCGCCCACTACCGCTGGTGATTCACGTCGAGGCTCTCCTTCGCCCTGCGCGAAGGGGGGCCTCGTCGCTGCCCACGCCGCACGAACGACCAAAGAACTTGAGGAGCCCTAATCGTGGCCATTGACATTTCGACCGACCTGGCGAAGGTCCGCAACATCGGCATCATGGCCCACATCGACGCGGGCAAGACCACCACTACCGAGCGCGTCCTGTTCTACACGGGCATCAACTACAAGATCGGCGAGGTGCACGACGGCGCCGCGACGATGGACTGGATGGAGCAGGAGCAGGAGCGCGGCATCACGATCACGTCCGCCGCGACGACGTGCTTCTGGAAGGGCACCCAGATCAACATCATCGACACGCCCGGCCACGTCGACTTCACGGTCGAGGTCGAGCGGTCGCTGCGCGTCCTCGACGGTGCGGTCGCCGTGTTCGACGGTGTGGCCGGCGTCGAGCCCCAGAGCCAGACGGTGTGGCGTCAGGCGACGAAGTACGGCGTCCCGCGCATCTGCTACATCAACAAGCTGGACCGCACGGGCGCGTCCTTCGACTTCTGCGTCAAGACGATCCGCGAGCGCCTCAACGCGACCGCGGCCGTCATCCAGCTCCCGGTGGGCGCCGAGTCCAACTTCCAGGGCGTCGTCGACCTCGTCGGCATGCGTGCGCTCATGTGGCGGGGCGAGACCAAGATCGGCGAGGACTACACCGTCGAGGAGATCGCTCCCGACATGATGGACGCCGCGGCCCAGGCTCGCGAGGAACTCATCCACGTCCTCGCCGACAACGACGACGAGTTCGCCGAGGAGTGGCTGCTCGCCGAGGAGGAGGGCGAGGAGGTCTCGATCCCGCAGATCAAGGCCGCCATCCGTCGGGCCGTCATCGCCAACAAGATCACCGCGGTCGTCTGCGGCACGTCCTTCAAGAACAAGGGCGTGCAGCCGATGCTGGACGCCGTCCTGGACTACCTGCCGTCCCCGCTGGACATCCCGGCGATCGCCGGCTTCAAGCCGGGCAACGAGTCGGTCGTCCTGGAGCGTCACCCCTCCACCGAGGAGCCGCTGTCGGTGCTGGCGTTCAAGATCGCCGCGGATCCGCACCTGGGTCGCCTGACCTACGTGCGTGTCTACTCCGGCGTCCTGAAGTCCGGCATGCAGCTCCTCAACGCCACGAAGGGCAAGAAGGAGCGGATCGGCAAGATCTACCAGATGCACGCCAACAAGCGTGAGGAGATCGACGCCATCGGCGCCGGCATGATCTGCGCGGTCATGGGCCTGAAGGACACCACCACCGGCGAGACGCTGTGCGACCCGGCCAACCCGATCATCCTCGAGTCGATGGAGTTCCCGAACCCCGTCATCGAGCAGGCGATCGAGCCGAAGACCAAGTCCGACCAGGAGCGCCTCTCCATGGCGATCCAGCGGTTGGCCGAGGAGGACCCGACCTTCCGCGTCCACACCGACGAGGAGACCGGGCAGACCATCATCGCCGGCATGGGCGAGCTCCACCTGGAGATCCTCATCGACCGCATGAAGCGCGAGTTCAAGGTCGAGGCGAACATCGGCAAGCCGCAGGTCGCCTACCGCGAGACGCTGCGCCGCACGGTCGACAAGGCCGAGTACACGCACAAGAAGCAGTCCGGTGGCTCCGGCCAGTACGGCAAGGTCATCATCTCGCTGGAGCCGCTGCCGGCCGGCACGGGCTACGAGTTCGTGAACGCCGTCACCGGTGGCCGCATCCCGCGCGAGTACATCCCGGCCGTGGACGCCGGTGTCAAGGACGCCATGCAGTTCGGCCCGCTCGCCGGCTACCCGGTTGAGGACATCAAGGTCACGCTGCTGGACGGCGCCTACCACGACGTCGACTCCAGCGAACTCGCGTTCAAGATCGCGGGCTCGATGGTGTTCAAGGAGGCCGCGCGCAAGGCCGACCCGGCCCTGCTCGAGCCGCTGATGGGCGTCGAGGTCACCACGCCCGAGGAGTACCTCGGCACGGTGATCGGCGATATCAACAGCCGTCGCGGTCACGTCCAGGGCATGGAGGAGCAGCACGGCAACCAACTCGTGCGCGCCCTCGTGCCGCTGTCGGAGATGTTCGGCTACGTCGGCGACCTGCGGTCCAAGACGTCCGGTCAGGCCTCGTACTCGATGGAGTTCCACTCCTACGGCGAGGTTCCCAAGTCGGTCGCCGACGAGATCATCGCCAAGGGGCGTGGCGGCGAGTAGTCGCCTCCCTACGCCTCCCTGCGGCCGCTGGCGAGTTTGACTCGCCAGCGGGCGTAGACAAGACTTGGATGGGTACGCCTGTGTGCGTGCACCAGGCAAGTAGTCAGGACCAAACACCCGAATCGCCGCCGCAACCCAGCGGGGCGGACACGAAAGAGGACCCAAGTGGCAAAGGCCAAGTTCGAGCGGACCAAGCCGCACTGCAACATCGGCACCATCGGTCACATCGACCACGGCAAGACGACGCTCACCGCGGCGATCACCAAGGTGCTGCACGAGAAGTACCCGACCCTGAATGCCGTCTCCGCGTTCGACCAGATCGACAAGGCTCCCGAGGAGCGCCAGCGCGGCATCACGATCTCGATCGCCCACGTCGAGTACCAGACCGAAGCGCGTCACTACGCGCACGTCGACTGCCCCGGCCACGCTGACTACGTCAAGAACATGATCACCGGCGCGGCTCAGATGGACGGCGCGATCCTCGTGGTCGCCGCCACCGACGGCCCGATGCCGCAGACCCGCGAGCACGTGCTGCTGGCCCGCCAGGTCGGCGTCCCGGCGATCGTCGTCGCGCTCAACAAGTGCGACATGGTCGACGACGAGGAGCTCATCGAGCTCGTCGAGATGGAGGTCCGCGAGCTGCTGACCAGCCAGGAGTTCGACGGCGACGACTGCCCGGTCGTGCGCGTGGCCGCCTTCCCGGCCATGAACGGCGACGCCAAGTGGGGCGAGTCGATCCTCGAGCTCATGGACGCCGTCGATGAGTACATCCCGCAGCCGGAGCGCGCCACCGACAAGCCGTTCCTCATGCCGATCGAGGATGTCTTCACGATCACCGGCCGCGGCACCGTGGTCACCGGCCGTATCGAGCGCGGCATCGTCCGCACCGGCGAGCAGGTCGACATCATCGGCATCCGCGACAAGAAGCAGACCACCACGGTCACCGGTGTCGAGATGTTCCGCAAGATCCTCGACGAGGGTCGCGCGGGCGAGAACTGCGGCATCCTGCTCCGCGGCACCAAGAAGGACGACGTCGAGCGTGGCATGGTCCTCTGCAAGCCGGGTTCGGTCACCCCGCACACCGACTTCGAGGCCAACGTCTACGTCCTCACCAAGGAGGAGGGCGGCCGTCACAAGCCGTTCTTCAGCAACTACTCCCCGCAGTTCTACTTCCGCACGACGGACGTGACCGGCGTGGTGCAGCTGCCCGAGGGCACCGAGATGGTCATGCCCGGTGACAACACCCACATGACGGTCCACCTCAACAAGCCGATCGCCATGGAAGAGGCGCTGAAGTTCGCCATCCGCGAGGGCGGCCGCACCGTCGGCGCCGGCAACGTGACCAAGATCATCAAGTGATCTTCCGTCTCTGATTCGCACAGTGGCCCCCGTCGTCAAGGCGGGGGCCACTGGCGTTTAACGCGCTGGTGTTTCGCCGTCCCTGCGTGACTATCGGACTCCGGGGCGCGTTTGCGTACTGGACGCCGCCAGTCGTGCGCTAGCGTGCGGGACTAGACTGGCTGGGGTGCCGATGGAGAACCTCAACGATCCCAACGCCGTGGCGGTCCAGTATGCGACGACGCAGCGGCTCGCCACGCGGGCGTGCGTCTGGCAGCCGGACGCCGACGGCGTCACCCCGCAGAGTCGCCTCGCGGCGTGGGTCGAGGCGGAGCGTCCGGCGTCCTATCTCGACGTCGGCTGCGGGACGGGCGCGTTTGCGGCGACCATCGCGGCTGCTCTGCCGGGGACAGACGTGGTAGCGGTCGACAACGCGCCCGCGATGGTGGGGGCGGCGTCCGCCCTGGGGCTACGAACAGTGCTGGCGGACGCCGCCGCGCTCCCGCTGCCGGATTCCAGCTTCGACGTGGTCACCGCCTTGTGGATGCTCTATCACACGCCTGACGTGAACGCAGCGCTGGCCGAGATCCGCCGGGTGCTGCGGTCAGGCGGGCTGTTCCTAGCGGCCACCAACGGCGATCGGCATTTGGCCGACCTGAAGCGCGACGCTGGCCTGGTCAGCGGGCCGCTGCCGTTCTCGGCGGAGAACGGGGCGGCTCAGCTCGGCCGGCACTTCGCATCGGTTGAGCAGATCGACCTGGTCACCACGGCTCGCTTTGCCGACCACGCCGCAGCAGTTTCCTACCTGGCCACCATGAACGTTGACGCCTCAGGCCTTGCGCCCTGGACCGGCCCCCGCAACTACCACGGTGCCGTGGCCCTCTTCGCCTGTCGCTGAGCCATACGCGCGGTGCCGGACGCCGCTAGGCGAACGGCCTGGGGGCACCGCGTCGGCCCCGCGAGTTCCGCGTCCCTGGCATGATGCGCCCGTCGGCCGCTCCCGGCGACGACCACACCGCCGACGCGCTGGCGATCAGGCCGGTGGGGTGACCGACACGCGGTCGAAGACGAACTCCCACACGATGTTGTTCGTCGAGCGCTCGCCGACCACGGCGTGCTGCTGGCAGCCGATGACCAGGAGGTGGTTGGGCTTCGGGTGCGCGGCCGTCCCCCAGACCTCGGTGCTCCGGGCGAGGCTGTCCGGTCCGTCGCCCTTGGCGGGGAAGTGGATCTTGACCAGGCGGTAGACCAGCCAGGCCGATCCGGACGCCTGCGTCTGGACCCACAGCGCCTGCCCCTCCGTGATCGTGGCTCGCTGGGCCCGCCAGTCGTAGAGCGGGTTCAGGGCGGCCTCGGGCACCTTGTTGGAGGTGTGGCCGGCCAGGACCGTCAGGTCCGGGGTGCTCGACCCCAGCCCGAACGACTGGTGCTGCGCGATCGGCGGGACGGGCGCCGGATCCCAGTAGGCGTCCGCGAGGGTGGGCGGATCGATGGGGTTGGAGCGCGAGGCCGGCAGCTTCTTGACGGCGACGTCGAGCCCGACGTCCGGTTGGACGAGCCGCACCGGCGGCGACTGAGGCACCGCCGAGACGGACGCCGTGGGCGTCCCGGGCGCCTCCGACCCGGACGCCGCCCCGGCGGGCGGCGACAGGACGGCGGTCTCCGGTGCGGCCGGCGATGGAACGGGGCCGGGGGAGGAGCTGCACGCTGCGCACCAGCCGACTGCGAGCGCGGAGACTGCGGCCAGGGCCAACCGGCGGCGACCCAGCGACGGACGGGTCACCGTTGCCTAGCCGTGCCGTCGGCGAGGGACGAGGACGAGGCATACGGATCCCGCCGCGCCCAGGAGGAGCAGGCCGGACGGGTCGAAGCCGTCGCCGTCGAGACCGGTGGTTGCGGACTTGCCGCGGGGCTCGGGCACGGGCTTGGGGGCGGGCGGGGGCGTCGTCGGCTCGGTGCCGGGCGGGGGCGTCGTCGACTGAGTGACGGTCACGGGCGCGGTGCTCTCGGCGCCGACCACGGTGCACTGCTCACACTGGGCGTCCACCGAGTTCGTGAACACGCCCACGGTGGCGGACGTCTTGGCCTTGAACGACAGGGTCTTGACGCCGGGGCCCTCGCTCGTGGCGGCAGGCAAGGCGAACGTGCCCGCCCAGGTCAGGCGCTGCCCGGACACGGTCGGATCGGACGTGGTGAGGCCGGTCGTGGAGCCCGGCACGTAGGAGAACCCGGCCGGAAGATCGTCGACGATGGCCGTCAGGGTCTCCGCGAGGACGCCCGGGTTGGTCGCCGTGATGGTGTAGGTCACCTCGTTCCCGGCGGGGGCGGACGCCACGCTGGCGGTCTTGGTCAAGGTGACGGGAGCGTGTCCCACGGGGGAGAAGAACGCCAGCGAGCTGACGCGTGACGAGCCGGACGCCGGGATGTCCACCGACCAGCTGACGGCCACGCCGTTGTCGTGCCACTCGTCGCCGATCGTGTTGGGTAGCGCGGCCCGCGTGCCGATGGCCTTCCAGACGGCGTCGTAGTCGCCCTCGATGTAGGTCGAGCCGCCGGTGACAGGCTGGAAGCCCAGGACGCGGTTGGGGTCGGCCGATTTCGCTGGGGCCCGGCAAGTGGGGGCGTTGCCGTTGAGAACGGCGCCCCGCCCGAAGTCGCTGTTCTGCAGGTAGCAGTCGCCGCCGCGATAGACGCGCACGGATCTCGCTTCCCCTCCCGTCTGAGAGAGCTTGATCTCCGTCCGGTAGCTTTCCTGGCCGACGACGTAGGTGTCGACCTCCGTGAGGGTCAGCCCCGTCTCGCCCAGGCTCACGACCGTGGTGACGGTGAAGGGGGACGCCGCCGTCCCGGAGCCCGTGACGGGGGACTGGGACACCGGGGTGAAGGCGAGGTATCCCGCCGTCGAGGTCAGATCTTCGCCCGCCGGGATGCTCTGCGGACCGTAGATGTGGTCCCCCACGGCCACGAAGGTGCCGCAGGCGATCTCCTCGAACCACTCGCCGTGGTAGTCGCCCAGGTGGTCCACGCTGCAGTTCAGGGTCGTGGAGATTGCGATCTTGGTCAGGGGTCCCGTGGCCGAACTGATGGGGGCCGCGTGGGCTGCCGACGCCAGGCCGGGCAAAGCGAGCAGCGCCAAGCCGGCGGACAGGAGCAGGTTCGCCGCGGTGCGGCGGAGCGGGTGGGCGTTCATCGTGTTTCTCTCCATCGGCCAACGCGTCGCCAGCAGCGCCCGAGGGCGCCTCGGTCGAAAGACACGCTACTCTCGAATGCTCGGCCCTGGACGGGAATCCCGCAGAGGTTTCTTGGTGGTTGTGCCGAGGGTTTCATCCCCTGGCGGAGAGGTTCGGAGACTCGACGGGCGGAGACGCGGAATGAGGACGAATTCCTAGCCGGCGCGGCGCTGGGCGGCGGCGAATTCGTCGCGGAGGCCCACAGTGCGATGGAAGACCAAGGGCTCGGCGGCGTCCCTGCAGGAGTAGCCGAGCCGCTCGAACTGCACGACGGAGCCCGGCTTCGCGTTACTCAGCGCGCCCTCGACCTTGCAGCCGGTGAGCAGTTCGAGGGACGCCGGGTTGGGGTCGTCCAGCGGCTCGCCCGTGCGCTCGCCGGGGTTGGCGGCGGTGAAGAGGCGCTTGTCGAGGCAGGCTTCGACGTCGAGGGCGTGGGCGGCGCTCACCCGGTGCATCGTGGACTTCACCGTGCGGCCGTCCGGTGCGTCCCCACCGCGCTGGCCGGATCGTAGGTGGCGTTGACCTGCACGACCGCGCCGGCGGCGTCCTTGATCACGTCGGTCGCCGTGACGACATAGGCGCCGCGGAGCCGCACGTCCTTGCCGATCGACGGCCGGACGAATGTGGGCGGGGGGCACCTCGGCGCAGTCGTCGTGCTCAATCCACAACTCGCCGCAGAAAGCGACGGTCCGGACGCCGTCAGCGGGATTCTCAGGATTGTTGAGCAGCTCGAAGAATTCGACAAGCGGAGCGCCCGCGGCGCCCGTCGGCCAATTCGTGATGGCCAACGCGAGCTGACGCAATACGGCCATGTGGCGCTGGGCCGTGGCGTTGAGCTCGCGGCGAACGAACGAACCCAGCTCCTCGATGGCCTCGACGGAGTTGTTGCGGGTCGTCCCGATGGCGCGACAGCACTCGCGGATCGCCTTCGGCGGGTAGCCGCGCCGCCGCAGGCCGCGGAGCGTGGGCATGCGGGGGTCGTCCCCGCCGTCGACCGGCCCCTCGTCGAGGGGCTTCTTCAGGCGGCGCTTCGACGTGACCGTGTGGGTGAGCTTCAGGCGCGCGAACTCGTACTGGCGCGGTCCCGGTAGGTCGGGAGGTCGGACGGCCTCAACGCAGCGCTCATGCTGGCAACCTAGGACACATGGTCGACAACCGGCCGCAGGGAGCACGACTGGGCCACCGGTAGACTTTGCTCGCTATGGCTACTACTCCTGCACGCATGCGCGTGGCTCCGTCGCCCACGGGCGATCCTCACGTCGGCACCGCCTACATGTCGCTGTTCAACCGCGCCTACGCCACCCAGACGGGCGGGCAGTTCATCCTGCGGATCGAGGACACCGACCGGGCGCGCTACCGCGAGGACTCCGAGGCGCAGATCTTCGAGTCGCTGGCCTGGCTCGGCCTGCACTGGGATGAGGGCCCCGACAAGGGCGGCCCGTACGCGCCCTACCGGCAGTCCGAGCGGCTCGACACCTATCGGCCGTTCGTCGAGCAACTGATCGAGGCGGGACACGCGTACCCCTGCTGGTGCAGCGCCGAGCGGCTCGCGGAGATGCGGGCGCAGCAGCAGGCGTCCAAGCAGGCCGTCACCGGCTACGACCGGCTGTGCCACGGCATGACGCGCGCCGAACGCGCCAAGCTGCCGGGGTTCTCCGAGACGCCCGTGGTGCGGATGCTGATCCCCGACGACGCGCCCACGACCTTCGACGACCTCATCCGGGGTCCGGTGAGCGCGCCGCGTCCGGACGATCAGGTCATCCTCAAGGCCGACGGGTTCCCGACCTACCACCTGGCCGTCGTCGTGGACGACCACCTCATGGGCATCACGCACGTGGTGCGCGGCGAGGAGTGGATCAGCTCCACGCCCAAGCACCTGCTGCTCTACCGCTGGCTCGGGTGGGACGAGCCGGCCTTCGCGCACATGCCGCTGCTGCGCAACACCGACCGCTCCAAGATCAGCAAGCGCAAGAACCCGGCGGCCCGGCTGCTGTGGTTCCGCGAGCAGGGCTACCTGCCCGAGGCGCTGCGCAACTTCCTCCAGCTTCTCGGGTATCCGCCGGCCTCCGACGACACCGAGGTGGCGACGTTCGACGAGTTTGTCGCGCACTTCGACTGGGCCAAGGTGAACACGGTCGGTCCGGTGTTCGACCTTGAGAAGCTCACCTGGCTCAACGGGCACTACCTGCGCGCGCTGAGTTCCGACGAGCTCACCGACCGGATCGTCGCCTGGGCGCGCTGGTCCGGCGCGTGGCCCGACCCGACGCCCGAGCAGGTGGAGATCCTGCGTCGGGCGACCCCGCTGGTAGCCGAGCGGATGACGCTGCTGGCGGACGCCCTCCCGCAGCTCGACTACCTCTTCGCCGCCGACGATGCGCTCGTCGTGACCGACGACGCCCGCGCCCAGCTCGGTGCGGACGCGGGTGCGGTCCTGGACGCCGCGGCCTCGGCCCTGGCGGGGCTCGCGAGTTTCGACGCGGCGTCCATCCAGGACGCCCTGCGGGCCGCGCTCGTGGAGGGGTTCGGCATCAAGCCGCGCTTCGCGTACGCGCCGCTGCGCATCGCGCTGACCGGACGCCGCGTGTCGCCCCCGCTGTTCGAGTCGATGGAGATCCTCGGCCGGGACTCGGTCCTGGCCCGGTTCGCGGCGTTGCGGGAGACGGTCTCGCCATGAGCGTCGTCGCCATCTTCGGGGGTCGAAGCGAGATCGGCCTGGAGGTGGCGTGCCGCCTGGCCCCGGGCAACACGGTCGTCCTGGCCGCCCGCCCGGGGTCCCTGGCGGAGGAACTGCTGCGGGTCGAGGCCGCCGGCGCGACGCGTGTCGTCACGGTGGCGTTCGACGCCGACGCCACCGACGCGCATCCGGCGATGGTGGACGCCCTCGAGGCGGACGCCGGACCCATCGACGTCGCGATCCTGGCGTTCGGGATCCTGGGCGACCAGGCCCTCGCCGAGCGCGACCACCGGGAGGTGGTCCGGGTGCTCCACACCGACTTCGTCGCGCAAGCATCGCTGCTGACGGTCCTGGCCGACCGGATGCGGGCGCGGGCGTCCGGGACCCTCGTGGCGTTTTCGTCGGTGGCCGGCCAGCGCGTGCGCCGCGCCAACTACGTCTACGGCTCGGCGAAGGCCGGCCTGGACGGCTTCGCCTCCGGACTCGCCGACGCCCTGCACGGCAGCGGCGTGGATCTCGTCATCGCCCGCCCGGGGTTCGTGGTGGGGCGCATGACGGCGGGGATGACCCCGGCGGTGTTCTCCTCGACGCCCGCCCAGGTCGCCGACGCCGTGGCCCGCCGCGTCCGCGACGGCGGCCCCGTCGAGCTGTGGATCCCCTGGCAGCTCAAGGCGATGTTCTCGGTGGCGCCCGCGATCCCGCGGGCCGTGTGGCGGAGGATGCCGCGATGACCCGCATGCCCGCGTGCTCGAACCTGTGGGACGACCCCGACCGCCCGGCGTGGGGGACCGCCCAGCAGGCCGCCTTCGTCGTCGCGCTGGAGCAGCCGGGGCCGTGGGGCGCCAAGGCGCTGGTCGAGTCCCGCCTCGACCCGGACATCGGCGTCCGGCTGGAACGCGCGTGCCAGCAGGCGGGCGGGCTGGCCCTGCTCGTCCGGCGCCCGGGCCGCAGCGCCGAGGAGGCCGCGCCGCAGGTGCTCGTCTCCGGCGGCCCCGTGGGGGCCACGTGGCTGCTGGTTGCCGAGGCGAGGGATCCCGCTGCCGTGGTGGACCTGCCGTTCGCCGACCTCGCCACCCTGGCTCCGGACGCTGCGGCCGCCGCCCTGCCCGGCTTCGCGCCCGCGGACGCCGCCGTCCTCGTCTGCGCCAACGGCCGCCGGGATGTCTGTTGCGCCGTCCGGGGGCGTCCGGTCGCGGCCGCCACGGACGCCGCGCGCCCCGGTCGGGTCTGGGAGGCCACGCACCTGGGCGGGCACCGGTTCGCGCCCACCGCGATCGTCCTGCCCACCCGGCATGCGCTGGGGCGGGTGTCGCCCTCGCTGCTGGTCGACGCGCTGGACGCCGCGGCGTCCGGACGCCTGGGAGCCGCCGGCCTGCACCCCTTCCACCTGCGCGGGCTCATGGCCCTGGCCCAGCCCGACCAGGTCGCGGACGCCGCCGTCCGGGTGGCGACGGGGGAGTCCCGGCCCGAGGCGTTGACGGTGGCGGGCGCGGACGCCGTCGCGAGCGTCACGCACGCGGACGGTCGGTCCTGGGAGGTGGCGCTCACGCCCGAACCGGTCGAGGAACGCCTGTCCTGCGGCAAACCCGCCGAGGTGTCGCGGGTCTGGCGGGCCGCCGTGGATCCGCGCTGACGGATCGCGTCACCCGTCGCCGCGACTTGCCGGGCCCACGGCGTCCGTGACACAATCTCACGGTTGCTTTGGCGCAGGTTGCGGCAAGGCCGCTCTTCGCGTGGGCGAGGGGCGGGTTCCGCAGGAAAGCCTCCCGGTGACGTCGGCGGTGACACGCCGGGCCCTACCAATCCGATCGGAAGAACGAGATTGTGCGGCCCGAAACGGCGCGACACGCCCGACCGCGGGGGCCGGAGCGGCGAGGGTTTTCCAACCGGACGACCCAGGCGATGACCGGCTTGATGCTGGTCGGTCACGACGAAGAAGGAAGACATGGCGGGACAGAAGATCCGGATTCGACTCCGGGCCTACGACCATGAGGTCATCGACACGTCGGCGAAGAAGATCGTCGACACGGTCACCCGCACCGGCGCCAAGGTTGCGGGGCCGGTGCCGCTGCCGACCGAGAAGAACGTTTACTGCGTGATTCGTTCTCCCCACAAGTACAAGGACAGCCGCGAGCACTTCGAGATGCGCACGCACAAGCGGCTGATCGACATCCTCGACCCGACGCCGAAGACGGTGGACTCGCTCATGCGACTCGACCTTCCGGCCGGTGTCGACATCGAGATCAAGCTTCCGTGAGGTCAGCAGCCATGAACAACGCACGTACCGTGAAGGGACTGCTGGGCAGCAAGCTCGGCATGACCCAGCTCTGGGACTCCAACAACAAGGTCGTCCCCGTCACCGTGATCCAGGCGGGCCCCTGCGTCGTCACGCAGGTCCGCACTCCCGAGAAGGACGGCTACTCCGCCGTGCAGCTGGCGTTCGGCGCGATCAAGCCGAAGTCGGTCACGATGCCGGAGGCCGGCCATTTCGAGAAGGCGGGGGTCACCCCCCGCAAGCACCTCGTCGAGCTCCGCACCGCGGACGCCAGCGAGTACACCCTCGGCCAGGAAGTCACCGCCGAGACCTTCGCCGCGGGTGACGTCATCGACGTGACCGGCGTCACCAAGGGCAAGGGCACCGCCGGTGTCATGAAGCGGCACGGCTTCGCCGGCCTGCGCGCCAGCCACGGTGTGCACCGCAAGCACCGCTCGCCCGGCTCGATCGGCCAGTCCTCCACGCCGTCGCGCGTCTTCCCCGGCATGCGCATGGCGGGCCGGATGGGTGTCGAGAAGGTGACCGTCCAGAACCTGACGATCCACGCGGTGGACGCCGAGCGCGGGCTCATCCTGGTGAAGGGCTCCGTGCCCGGCCCCAAGGGCGCCCTCGTCGTGCTGCGCACCGCGGCCAAGAAGGGAGCCAAGGCATGAGCGAGTCCCGCAAGGTCGACATCATCGGGGGCAAGGGCTCGGTCGAGCTCCCCGGCGAGCTGTTCGACGCCCAGACCAACGTTCCGCTGATCCACCAGGTCGTGGTGGCCCAGCAGGCCGCCGCCCGCCAGGGCACGCACGCCACCAAGACCCGGGGCATGGTCTCCGGCGGTGGCGCCAAGCCGTGGCGCCAGAAGGGCACCGGACGCGCCCGCCAGGGTTCGCGCCGCGCCCCGCAGTGGACCGGCGGTGGCACCGTCCACGGCCCGCAGCCCCGCGACTACGCGCAGCGGACCCCCAAGAAGATGATCGCGGCCGCCCTGCGTGGTGCCCTGTCCGATCGCGCCCGCGACGGCCGGATCCACGTGGTCGAGTCCTTCATCACGGGCGAGAAGCCCTCCACCAAGGCCGCCCTGCAGGCGCTGGAGACGGTGAGCGGCGCGCGCGTGCTCGTCGTGCTGACCCGGGACGAGGACATCGCGTGGCTGAGCCTGCGCAACGTCGCCTCGGTGCACCTGCTGTCCTACGACCAGCTGAACGCCTACGACGTGATCGTCGCCGACGACGTGGTCTTCTCCCGGGCTGCCCTGGACGCCTACGTCGCCGGTCCCGCCACGGGCAAGGCCGTCAAGGCCGTCGCCACGGCGTCCGAGGCCGAGGCCACCACCGCCAAGGAGGCTGAGAAGTGAGCAACGCGCTGAAGATCCGTGACCACCGGGACATCCTCCTGGCTCCGGTCGTGAGCGAGAAGAGCTACGGGCTGCTCGACGAGAACAAGTACACGTTCCTCGTGGCGCCCGGCTCGAACAAGACCGAGATCAAGATTGCCGTCGAGAAGGTGTTCGGCGTGAAGGTCGTGTCGGTCAACACCATCAATCGGGCGGGCAAGCGTCGCCGGACGCGCTCGGGCTGGGGCAAGCGTCCCGACACCAAGCGCGCCATCGTGACCGTCGCCGAGGGCCAGCGCATCGACATCTTCGGCCAGGCGAACTGAGTCGGGACAGGGATAACGAGACATGGGTATTCGTAAGTACAAGCCGACCACGCCGGGCCGTCGCGGCTCGTCCGTGGCGGACTTCGTGGAGCTGACCCGCTCCACGCCGGAGAAGTCGCTGCTCGTGCCGGTCAAGAAGACCGGTGGCCGCAACAACCAGGGCCGCATCACCACCCGCCACATCGGCGGTGGCCACAAGCAGGCCTACCGGATCATCGACTTCAAGCGCTACGACAAGGACGGCGTGCCGGCCAAGGTCGCTCACATCGAGTACGACCCGAACCGCACCGCCCGCATCGCGCTGCTGCACTACCGCGACGGCGAGAAGCGCTACATCATCGCGCCGAACGGGCTCGAGCAGAACATGATGGTCGAGGCCGGCGAGGGCGCGGACATCAAGCCGGGCAACAACCTGCCGCTGCGCAACATCCCCGTCGGCACGACGATCCACGCGGTGGAGCTTCGTCCCGGCGGCGGCGCCAAGATGGGCCGCTCCGCCGGTGCCCGCATCCAGCTCGTCGCCCGCGAGGGCCGCATGGCCACCCTGCGTCTGCCCTCGGGCGAGATGCGGATGGTGGACGTCCGGTGCCGCGCGACGGTGGGCGAGGTCGGCAACGCCGAGCAGTCCAACATCAACTGGGGCAAGGCCGGCCGTAACCGCTGGAAGGGCATCCGCCCGACCGTCCGTGGTGTCGTCATGAACCCGATCGACCACCCGCACGGTGGTGGCGAGGGCCGGACGTCCGGTGGCCGCCACCCGGTGTCGCCTTGGGGCAAGCCCGAGGGTCGGACCCGGAAGAAGAACAAGGCGAGCAACAAGTACATCGTCCGTCGCCGCAAGTCCGGCAAGAAGCGCTGAGCACCGAAGGGAGTCGTTGAATGCCTCGCAGTTTGAAGAAGGGTCCCTTCGTCGACGAGCACCTGGCCAAGAAGGTCGACGTGCAGAACGGCAAGGGCACCAAGAACGTGATCAAGACCTGGTCGCGCCGCTCCATGATCACCCCCGATTTCATCGGGCACACGATCGCGGTGCACGACGGTCGCAAGCACATCCCGGTGTTCGTCACCGAGTCCATGGTCGGGCACAAGCTGGGCGAGTTCGCGCCCACGCGCACCTACCGCGGTCACATCAAGGAAGACAAGAAGTCGCGGCGACGCTGACGAAGAGGAAATGGATTCAATGAGCAACAAGGAGAACCGGCCGAGCCGCCGGAAGGCCCTGCTCGGGGACCGTCCTGGCTCGTACGCCATCGCGCGTCACGTCCGGATGTCGCCGACCAAGGTGCGTCGTGTCGTCGACGTCGTCCGCGGGATGGACGTCACCGAGGCCCTCGCGGTGCTGAAGTTCGCGCCGCAGGCCGCCGCCGACCCCGTCCGCAAGGTGGTGGCCTCGGCCGCCGCCAACGCCGAGAACACCGAGAACCTGCGCACGAACGACCTGTTCGTGAGCCAGGCCTTCGTGGACGAGGGCGTCACGCTGCGCCGGATCCGCCCGCGGGCCAAGGGCTCCGCGAGCCGCATCCTCAAGCGCGCCAGCCACATCACCGTCGTCGTCGAGCCCAAGGCCAAGAAGGGAGTCTGAGCATGGGTCAGAAGATCAACCCCCATGGCTTCCGCCTGGGCATCACCACCGACCACAAGACGCGTTGGTACGCGGACAAGAACTACGCCGAGCTGGTGGCGGAGGACGTCAAGATCCGCAAGTTCCTGACCAAGACCCTCGAGCGCGCCGGCGTCAGCTCGGTCGAGATCGAGCGTCGCTCGGAGCGGGTCACGATCTTCCTCTACGCCGCGCGTCCGGGCATCGTCATCGGCCGGAACGGCGCCGAGGCGGAGCGCGTCCGTGCCCAGCTGGAGAAGATCACCGGCAAGCAGGTGCAGCTGAACATCCTCGAGGTCAAGAACCCCGAGATCGACGCGCAGCTCGTCGCCCAGGGCATCGCCGAGCAGCTGGGCGCCCGCGTGGCGTTCCGCCGCGCGATGCGCAAGGCGCAGCAGACCGCCATGCGGTCGGGTGCCCTCGGCATCCGGATCCAGTGCTCCGGTCGTCTCGGCGGCGCCGAGATGAGCCGCTCGGAGTTCTACCGCGAGGGTCGTGTCCCGCTGCACACGCTGCGCGCCGACATCGACTACGGCTTCTACGAGGCCCGCACCACGTTCGGCCGGATCGGCGTCAAGGTGTGGATCTACAAGGGTGACGTCTCCGGGACGCGCGCCGAGCGCGCCGCCCAGAAGGCCGCCCGCGCTGCGGCCGGCGGCCAGCGGCGTCCGGGCCGTGGCCCGCGTCGCGAGGGCGCGCCCCGCGGCGATCGTCCCGAGCGCGGCGGACGCCGTCGCGCCGAAGCCGCTGCCGAGGCCCCCGTGGCCGAGGCGGCACAGACCGAAGGAGCGTGAGAGATGCTCATCCCCCGTCGCGTCAAGCACCGCAAGCAGCACCACCCCAAGCGGGACGGCATGGCCAAGGGCGGCACCAAGCTCGCCTTCGGTGACTTCGGCATCCAGGCCCTGGAGAGCGCGTACGTCACCAACCGGCAGATCGAGTCGGCCCGTATCGCCATGACCCGCCACATCAAGCGTGGTGGCAAGGTGTGGATCAACATCTACCCGGACCGTCCGATGACGAAGCACCCCGCCGAGTCCCGGATGGGTTCCGGCAAGGGTTCGCCCGAGTGGTGGATCGCCAACATCAAGCCCGGACGCGTCATGTTCGAGCTGTCCGGTGTGTCCGAGGACGTCGCCCGCGAGGCGATGCGCCTGGCCATCCACAAGCTCCCCATGAAGGCCCGGTTCATCAAGCGGGAAGCAGGTGAGATCTGATGGCGAAGGCAACCACCGCCGCCGAACTGCGCGGCCTCAGCCGCGAGGAGCTCAACAAGATGGTGGTCGACCTGAAGGAGGAGCTGTTCGGGCTCCGCTTCCAGGCCGCGACCGGCCAGCTGGAGTCGCACGGGCGTCTCCGCGAGGTCCGCAAGGACATCGCGCGCGTCTACACGGTCATCCAGGAGCGCAACCTCGGCATCGTCCCCGATCCCGACCAGAAGTGAGGCTGAGCAATGGCTGAGCAGAAGAAGAGCACCGCGGCCGAGCAGGACGCTCCGGTCCGCAACACGCGCAAGGTGCGTGAGGGCATCGTGGTGAGCGACAAGATGGACAAGACCATCACCGTCGCCGTCGAGCAGCGCGCCAAGCACCCGCTGTACGGCAAGGTCATGACGAGCACCCTCAAGCTGAAGGCGCACGACGAGACCAACTCCGCCGGAAAGGGCGACCGCGTCCGGGTCATGGAGACCCGTCCGCTGTCGGCCACCAAGCGCTGGCGCCTCGTCGAGATCCTCGAGAAGGCCAAGTAACCGTCGCGTCGTCGTCGGCTAGCTGGACCCGGCTTGGAAACCCGCCCAGTGGACACCGACGACGGACGCCGCCTCGCGGCAGCGACACCGTTCCGCAAGGCCCGCCGCGGCGGGAACCGGCGAAACACACGAGAGGTATGAAGTGATTCAGCAAGAGACGCGGCTGAAGGTCGCCGACAACACGGGTGCGAAGGAACTCCTCTGCATCCGCGTGCTCGGTGGCAGCAAGCGCCGCTACGCGGGCCTGGGCGACAAGATCGTCGCCACGGTCAAGGACGCCATCCCCGGTGGCAACGTGAAGAAGGGCGATGTGGTCAAGGCCGTCGTCGTCCGCACCGCGAAGGAGACCCGTCGCCCCGACGGCTCCTACATCAAGTTCGACGAGAACGCGGCCGTCATCCTGAAGAACGACGGCGAGCCCCGCGGCACCCGCATCTTCGGGCCGGTCGGCCGTGAGCTGCGCGACAAGAAGTTCATGCGCATCATCTCGCTGGCCCCGGAGGTGATCTGACATGGCGAACTCCCTGCACGTGAAGAAGGGTGACCGCGTCAAGGTCATCGCCGGCAAGGACAAGGGCACCATCGGCGAGATCATCGCGGTGTTCCCCAAGGACGAGAAGGTCATCGTCGAGGGCGTCAACGTCCGCACGAAGCACCGTCCCGAGACGCAGAACTCGGCGGGCAAGAAGGTGGGCGGCCTCACGCACACCGAGATGCCCATCCACGTGAGCAACGTCCAGCTCGTCGTCGGGTCCGGCAAGAACGCCCAGGTGACCCGCGTCGGCTACGAGCGTCGCGAGGTGACCAAGCGGCGTCCGGACGGCACCGAGTACCAGGCCACGCGGTCCGTGCGGATCGCCAAGAAGACGGGGGAGGAGATCTGATGACCGCCGTCGCCGATAAGAAGGCCCCGGCCGCCCGCGAGCTGCCCCGCCTCAAGCAGAAGTACCGTTCCGACATCGTGCCGGCGCTCCAGAAGGAGTTCGCCTACGCCAACCCCATGCAGATCCCCGGTCTGGTGAAGATCGTGGTCAACATGGGCGTCGGCGAGGCCGCGCGCGACAGCAAGGTGATCGATGGGGCCGTCCGCGACCTCACCGCGATCACCGGCCAGAAGCCGGTCGTCACCAAGGCCCGCAAGTCCATCGCGCAGTTCAAGCTGCGTGAGGGCATGCCGATCGGCTGCCACGTCACGCTGCGCGGCGACCGCATGTGGGAGTTCGCCGACCGGCTGCTCACGCTCGCGCTGCCCCGTATCCGCGACTTCCGTGGCCTCTCGGCCCGCCAGTTCGACGGCCAGGGCAACTACACCTTCGGCCTCACCGAGCAGGTCATGTTCCACGAGATCGATCAGGACCGGATCGACCGCGTCCGGGGCATGGACATCACCTTCGTGACGTCCGCGACCAACGACGACGAGGGCCGGGCGCTGCTGAAGCTCCTGGGCTTCCCGTTCAAGGCGCCCGAGAACGACCCGAAGAAGACCGTCGCGCGGAAGCGGGCGTTCACCGGCTCGAAGAGCCAGATCAAGAAGGCGATGTCGACCACCAAGAAGAAGAAGTGAGCTGACCCATGGCGAAGACCGCTTTGAAGGTGAAGCAGGCCCGCAAGCCGAAGTTCGCCGTCCGCGCGTACACCCGCTGCAACCGCTGCGGGCGTCCGAAGTCCGTGTACCGCAAGTTCGGCCTGTGCCGCATCTGCGTGCGCGAGCTGGCGCACGCGGGCGAGCTGCCGGGCGTCATCAAGTCGTCCTGGTGACCGACGCGGCTCCCTCCGCGCAGGCGGGCGGAGGGGAGTCGGCGCCGCTCGCACCCTCCTCCAACTGAAGATCCACCGGCCCTCCGGCCGGACGCCGGACGCTCGCGTCCGACACTCACCACCAGCGTGGTAGGTCATCCCGGAATGCATTCGGGGGTGAAACCGCCGCGAGAAAGAGGCCCACAAGCCATGACCATGACCGATCCGATCGCAGACATGCTGACGCGTCTGCGGAACGCCAATCAGGCGTACCACGACTCGACGTCCATGCCGCACAGCAAGATCAAGGTGGGTATCGCCGAGATCCTGAAGCAGCAGGGCTACATCTCCGCCTACGAGGTCATCGACCCCGCCGAGGGCGAGGTCGGCAAGACCCTGAAGATCACGCTGAAGTACGGCCAGAACCGGGAGCGCTCCATCGCGGGCCTCCGGCGCATCAGCAAGCCCGGCCTCCGCGTGTACGCCAAGAGCAACGCCCTGCCCAAGGTCCTCGGTGGCCTCGGCATCGCGATCATCTCGACGTCCCAGGGTCTGATGACCGACAAGCAGGCCAACTCCAAGAGCGTGGGCGGCGAAGTGCTCGCCTACGTGTGGTGATCGAGAGGAGCTGAATCCATGTCCCGAATTGGCAAGCTTCCGATCACCGTTCCCAGCGGTGTCGAGGTGGTGCTGGACGGCCAGGACGTCTCGGTGAAGGGCCCCAAGGGCACCCTCTCCCTGACGGTCCGGGAGCCGATCTCGGTGTCGCGCAACGACGCCGGTGAGATCGAGGTGTCCCGCCCCGACGACGAGCGCAACTCCCGCGCCCTGCACGGCCTGACCCGGACCCTGGTCTCCAACATGGTGACCGGCGTCACGCAGGGCTACGAGAAGAAGCTCGAGATCGTGGGCGTGGGCTACCGCGTCCTGTTCAAGAGCCCCACCCAGCTCGAGTTCAACCTCGGCTACAGCCACCCGGTCGTGGTGAACGCCCCCGAGGGCATCACGTTCTCCGTCGAGAAGCCCACGGCGTTCACGGTGTACGGCATCGACAAGCAGGTTGTTGGCGAGGTCGCGGCCAACATCCGCAAGATCCGCAAGCCGGAGCCCTACAAGGGCAAGGGCGTGCGCTACGCCGGCGAACGGGTTCGCCGCAAGGTTGGAAAGGCGGGTAAGTGACCATGGGTATCTCTCTGTCGAACAACAAGGGGATGGCCGCTCGGACCAAGGCGCGGCTGCGCCGCCAGAGCCGGGGTCGCAAGAAGATCTTCGGCACCGCCGAGCGTCCGCGCCTGGTGGTCACCCGTTCCTCGCGCCACATGGTGGCGCAGGTGATCGACGACACGGTCGGCCGCACGCTGGCGTCCGCCTCCACGATGGAGGCCGACCTGCGCGCCGCCACCGGCGACAAGAGCGAGAAGGCCGCGACCGTCGGCAAGCTCGTTGCGGAGCGCGCGAAGGCCGCCGGGGTCACCTCGGTCGTCTTCGACCGTGCGGGGAACCAGTACCACGGGCGGATTGCCGCGCTGGCGGACGCCGCCCGCGAGGCCGGCCTCGGATTCTGAGCGGAAAGGAAGAAAATGGCGAACGAAAACGCGAACGCCCGCCGCGGTAGCGGCCCGGGCACGGGCGAGCGTCGCGGCCGCGAGGATCGTCGTGGCGGCCGGGACAACCACGCCCGCGAAGAGAAGAGCCAGTACCTGGAGCGCGTCGTGGCGATCAACCGCGTCGCCAAGGTCGTGCAGGGTGGCCGTCGGTTCAGCTTCACGGCGCTGGTCGTCGTGGGTGACGGCGACGGCACCGTGGGCGTCGGCTACGGCAAGGCCAAGGAGGTGCCCGCGGCCATCGCCAAGGGCGTCGAAGAGGCCAAGAAGCACTTCTTCCGCGTGCCGCGGGTGCAGGGGACCATCCCGCACCCCGTGCAGGGCGAGAAGGCTGCCGGCATCGTGCTGCTGCGTCCGGCGTCGCCGGGTACCGGCGTGATCGCCGGTGGCTCGGCGCGTGCGGTGCTGGAGTGCGCGGGGATCACCGACGTCCTGAGCAAGTCGCTGGGCTCGTCGAACGCGATCAACGTCGTGCACGCCACCGTCGAGGCGCTGAAGACGCTGGAGGAGCCGGAGCAGGTCGCCCGTCGCCGTGGGCTGTCCGTCGAGGACGTCACGCCGGCCGCGCTGCTCAAGGCTCGGAAGGAGGGTGTGGCCTGATGGCGACGCTCAAGGTGACCCAGGTTCGGAGCTCGAACCGCGTCAAGGCGAACCAGCGCGAGACGCTGCGTTCGCTCGGTCTGAAGAGGATCGGCGACGTCGTGGAGAAGGAAGACACCCCCGTGTACCGCGGGATGGTCAACACCGTCATCCACCTCGTGGCCGTCGAGGAGGTGAACTGACATGGCGTTGAAGGCGCACCACCTGCGTCCGGCCCCGGGCGCCAAGACCGCCAAGACCCGTGTGGGTCGTGGTGAGGGGTCCAAGGGCAAGAGCGCTGGCCGTGGCACGAAGGGCACGGGTGCTCGCAAGAACGTCCCGGCGAACTTCGAGGGCGGCCAGATGCCGCTGCACATGCGGCTCCCGAAGCTGCGTGGTTTCAAGAACCCGTTCCGCGTGGAGTACCAGGTCGTGAACGTCGGACGGCTCGCCGAGCTGTTCCCGGCGGGCGGCGCGGTCTCCGTGGCGGAGCTGGTCGAGGCCGGCGCGGTCCGCAAGGGCCAGCTGGTCAAGATCCTCGGCAACGGCGATCTCTCGGTGAAGCTGGACGTCTCGGCGCACGCGTTCACCGCGTCCGCGAAGTCCAAGATCGAGGCGGCGGGGGGCACGGCCACCGAGCTGTGATCCACGACGCACGAAACTCCAGGTGGGGCTGTCCTTAACGGACGGCCCCACCTGTCTTTGCATCCGCCGGGACCGCTACGCTCCGCGGCATGCAGGTGCTGCGCTGGCTGGCGCATCCCGGCCGGGTGGCGCCCGTGGCGTACCTGGTCGGCTGGGCCATCGGCACGATCCTGCTGATGCTGCCGCTCGCGGCCGAGGACGGCCAGGCGACAGGGTTCGCCGAGGCGTCCTTCACCTCCATGTCGGCCCTCTGCATCACGGGCCTGGCGGTCGTGGACACCCCCACCCACTGGAGCACATTCGGTGAGCTGACGATCCTCGGCCTGATCCAGGTGGGCGGCCTGGGCATCATGACGCTCACCAGCCTCATCATCTTCTCGGTGGCCCGCAAGGCGAGCCTGGCCCAGTTGCACATGGCCCAGTCGGAGACGCGGGCGCGGACGCGGCACGGCCTGCGGTGGATGCCGCTCCGCATCTTCGGGCTGTCGGTGCTGTTCGAGAGCGTCTTCGCGGTGCTGCTGACGATCCGGTTCTGGCAGTTGCTCGACGACCCGGGCGATGCCATCTACCACGGCATCTTCCACTCCGTCTCGGCGTTCAACAACGCGGGCTTCGCGCTGTACTCCGACAACCTGGTCGGGTTCAACTCCGACCCGGCGATCATGCTGCCGATCTGCGCCGCGATCGTCGTGGGCGGCCTGGGTTTCCCCATCTACTTCGAGCTGGCGGACCACTTCCGCCATCGCCTGTCGGCGTTCTGGTCGGTGCACCTGAAGCTGACGCTGCTGGGCACGGTGCTGCTGCTGGCGGTCGGGTTCGTCACCTTCGTCGTGTTCGAGTGGAACAACCCGGGCACCCTCGGGCCCCAGTCGCTCACCGGCAAGATCCTCGGCTCGATCGGCGGCGCGGTCTTCCCGCGCACGGCGGGGTTCAACTCGGTCGATTACGGGCTGGTCGCCGACGAGACCATCGCGGTCAACTTCGGACTGATGATGATCGGCGGCGGATCGGGCGGCACCGCCGGCGGCCTGAAGATCACCACCGTCGCCGTGCTGCTGCTGGCCGTCATCACCGAGGTGCGCGGGCACGAGACGTCGGTCTTCGGACGCCGCAAGATCAGCTCCGAGGTGACCCGGCAGGCCCTCGCCGTGACCGTGCTCGCCACGGCGGCGGTATTCACCGGCCTGCTCATCATCTCGGCCGTCAGCGACGCGCCGTTGCGCGAGGACACCTTCGAGGCGATCAGCGCGTTCGGGACGGTGGGGCTGTCGATGAACCTCACCCCCAAGCTGCCGCCGTCGGCCTGGGCCGTGTTGGAGTTCCTGATGTTCCTCGGACGCGTCGGGCCGGTGTCCGTCGCGGCCGCCCTGGCGGTGTCCACCAGGCGCCGTCGCTTCGAGTTGCCGAGGGAGGATCCCCTTGTTGGATAAGTTGCTCCGCCGTCCGTCCGAGCCTGAGGCCGGGACGGTGCTCGTGGTGGGTCTGGGTCGCTTCGGTTCGGCCAGCGCGGTCCGCCTACAGGAGTTGGGCGTCGATGTCCTCGCCGTGGATAGCGACCTCGACCTGGTCAACAAGTACGTCGACAAGCTGCCGCACGTCGTCAAGCTGGATTCCACCGATGCCGAGGCGCTGCGCCAGATCGGTCTCGACAATGTCGAGACCGCCGTCGTCGCCATGGCCAACCTCGAGGCGTCCATCATCACCGTGCTCACGCTCAAGGAGGAGGGGGTCCGCGAGGTGTGGGCCAAGGCGTCCTCGCGCAAGCACGGCGAGATCCTCGCGCGCATCGGCGCCGACCACGTCGTCTACCCCGAGCGGTCGGCGGGGGAGCGGGTCGCGCACGCCGTGGCGGGGCACATGATCGACTACTTCGAGTTCGAGGACGGCTTCGCGATGGCCCGCACCCGGGCACCCCAGCTCTGTTGGGGCAAGACCCTCGCCGAGTCCGGGGTGCGCGGCCGCTACGACGTCACGATCGTCGGGCTCAAGCGGCCCACCGAGGACTTCATCTACGCCGTCCCCGAGACCCGCGTGCTCGAAGGCGACGAGCTCATCATCGCGGGCGTCAAGCGCAACGTGGAGCGCTTCGCCCGGCTGTCGTGACCCGGCGCCGGACGCCGCCGTTAGGCTGACCGCCATGTGCGGACGCTTCGCGGCCTCGGCCGGCACCGACGACATCGTCGAGGAGTTCGTGATCGACGAGGTCGTGGACGAGGTGCTGCCCACCTTCAACGCGGCCCCCACCGACCCGGTGCCCGCCGTGGTCGAGCGCCTGGACCGCGACACCGGGCGCGTCGTCCGCAAGCTCGTCGCCCCCCGCTGGGGGCTGGTGCCGTCCTGGTCGAAGGACGCCTCGGGTGCCGCCCGCCTGATCAACGCCCGGGTGGAGACCGTGGCGTCCAAGCCCGCCTTCCGCAAGGCCTTCGCCGCGCGCCGCTGTCTCGTCCCCGCGGACGGCTACTACGAGTGGCTCACGCTGCCGCCCGCGGCGTCCGGAGGCAAGCCGGTCAAACAGCCGTGGTTCATCGCGCCCGCCGACGGCGGGCCGTTCGCGATGGCCGGGCTGTACGAGTTCTGGCGCAACCCGGCCACCGACGTGTGGCTCACGACCTGCACCCTCATCACCACCCAGAGCACCGACGTCGTGGGTCACCTCCACGACCGGATGCCCATGACGGTTGCCCCGGACGCCTGGGGCGAATGGCTCGATCCGCGGGTCACCGATCCGGACGCCGCCCGCGCCCTGTTGTCGGTGCTGGAGGGGGCGGCGGTGACGTCGTGGCGGGTGTCCCCGGCGGTGAACAGCGTCCGCAACAACGGCCCCGAACTGCTCGATCCGGCCTGACGGAACCCGCACGTTTCCGATGGAGGAGCAGGCGAATTGCTTTGGTAGAGTCTGCGAGGTTGGGTGAGTTGCCCACGCCGTAGAACCACCACGAAAAGGGACCGGATGCTCTCCGCCTTCGCCAACGCCTTCAGGACGCCCGACCTGAGGAAGAAGATCTTCTTCACCATCTTCATCCTCACGGTCTTCCGCCTCGGCTCGGTCATTCCGGCCCCCAATGTCAACCTGGTCAACGTCAACCAGTGCCGCATCCAGGCCACCGCAGGGGACAACGCCGGCATCTACTCGATGATCCAGCTGTTCTCGGGCGGCGCGCTGCTCCAGCTCGCCATCTTCGCGCTCGGCATCATGCCCTACATCACGAGCTCGATCATCCTGCAGTTGATGACGGTCGTGATCCCGCGCCTGGAGACCCTCAAGAAGGAGGGCGGCGCGGGCCAGCAGAAGATCACCCAGTACACGCGCTACCTGACCATCGTCCTGGCTGTGCTGCAGGCGACCGCGTTCGTGACGATGGCGGCGACGGGTCAGCTCTTCCCGGGGTGCCAGCAGAGCATCCTCTACGACGCCTCGCTCTTCCCCCTGGTCGTCATGGTGCTCATCATGACCGCCGGCACCGGCATCGTCATGTGGATGGGCGAGCTCGTGACCGAGCGTGGCGTCGGCAACGGCATGTCCGTCATGATCTTCACCCAGATCGCGGCCCAGTTCCCGGCGCAGATGTGGGGCATCGCCATGAGCCGCGGCTCGATCACCTGGAACGGCCTCGAACTGCCCACGGCGGCCGGCTGGCTGGCGTTCGTCGGCGTCCTGATCGTGGGTCTGCTCGTCATGGCCGGCGTCATCTTCGTGGAGCAGGCGCAGCGCCGCATCCCCGTGCAGTACGCCAAGCGGATGGTCGGACGCCGCCTCGTCGGCGGCACCACCACCTACATCCCGCTGAAGGTCAACCAGGCCGGCGTCATCCCCGTCATCTTCGCCAGCTCGATGCTCTACCTGCCGGTGCTGTTCGCGCAGTTCCAGCCCGGCAACCCGGTGTCGAGTTGGATCGCCGGCAACCTCACCGGAGGTCACACCGTCTGGTACAACGGGATCTTCTTCTTGCTCATCATCGCGTTCGCCTACTTCTACGTGGCGATCACCTTCGACCCGGTCGAGGTCGCGGACAACATGAAGAAGTACGGCGGCTTCATCCCGGGCATCCGGGCCGGCAAGCCGACCGAGAAGTACCTCGCCCACGTGCTGAGCCGTCTGACGGCCCCCGGCTCGCTCTACCTGGGCCTCATCTCGATGATCCCCGCGCTCGCGTTCGTGTTGCTCGGAACGTCCGGCAAGTTCCCCTTCGGTGGCACCTCCATCCTCATCATCGTGGGCGTAGGGTTGGACACGGTCAAACAGATCGAGAGCCAGCTGCAACAGCGCAACTACGAAGGATTCCTTCGATGAGACTGCTCATCATGGGGCCGCCCGGAGCGGGCAAGGGCACCCAAGCCGTGGGCATCGCCGCCCACTACGGCATCCCGGCGATCTCCAGCGGGGACTTGTTCCGGCAACACATCAAGGCCAACGACGACCTCGGCGTGAAGGTGTCGGCCCTCATCGCCGCGGGCGACTTCGTGCCGGACGTCCTCACCACCTCGATGGTCTTCCGCAAGCTGCTGGAGCCGCCGTCCGCGGACGGCTGGCTCTTGGACGGCTACCCGCGGACCCTCGGCCAGGTCGAGGCCCTCGACTTGGCGCTGGTCGACCTGCGCACCCAGCTCGACGCGGTCATCTCGCTGGTCGCCGACCCGGCGGAGTTGGTGGGCCGCATGTTGAAGCGTGCCGAGCTCGAAGGGCGCGCCGACGACAACGAGGCGACCATCCGGCACCGCATCGAGGTCTACCAAGCGGCGACCGAGCCTGTGTTGGCGGTCTACCGCGAGCGCGGTCTGGTGTGCGAGGTGGACGCCATCGGCGCGGTCGACGAGGTGACCGTCCGGCTCACCCAGGCCCTCGACGCCAAGCTCGGTCGCGCGTGATCCGTGCTCGCGGGGTCGAGCTCAAGACCCCGGATCAACTCCGCGTCATGCGTCGCGCCGGCCTTGTCGTCGCGCGCACCCATGAGGCGCTGGCGTCCGCCGCCGCCCCCGGCGTGACGACGGGCGAGTTGGACGCCCTCGCGCGGGACATCCTTGCCCGGCACGGCGCCACGTCGTCGTTCCTCGGGTACGGCGCGCAGTGGGGCTATCCGCCCTTCCCCGCGGTCACGTGCATCTCGGTCAACGAGGAGGTCGTCCACGGCATCCCCGGCGAGCGGGTGCTCGCCGAGGGCGATCTGGTGAGCGTCGACTTCGGTGCCATCGTCGACGGGTGGCATGGCGACGGTGCGGTCACCATCGCGGTGGGACAGGTGTCGGACGCCGACGCGCGGCTCTCCGAGGTCACCCGCGAGGCCCTGTGGGCCGGGATCGGCGCCGCCCGCCTCGGCGGCCGCGTCACGGACGTCTCTCACGCGGTCGAGACCTCGATCCGGGGTGCGGGGGCCGGGTACGGCATCCTCGCCGACTACACCGGGCACGGCATCGGCTCGGCCATGCACCAGGTGCCGGATGTGCCCAACACGGGGCGGGCGGGCCGCGGCCCCAAGATCGTCCCGGGGCTCGCCCTGGCGATCGAGCCCATGGTCACCCTCGGCACCGACGAGGGCGTCGTCGCCGAGGACGAGTGGACCGTCTGCACCGCGGACGGCTCGCGCGCCGCCCACTGGGAGCACACGATCACGGTGACGCGGCGGGGCCTGTGGGTCCTGACGGCGCTCGACGGCGGCGAGGCCGAGTTGACCGCGCGTGGGCTCCCCTTCGGACCGTTGTCCGATTGAAAAACCCGGGCCGACCGCCTTGGGAAACGCTGATCGATCATGTTCTGGCTGCGGCGGCCCGGATCGAGCGATCCGAACCCCCTCGATCTGGGCCCGTATGTTCGATACGAGCCCACGATCTCGTGGTTCCGGCTCATCTCGCCCGACCCGTCCACGCCAAGAACAGCATCAATCAGC
>CAYZXQ010000023.1:0-38217 GCA_964482465.1 uncultured Nigerium sp. | reverse complement strand
CCGGGACCGGGGCCGCGGGTGCCGGAGTCGGTGCCGGGGCGGCCGGAACCGGAGCAGCCTGAACGGGCGCGGCCGGGACCGGGGGCGCGGGAACGCGCGGGGTCGGGGTCGGCGCGGGGGTGCTCACCGGCGCGGACGCGGCCGGGGCGGCGGGAGCCGCCGGACGTGCCGGAGCGGGGGCGGCCGCGGCCTTCAGCTTCTCGTTCAGGCGGCGGACGACCGGGGGTTCGATGGTGGACGACGCGGACCGGACGTACTCGCCCATGTCCTGCAGCGTCTTGAGAAGATCTTTGCTTTCGAGTCCGAGCTCCTTGGCGAGCTCATAGACGCGGACCTTGGCCACTACTCTCCTTCAGGTCCGCGCGGGCACGCGAACCAGTTAGTTGTTGATGCTCATTTCTGGGTACTCATCGAGTGGTCATGAGCGCGAGCCCACTTTCTGGTTGTGTTCGCGCGCGGGTCGGCGCGAAGCGCATCCGCCATTCTAGGGGCGAAGGCCCGGATTTGCCTAAGCGGACGCCGCGGCGTCCGATGCCGGATCGGACGCGGGCGCCAGCGCGGCGATCAGGCCCGCGGCTTGCCCGGGCGACCCGGCGGACACCCGCAGCGCCCGGGCCAGCGCCCGTGTGCGCAACGCTCGGTCGAGGCAGCCGGGGTGCAGGTACGCGCCGCGTCCGGGAGCGGTCTGGCGGGCATCGACCACGAAGGACCCGCCCGCGTGGACGATGCGGACGAGTTCTCGCTTCTCGGCGGAGCACCGGCATCCCACACAGGTCCTGATCGGCACGGGCCCGATCCTACCGGCGCCCATTCTCCACGCCCGGGCCACTGTCTCGATTTCGTTCTACCAACTGGACGAACGCGTGCGGACACCGGGCGCGGAGGCCTAGGCTCACTCCGGGAGGACAGAGCGGTCCTCCGGCACCAACGAAGGAGCCCATTCCGATGACGTCTGGAGCCTCACAATCCGGCCCGCAGGGCCACTACGAGGACGACACCGAGTTCCACCTCCCGGCCGATCACTGGCCCCTACCCGAGCTGACCCATGTGGGCCCGTCCCACCCCGAGCCGTCGCAGGCGGATTTCGTCGCGGTCTCCAAGACGCCCGAATACGCCAAGGTCCGGTCCACGTTCCGCTCGTTCGCGTTCCCCATGACGATCGCCGCGTTGGTGTCGTACTTCACCTACGTGGTGCTGTCGATCTACGCCATCGACTTCATGAAGCAGCCGTTCGTCGGCCTCAAGGGCCTCAACCTCGGCATGGCGCTCGGCCTGTTCCAGTTCGCCATCGTGTGGATCTGGACCGCCCTCTACGTCCGCTTCATGAACAACAAGATCGACCCCATCGCGGGTGAACTGAAGACCCGGCTCGAGAACGGAGCGACCCGATGAACCTCCTCGAGACCGCCAGCTACGGCAACTCGCTCATCAACATCGCCGTCTTCGCGGTGTTCGTCGTCGCGACGATGGGCATCGTCATCGCGGTGAGCCGTCAAAAGCAGAAGGCGTCCGACTTCTACACCGGCGGCGCCGCCTTCTCGGGCCGCCAGAACGGCCTGGCGATCACGGGCGACTACCTGTCCGCCGCCGCGTTCCTCGGCGTCACCGGCGCCATCGCGATCTCCGGCTACGACGGCCTGCTCTACTCCGTGGGCTTCTTCGTCGCCCTCCTGCTGGCCCTCTACCTCGTGGCCGAGCCCATGCGCAACACGGGCAAGTACACGATGGCCGACGTGCTGAGCTTCCGCATGGAGCAGAAGCCGATCCGCACCGCGGCCGCCACCTCCACCCTCGTCATCTCGTTCGTCTACCTGCTGGCGCAGATGGCCGGCGCGGGCGGCCTCGTGGCCCTGCTGTTGGGCGTCTCCGACAAGACGATGCAGTCGCTGGTCATCGCGCTCGTGGGCGCGCTGATGGTCGTGTACGTCCTCATCGGCGGCATGAAGGGCACCACCTGGGTGCAGATGATCAAGGCGGTCCTGCTCATGTCCGGCGCCGCCGTCATGGCCGCTATCGTCCTGTTCAACCACGGCTTCAACCTCAACGAGCTGCTGCTCGGCGCGCAGGCGGCCGGCCTCGACAAGGGCGCCCAGGGCCTGGGCAAGGACCTGCTCTCGCCGATGATGAAGTACGGCGCCACCGACTTCACCAAGCTGTCGTTCCTGTCGCTGTCCATCGCGCTGATCGCCGGCCCGTCCGGCCTGCCGCACGTGCTCATGCGCTTCTACACGGTGCCCACCGCCAAGGAAGCCCGCCGCTCCGCGGTGTGGGCGATCATCCTGGTCGGCATCTTCTTCCTGCTGACCCTCATCCTGGGGATGGGCGCGGCCGAGTTCGTCGGCCAGAAGGCCATCAGCGCGGCGCCCGGTGGCGCCAACGCGGCCGCCCCGCTGCTCGCCTTGAAGTTGGGCGGCGAGGTGTTCATGGGCGTCATCTCCGGCGTCGCGTTCGCCACGATCCTCGCGGTCGTCGCGGGCCTGACGATCACGGCGTCCGCCTCGTTCGCCCACGACGTGTACAACTCGATCCTCAAGGGCGGCAAGGCCGACCCCGAGCAAGAGGTCAAGGTCGCGCGCATCACGTCGGTCGTGATCGGCATCCTGGCGATCCTGGGCGGCATCGTGGCCAACGGCCAGAACATCGCGTTCCTGATCTCGCTGGCGTTCGCCGTCGCAGCGTCCGCGAACCTGCCGTCGATCCTGTACACGATGTACTGGCGGCGCTTCACCACGCGCGGCTCGGTGTGGTCGATCTACACCGGCCTCATCAGCTCGGTCGTGCTGATCCTCTTCTCCCCGGCCATCTCCGGGTCGAAGGCGGCCATGCTCGGCGAGGGCATCAACTTCGCGTGGTTCCCGCTCGACAACCCGGCGCTGGTGTCCGTGCCGCTGGCCTTCCTGGCCGGCTTCATCGGCACGATGACGTCGGCGCAGCGCGGCGACGAGGAGCTGGCGGCCGAGATGGAGGTTCGCTCCATGACCGGTGCCGGCGCGGGTGAGGCCATCGCCCACTGACCCGTCGGTCCTTCCGCACCCGAACGGCCGGTCCCCCACGTGGGGCCGGCCGTTCGGCGTCCGCACTCATATCCGACGCACAGGCCCCGGCGATGGTCCGCACACGGGGGTCCGGCTGAATGGAGTCAGTGCAGGACCCCAACCGAAAGGACATCATCATGAACCTCGCTCAGAAGCTCGGCCTCTCCCTCGGCGCCGCGGCGCTCGGCATCGGCGCCGCCTTCGGCGTCACCACCGCCTCTGCCTCCCAGACCACGACGACGACCGCGGCCTCCCAGACGCAGAACGGCACGGCGCAGACCCAGGCCGGACCGGGCGGCCAGCAGGGCACGGCCCCGCAGGGCGACCAGCGCGGCGGTCAGATGGGCGCCCCGCAGGCCCTCGTGGACGGCCTGGCGAGCAAGCTCGGTCTGGACGCCACGAAGGTCCAGGCGGCGGTTGCGGCCGCGTTCGCGCAGGTCGGCCCGTCGTCCCAGCAGGGCACCACCGGCACGGATCCCCGCGAGGCGATGGACGCCGCGGCCGCCCCGATCATCGCCCAGCAGCTCGGCGTCGACGAGGCGAAGGTCGTCGCCGCGATGGCCGAACTTCGCTCCGAGAACCCCATGACCGGCGCGCCCGACCAGCAGGGCCAGATGGGTCCGCAAGGCCAGATGGGTCAGCCGCCCGCCGCGGGGACCACGCAGACCGGCACCACCGGGTAGCCGGCGGGCGGCCTCCGACACCCCTGCCCGGAACCGTGGGAAGACGGACCGGACAGGGGTGTCGCGGCGCTCAGGCCTGGGTATCGGGACGGATGTCGATCCGCCAGCCGGTGAGGCGGGCGGCGAGGCGGGCGTTCTGGCCCTCGCGCCCGATGGCGAGCGAGAGCTGGTAGTCCGGGACGATCACCCGGGCCGCCTTGGCGAACTGGTCGGTCACGGTGACCGAGGCCACCTTGGCCGGCGAGAGCGCCTCGCGGACGAACGCGGCGCCGTCCTCGGACCAGTCGATGATGTCGATCTTCTCGCCGTTGAGTTCGTTCATGACGGCCCGCACCCGCTGGCCCATCGGGCCGATGCAGGCGCCCTTGGCCGACACGTGCGGATCGTTGCTCGTCACGGCGATCTTGGTGCGGTAGCCGGCCTCGCGCGCGACGGCCTTGATCTCCACGACGCCGCTCGCGACCTCGGGAACCTCCAGCTTGAACAGCCGCTGGACGAGCTGGGGGTGCGTCCGGGAGACGACGACCTGAGGGCCGCGCGGCTCGCGCCGCACCGAGACGACATACACCTTCAGGCGCAGCCCGTGCGGGTACTGCTCGGTCGGGACCTGCTCGGCCAGGGGCATGATCGCCTCCAGCGGACCCAGATCCACCCGGACCGTCTTGCTGTCCCGGTCGGCCTGGACGACGCCGGTGACGATGTCGCCCTCCTTGGCGGAGAAGTGGCCGAACTTCTGCTCGTCCTCGGCCTCGCGGAGCCGCTGGAAGATCACCTGACGGGCCGTCGCGGCCGCCACGCGTCCGAAGCCCTCGGGGGTGTCCTCGAACTCCCCCACCACCGTGCCGTCGGCGTCGCGCTCGGGCGCGAGCACCTGGACGCGCCCGGTCTTGCGGTCGAGCTGGACGCGCGCCCCCGGCACCGGGCGCGGCGTCTTCTCGTAGGCGTTCAGCAGCGCCACCTCGAGGGTGTTCACCAGCACGTCCATGCTGATGCCCTTGTCCTGCTCCAACGCGCGCAGCGCGCTCATGTCGATGTCCACGTCACTCTCCCGGATCGTCGGAGTCGTCGGTGTCGAGGTCGTCGTCCTCGTCGCCGCCCTTGGTCAGTTCGGCCTGGACCACCGCGCGCACGATCTCGGCGTAGCCCACGCGGCGGGTCGCGCCGTCGCAGTCGAGGTCGATCCCGTCGGCGTCCGCGGCCAGGATGCGGCCGGTGACGGCGGGGGCGTCCGCGAGCGTGAGCGCCACGAGGCGTCCGACGTTGCGGCGATAGTGCTTCGGCTCGGTCAGCGGACGGCTCACGCCCCGGCTGGACACCTCCAGCACATAAAGCCGCTCCCCCGCGACGCCGCTGGCGTCCAGTTCGGCGGAGATGGCGCGCGTGGCGTCGGCGATCTCGTCCAGGCTCGGGCCGCGCCCCGCGGGACCGTCCCCGTCCAGGAACACCCGCAGCACGACCCGCTTGCCCGCGTTCATGGTCTCGATGCGGTCGATCTCGAGCCCGCACCGTGCGACGACGGGGCCCACCACCTTCGAGACGGCGTCGATCTTCATCGGTCGGCCTCCCTCATGAGCGCTCCATCCTCTTGTGACCGGCAGTTGTTCCCACGAGTGTACCGGCGCCCGGAAAACCGCGACCACTGCGGTAGCGTCGGCTTCGTGTTCTCCCGTCGGGTCCTGTTCGTGGCGGCGGCCGGGCTCGCCGCGTCCGTCGCCGGGTGTGCGGTGACGCCGCCCGGTCCGGCACCGTCCCCCAGCCCCTCGGGCACCCCCGATCCCGCCCACGCCGCCCTCGCGGGCGTGCATGCCGCGCTGGCTTCGGCCTATGCCGTGGAGCCGGACGCCGCCCGCCTCGGCCTGCTGGGTTGGGCGCTCGACGTGGTGTCGGAGCAGGCCGACGCCGTCGGCACCTCGCTGCCCGCCGTGCCGTCCCGGACGCCGACCCCGCCGACCCCCGCGACACCCCCTCCCGCCTCGGCCTGGCCGCCGCCGGCCGTGACCGCGGCGCTCGCGTCGGCCCAGGGCGCCTATCGGGAGCACGCGGTGTCGCCCGCCACGGCCCAGCCGCTGGTGTGGGCGGCGATGGCCGCGTGGTCCGCCGCGTTGGTCCCCGCCCTCGGCCGTCCCCAAGGACCCCGCGAGGAGCGCCGCGACCGTCTCGCCCCGCCGGTCCAGACCGTCGCGGAGGCCGCCCAGGCCGCGTTGACGGCGTCGGAGGAAGCGCTCTACGGGGTCCAGCTCGCCGGCGGTGCGGGGGGGCTGGATGCGGATGCCCTGGCGAGGATCCGGGCGCGGGTGACGCTGTGGCAGCGGCTCCGCGACGACCTGCGCGTGGCGGCCGGTCCGGCGCTGTCCCCCAGCCCGACCCCGGCCGCGCCGTGGTTCGCCGGTACTCGGCCCGCGGACGCCGCGGCGGCCTTCGCGCTGGTGGCGCGGGTGCAATCGGCGGCCCTGCCGATCCTGGGACGCTCGCTGGCGTTCGGGACCGATCCCGTCCGCGTCCGGCTCGTCCCGGCGCTCGCCGACCTCGCGGGCGACACGCCCGCCTGGGGCGGACCGCTGCTGCGCTGGCCGGGGTGGCCGGCGGCCTGACGCGGCGTCAGAGGAACGCCACGGCGGTGTCCCAGGCCAGTTTGAGCCCGAGCGCGACGATCATCGCCAAGAACACCTTGCGGACGAACGCGTTGCCGTTGCGCAGCGCCGTCCGCGCCCCCAGCAGCCCGCCGGTGAGGTTCGCGGCGCCCATCGCGAGCGCGAGCCCCCACAGGATGTTCCCGGACGTGGCGAACACCGTGATCGCGGCGAGGTTGGTGGTGAGGTTCGCCACTTTGGCCAGCGTCGTGGCCGCGAGGAACTCGTAGCCCATGACGGCCACGAGCAGGATCAGGAAGAACGAGCCCGTCCCGGGCCCGACGAAGCCGTCCCACAGGCCGACGGCCGCGCCGATCGCCGCCAGCCAGGCGTAGCTCCGCCAGCCGTGGTGGCGGAGCTCGCTGTGGAGCCCCAGCCCCGGACGCCGCCATGTGTACCACCCCACCCCCACGAGGGCGGCCAGCACCAGCGGCGTGAACGCGCGCCGCTCGATGAGGTGGGTCAGTTGCGCCCCCAGCGCCGACCCCAGCGCGGAGCCCGCCACGAGCGGCAGGACACCCCACCAGTCGATCCGGACGCGCCGCAGGTAGGTGGACGCCGCCATGGCCGTCCCCATGGAACTCGGCACCTTGTTCGTGCCGGCGATCGTCGGGACGGGCGTGTCGGCCGGCAGCCCGATGAGCAGCGCCGGAAGCTGGATCAGCCCGCCGCCCCCCACGATGGAATCCACCCAGCCCGCCACGAACGACGCCGCCACGAGCGCCAGGATCGTCGCCAGCGGCAGGTCCAGCCCGGGCAGGAGGCCCACCCTAGCCGCGCACCGCCTGCGCGACGTACGCCGCGGCGTCCGCCACCGCCACCTCGACGCGCTCGCCGGACACCCGGTCGCGCACCTCGACCTTGCCGTCGGCCAGCGCCCGGCCGACCACGACGACGGTCGGCATGCCCAGCAGCTCGGCGTCCGCGAACTTGACCCCCGGCGACGCCTTGCGGTCGTCGACCAGGACGGCGATCCCGGCGGCATCCAGCTCCGCGGCGAGGGCCTCGGCGGCCTCGAAGACCGCCGCGTCCTTGCCGGTCGCCACCACCTGGACGTCGTAGGGCGCCAGCGCCCGCGGCCAGCACAGGCCCTTGTCGTCGCACGTGGTCTCGGCGACTGCGGCGACCGCGCGGGAGACGCCCACGCCGTAGGAGCCCATCGTCACGGTGACGAGCTTGCCGTTGGCGTCCAGGACCTTGAGCCCGAGCGCGTCGGCGTACTTGCGGCCCAACTGGAAGATATGGCCCATCTCGATGCCGCGCGCCAGCGTCAGCGGCCCGGAACCGTCCGGGGCGGGATCGCCGTCGCGGACCTCGGCCACGTCGAGCGTCCCATCGGGGGTGAAGTCGCGACCGCACACCAGGTCGACCACGTGCAGGTCGACCTCGTTCGCACCGGTCACCCAGCGGGTGCCGGCGACCACGCGCGGATCGACGAGGTAGCGGACGCCGCTGGCGGACTCCTCGCCCAGCACCTGCGGACCGATGAACCCCTTGACGAGCGCGGGGTGCTGCGCGAAGTCGGCCTCGCCGAAGGCCACGGCCTCGGCCGGCGCGACCGCCGCCTCCAGGCGCTTGGGATCGACCTCGCGGTCGCCGGGCAGGCCGACGACCAGGGGCTCGCGCGTGCCGTCGGGGTGGACGAGCAGGAACACGACGTTCTTGAGGGTGTCGGCGGCCGTCCAGGGGCGGTCGGCGCGGGGGGCCTCGGCGTTGAGCCGGTCCACGAGCGCGACGATGGTGGTGTCGCCGGGCGTGGGCAGGGTGCTCGCGGCGGGGACGTCCGAGGCGTCGACCGGCTCGGGCGCCGGGATGGCGACCGCCTCGACGTTGGCGGCGTAGCCGCCCGGGCTGCGGACGAACGTGTCCTCGCCGATGGGGGCGACCGCCAAGAACTCCTCCGACGCCGACCCGCCCATGGCGCCGGCGTCCGCCTTGACGATCACGCACTCCAGGCCGAGGCGATCGAAGATGCGCCGGTACGCGCGGCGGTGCGCCTGGTAGGACTCCTCCAGCCCGGCGTCGTCCACGTCGAAGGTGTAGGAGTCCTTCATCACGAACTCGCGCCCCCGCAGCAGCCCCGCGCGCGGCCGGGCCTCGTCGCGGTACTTCGTCTGAATCTGGTACAGCGTCAAGGGCAGGTCCTTGTACGAGGAGTACAGGTCCTTGACCAGCAGCGTGAACATCTCCTCGTGGGTGGGTCCGAGCAGCAGGTCGGTGCCCTTGCGGTCCTTGAGGCGGAACAGGTTGGGCCCGTATTCGGTCCAGCGGTGAGTCTGCTCGTAGGGCTCCCGCGGCAGCAGCGCCGGGAAGCGCACCTCCTGACCGCCGATGGCGTCCATCTCCTCGCGGACGATGCGCTCGACCTTGGCCATCACCTTCAGCCCCAGCGGCAGCCAAGTGTAGATGCCGGGGGCGGCGCGCCGGATGTAGCCCGCGCGGACGAGCAGCCGGTGGCCGGGGAGCTCGGCGTCCGCGGGGTCGTCGCGCAGGGTTCGGACGAACAGAGACGAGAGTCGGGTGATCACGGGCCGACAGCCTAGTGGGTGCCGCCGGGGCCGGACGCCGCGGGCGTCAGTACAGCACGGACGCGAACGAGTCCACGATCCGGTAGCCGCAGCGCAGGTAGGTGGCGATGGCCGGCGCGTTGAAGTCGTTGACATACAGGGAGGCCACGAACCCGCTCGTGACCAGCGCGTTGGTGAGCGCGGCCATGGCGGGGGCGGCGAGGCCCTGGCCGCGGCGATCCGGGCGGACCCACACCCCCTGGATCTGCGCGACCCCGCCCCCCAGGCACCCCACGTCGGCCTTGAAAACGACCTCGCCGTCCTCGACGATGCCGAAAGCCCGGTAGGTGTCGACCAGCCCACCCACATAGGCGCGGTAGCCCACCGGGTTGGTGAGCAGGGGGCTCTCCCCCAGCTCCTCGGCGTACATGGCGACCGCCGCATCGAAGTAGGACTCGAAGTCGGCCATCGTCACCGGCTTCACCCGGGGGTCGCCGTCCACGAGCGCCGGGTGGTCGATCGCCATGAGGGGCTGGTTCTCGCGGATGGCGCGGGCCCGCCGGTACGACGCCCCCCACCGCGCGCCCACGGCCTCGAACAGCGCCAGGGCCTCGTCCGCCTGGCCGACGATGGACACGAACGGACGGTAGGCGCCCAGATCCTCCACGAACGCGGCCCGCGCCTCGGCGTCGGTCTCCACCGGAACGCAGTTGGCGCCGACGTGCAGCAGCGCGCGCGGCTCGTCCGCGGGGTAGCCCCAGAGTTCGCCCGGGGTGTCCGAGGACAGCACGCCCAGGTCGAGGCGGGAAGCCACGAAGCAATGCTTGACGGGGTCGCGGGCGCACAGCCTCTGGGCGACCTCCAGGTCGCCGGGGCCGAGCACCCGCCCGATCACGTCAGCTCACCGCGACGCTGGGGGTGCCGGAGGCGTCCATCTCGGCGGCGAGCCGGTTGGCGTGCTCGATGAGGGTGGCGACGATCTCGGCCTCCGGGACGGTCGTCACGACCTCGCCGCGGACGAAGATCTGGCCTTTGCCGTTGCCGGCGGCGACCCCGAGGTCGGCCTCGCGGGCCTCGCCCGGGCCGTTGACCACGCAGCCCATGACGGCCACCCGCAGCGGGACGGTAATGCCCTCCAACCCGGCGGTCACCTCGTCGGCCAGCCCCCAGATGTCCACCTGCGCGCGTCCGCAGCCCGGGCAGCTCACGATCTCGAGCTGGCGCGGCCGCAGGTTGAGCGCCTCCAGGATCTTGGTGCCGACCTTGACCTCCTCCACCGGATCGGCGGACAGCGAGACGCGGATGGTGTCCCCGATGCCCTCGCCCAGCAGGATGCCGAACGCGGTGGCGGACTTGACCGTGCCCTGGAACGCCGGTCCGGCCTCGGTCACGCCGAGGTGCAGCGGAATGTCGGACACCGCGGCCAACTGCCGGTACGCCTGGACCATGACGACCGGATCGTGGTGCTTGACCGAGACCTTGTAGTCGCGGAAGCCGACCTCCTCGAACAGGGCCGCCTCGTTCAGCGCCGACTCGACCAGCGCCTCGGGGGTCGCGGAGCCGTACTTGCGCATGAGGCGGGCGTCCAGCGACCCGGCGTTGACGCCGATGCGGAGGCTCACGCCGGCGTCCGTCGCCGCGCGCGCGATCTCGGCGATCTTGTCGTCGAACGCCTTGATGTTGCCCGGATTGACCCGGACGGCGGCGCACCCGGCGTCGATGGCGGCGAACACATACTTCGGGTTGAAGTGGATATCCGCGATGACCGGGATCGAGCTCTTCTGGGCGATGATGGACAGCGCGTCGGCGTCGTCCTGACTCGGCACCGCCACCCGGACGATGTCGCAGCCGGCCGTCGTCAGCGCGGCGATCTGCTGCAGCGTCGCGTTGATGTCCGTGGTCTTCGTCGTGGTCATCGACTGCACCGACACGGGGAAGTCGCTGCCCACGCCCACCTTGCCCACGCGGATCTGGCGGGTCGGACGCCGCGGCGCGAGCACGGCGGGGACGGGTGAGGGCATGCCGAGGTTGACGGACATGGGGCTCCTTAGAAGATCTTCAGCGGGGAGACGATATCGGCGACGATGAGCAGGACGCCGCAGACCAGGAGGAATCCGCCGACGGCGTAGGCCACCGGCAGCATGCGGGCGGTGTCGGCGTGGCCCGGGTCCGGACGGCGGAACAGCCGGGCGAGCCCCCGCTTGGCGCCGTCGTAGAGGGCACCCACGATGTGGCCACCGTCCAAAGGCGGCAGCGGGACGAGGTTGAACAGCGCGAGAAACAGGTTCACCGAGGCCAGCAGGCTGGCGAACATGACGACCTTGTCCCCCACGGACGCCTCGGACGCCGCCACCTCGCCGGCGATGGTGCTCGCCCCGACGATGCTGACCGGGGAGTAGAGGTCGCGCGGCTGGCCGGTGACCACGTCGCGCACGACGTTGAACACCTTGACCGGGAACTGCGCCAGGGCGACGACGGTCTGGGCCGACAGGGTGCCCATGTCCTGCACCACCTCGACGGGTCCGCCGCGCACGAGCGCCGACGTGGGGACCACCCCGAGCCACCCCGCCTGGACGGCACGGCTGGGGTCGAGGCGATCCTGGACCGACATGATGCGGGTGTGCACGGTCGGCAGCGTCACCTGCTCGCCGCCGCGCTCGACCACGAGCGTGGCGGGACCGTCCAGGTTGGCGCGGATCAGGCTCGACAGGTGGGGGTAGTCGCGCACGGCGACGCCGTTGAAGGAGACCACCTTGTCCCCGGCGCGCAGCCCGGCCTCGGCCGAGGGGGTGCGGGGATCGGTCGGCAGGCATGTCGAGGGATCCGCCCGGGCCTCGAGCACGAGGCACTGCGGGACCGACGCAACGGTCGTCTGTTGGCGCACCGCCCCGTGGGTCCCGATGACGGCCCACAGCAGCACGAAGCAGATGAGCAGGTTCATCGTGATGCCGCCGGCCATGACGATCACCCGTTGCCAGACGGGCTTCTCGTACAGCAGGCGGCCGCGGTCGGCGTCCGTGATCTCGTCCCACTCGGCGGCGCGCGCCTCGTCGGCGAGCCGGGTCAGCCAGGTATTCCGCGCGTTCGGGTTGCGCGGCGGGTACATGCCGAGCAACTGGACGAACCCGCCCAACGGGAACAGCTTGAAGCCGTACTCCGTCTCGCCGCGCCGGGTGGACCACAGCGTCTTGCCGAAGCCGACGAAGTACTTCGGCACCCGGACGCCGAACAGCTTCGCGGGCACCATGTGGCCGACCTCGTGGAGCGCCACCGACACCATCAACAGCGCGAAGAACAGCAAGGCGAACACGACGGTGAGCACGGTGTTCATGCCGCGCCCCCCGGCGTGTGGATCCGCCGCAGCCTCACGCGATCACCTCGGCGGCCCGCCGGCGCGCCCAGGCGTCCGCGGCCAGGACCGCGGCCACGGTCAGGTCGGCGTCCGGGACGTGGCCAGATGCCAGATGCTCGTTCACCACGGCGTCCACCGTATCCACGATCCCAAGGAAGCCCAGCGCGCCGTCGCAGAAGGCGTCGACGCACACTTCGTTGGCGGCGTTGAAGACGGCGGGGGCGGTGCCGCCGGCCTTGCCGCAACGCCGCGCGAGCGCGACGGCCGGGAACGCCGCGTCGTCCAGCGGCTCGAAGCTCCACGTGCGCGGCACCGACCAGTCGTAGGTGCCCGCAGCGTCCGGCACCCGGTCGGGCCAGGCCAGCCCGAGCGCGATGGGCAGGCGCATGTCGGGCGGGGACGCCTGCGCGATCGTGGCGCCGTCGCAGAACTCGACCATCGAGTGGACGTCGCTGGTCGGGTGGACCACGACCGTGATCGCGTCGAGGTCGATGCCGTAGAGCAGGCCGGCCTCCAGTAGTTCGAGGCCCTTGTTGACCATGGTGGCGGAGTTGATCGTCACGACACGGCCCATGCTCCAGCTCGGGTGGGCCAGCGCCTGGGCGGGGGTGACGTCGGCGAGGTCGGCGCGGGTCTTGCCGCGGAACGGGCCTCCGGACGCCGTCAGGATCAGTCGGCGGACCTCGGATCGGGCCCCGGCCCGCAGCGCCTGGGCCAGCGCGGAGTGCTCGGAGTCGACGGCCACGAGCTGGCCGGGGGCCGCGGAATCCGTCACCAGCCGACCGCCGATGACGAGGGACTCCTTGTTGGCCAGGGCGACGGTCCGGCCGGCCGCGAGGGCGGCCAGCGTGGGCTCCAACCCGGCGGCGCCGGTGATGCCGTTGAGGACGACGTCGCAGACCACGGCGGCAAGGCGCGTGGAGGCGTCCGGACCCTCCCAGACGTCGGCTCCGGTGGCGGCGCGGACCGACGCGGCGGCGTCCGCATCGGCGACGGCCACGTGCCGGGGGGCGAAGCTGCGGACCTGCTCGGTCAGAGCCTCGACCGAGCCCCCGCCCGCAGACAGTCCCACGACCCGGAACCGCCCAGGGTTGCGGGCGATGACGTCGAGGGCCTGGGTCCCGATGGAGCCCGTGCTGCCGAGGATGACCACATCACGCACCCGGCTAGTCTGTCACGCCCGGGCGGGGTTCGCCCTCAGCGCTCGGCCGCCGCCAACTGCCCGCAGGCGCCGTCGATCTCGCGGCCGCGGGTGTCCCGGACGGTCACCGCGATGCCGGAGGCCTCCAGCCGCCGGACGAACTCCTTCTCGTCGCGGCGGTGCGACGCGGTCCAGCGCGAGCCGGGCGTGGGATTCAAGGGGATGAGGTTGACGTGGACCCAGCCCGTGCCGCGTCCGGACGCCAGCACCTCGGCCAGCTTGTCGGCGCGCCAGCCCTGATCGTTGACGTCGCGGATCAGCGCGTACTCGATGGACACCCGGCGCCGCGTCGCCTCGAAGTAGCCGTGCGCGGCGCGGACGACCTCCGCCACCGGGAAGCGGGTGTTGATCGGGACCAGGGTGTCGCGGAGCTTGTCGTCCGGGGCGTGCAGACTGACGGCCAGGGTGAGCGGCAGGTCCTCGCGCGCGAGCCGGTGGATGCCCGGCACGAGTCCCACCGTCGAGACGGTGATGCCGCGGGCGGACATGCCCATCTCATCGGTCATCCGCCGGATGGCGCGCAGGACGGCCGGGTAGTTGGCCATCGGCTCGCCCATGCCCATGAACACGACGTTGTTGAGCCGGGCGCGCCGCGTCGCCTCGACGACCTGGGCGACGATCTCGCCGGTGGACAGGTTGCGGCGCAGGCCGCCCTGTCCGGTGGCGCAGAAGGGGCAGGCCATGCCGCAGCCGGCCTGGCTGGAGACGCACAAGGTGGCGCGGCGGCGTCCGGGGCCGGACGCGGGCACGTCCGGGACGCCGTACTCCATGAAGACCGACTCCACCAGCGAGGCGTCCGACAGCCGCCACAGCGTCTTCACGGTGGTGCCGCCGTCGGCGGTCTGCTCGCGGACCGGCGTCAGCAGGCGAGGGAAGAACTCCCGCGCCACGGTCTCGCGCTGACCGGCGGGGATGTCGGTCCAGGTGGCGGGGTCGGCGTTGGCCTGGCCGAAGAGATGCCGGTCGAACTGCGACGCCCGGAACGCCGGCAGCCCGGCGGCAACGACGCCCGGACGCCGCTCGTCCGGTTCGAGATCGGCCCAATGGCGGGGCGGACGGGCGGCGCGGGGGGCGTCCAGGCGCAGGGCGCGGACGCGGCCGGCTCGCGCGCGGGCGTCCAGATCGGCCTCGCGGTCGCGCTCGGCCGGGGTCAGGTGGTCGGTCACGGACGCCTCCTAGGCGGACGGCACGAGCAGGAACATGACCAGCCACGCGGGGGCGGCGGCCACGAGCAGGGAGTCGAGGCGGTCCATGACGCCGCCGTGACCGGGCAGGATCGAGCTCATGTCCTTGATGCCGACGTCGCGCTTGATCGCGGACTCGATCAGGTCGCCCGCCGTACCGAACACGACCATGGCGACACCCAGGATCACCCCGACCCACCACGGCGCCGACAACAGCGTGACGGCCAGCGCGGCACCCACGGCGACGGACAGGCCCAGCGACCCGGCCAGACCCTCCCACGTCTTCTTGGGGCTGATCCGCGGGGCGAGCGGGTGCTTGCCGAACAGGACGCCGACGGCGTAGCCGCCGGTGTCGTTGGCGACGACGCACAGCAGGAAGGTCACCATGCGGGCCGCGCCGTGCTCGTCGGCGAGGATCAGCGAGGTGAACGAACCCAGCAGCCCGATGTAGCCGACGATGAAGACCGACGCGGAGGCGTCCCGGACGAAATTCTCGTGCCCGCGCGGAAACCGCAGGATGAGCGCGCTCAGCACCGTGACCCCCAGGAACCCCAGCAGCACCGCGTGCCATGGGATGCCCAAGAAGGCGAGGTCGCGCGCCGCGGCGTACGTCCCGACGATCATGGCGAACGTGCCGCCGATGATGGGGACGATCTCGGCGTTCATCCCGATGCGCTGCAGCGCCCGGGAGACCTCCCAGGCGCCCATGCAGAGCATGACGGCGCACAGCAGGACGAACCCCCAGTGCCAGAAGGCGAGCGTCCCGACGACGAGCCCCACGAGCCCGACGCCCACGGCGATGGCGGCCGGCAGGTCACGACCCGCCGACCGCTGCTTCGCGGGCGTATCGGTGGGCATCAGACCTCGAGCAGTTCGGCCTCTTTGGCCTTGAGCAGCTCGTTGATCTGCTCCTCGTACTTCTTGGTGAGGACGTCGAGTTGCTTCTCGCCGCGCACCGCGTCGTCCTCGCCGACCTCCTTGTCCTTCTCGGCCTTCTTGATGGCGTCGACGCCGTGCCGGCGGGTGTTGCGGATGGCGACGCGGCTCTCTTCGGCCTTGTGGCGCGCGACCTTGATGTACTCGCGGCGGCGCTCCTCGGTGAGCTGCGGCATGACCAGCCGGATCACGTTGCCGTCGTTGGCCGGGTTGACGCCGAGGTCGGAGTCGCGGATGGCCTTCTCGATGGCGTGCATCGAGCTGCGGTCGAACGGGCTGATGAGCACGACGCGCGCCTCGGGCACCTGGAAGGTGGCCAGCGACTGCAGCGGGGTCGGCGAGCCGTAGTAGTCGACGAGGATCTTGTTGAACATGGCGGGGTGCGCGCGGCCGGTCCGGATCGCCGCGAACTCTTCGCGGGCGTGGTCGACGGCGCCCTTCATCTTGTGCTCGGCCCCGGTCAAGGTGTCGGAGATCACGGCGTTGTCCCTTCGTGGTGGTCGGTCTGCGAGGCTCAGGTGTGGACGGTCGTCCCGATCTTCTCACCCGCGACGACGCGGGCGATATTCCCGCGCTCGCCGAGGTCGAAGAACACCATGGGGAGGCGGTTGTCGCGCGCGAGGCTGATGGCCGTGGCGTCGGCGACCTTCAGGTTCTGCGCGAGGAAGTCGTCGTAGGTCAGCTCGTCGTAGCGGCGGGCGTCCGGGTTGGTCCGGGGATCGGAATCGTAGACGCCGTCGGTGCCCTGCTTGGCCATGAGCAGCACGTCCGCGCCGACCTCGAGCGCGCGCTGCGCGGCGACGGTATCGGTGGAGAAGAACGGCATGCCCGAGCCGGCGCCGAACAGCACGACGCGGCCCTTCTCCAGGTGCCGGACGGCGCGCAGCGGGATATACGGCTCGGCCACCTGGCCCATGGTGATGGCGGTCTGGACGCGCGTCGGCACGCCCGCCTGCTCCAGGAAGTCCTGCAGCGCGAGGCAGTTCATGACGGTCCCGAGCATGCCCATGTAGTCGGCGCGGCGGCGCTCCATGCCGCGCTGCTGCAACTCGGCGCCCCGGAAGAAGTTGCCGCCACCGGTGACGATCGCGACCTGGATGCCGCCGGCGGCCAGTTCGGAGATCTCGCCGGCGATTCGCGCGATGACGTCCGGGTCGACCCCGACGCCTCCCCCTCCGAACGCCTCCCCCGAGAGCTTCAGCAGGATGCGGCGGTACGGGCTGGCCATCTGGTCTCCTTCGTCGGGGGCGCGGGACATCCCGCGGAAGCTGGGGCCACTCTAACCGACGTCGTGGACGCCGACTTGGCCGGATGCAGAACGCGGCCCCCGAGGGAGGCCGCGTTCTGCGTGCTGGGTGGGATCAGGCGCCGGCCTGGAGGCGCGCGAAGCGCGTCACGGTCGTGCCGTGCTCCTTGAGGAGCTGGCCCACGGTCTTCTTGTCGTCGGACACCGACTGCTGCTCGACGAGACAGACCTCCTTGTAGAAGCCGGACAGGCGGCCCTCCACGATGCGGCCGATGATGGCCTCGGGCTTGCCCTCCTCCTTGGCGGTCAGCTCGGCGACGTGGCGCTCCTTCTCGATCACGGCGGCCGGGACCTCATCGCGGGTGACATACGCCGGCGACATGGCCGCGATCTGCATCGCGATGCCCCGGACGAACTCCGCCTCGCCACCGGTGTACTCGACCAGGACGCCCACCTGCGGGGGCAGGTCCTGCGAGCGACGGTGGAGGTAGGTGACGGTGTCGCCCGCGAACGTGGCGACCTCGGCCAGCTCGAGCTTCTCGCCGATCTTGGCGGCGAGCTCCTCGACGGCCTCGGCGGCGGTCTTGCCGGAGGCAAGGACGACGGCCTTGGCGGCGTCCAGATCGGCCGCGTCAGCGGCGGAGACGGCCTTGACGATCTCGTCGGCCAGGCCCATGAACTCGGTGTTCTTGGCCACGAAGTCGGTCTCGGCGGCGAGGCGGATCAGCGAGGACCCGGCGCCCGCGACGAGGCCGTTGCTGGCCTCGCGGTCGGCGCGCTTGGCCATCTTGGCCTGGCCGGACACCCGCAGGATCTCGATGGCGGCCTCGAAGTCGCCCTCGGCCTCGGTGAGGGCCTTCTTGGCGTCCATCATGCCGGCGCCGGTCATGTCCCGGAGCTTCTTCACGTCAGCGGCGGTGATAGCCATGTTTCGTCGTCTTTCCTTCTCGGTTCGGGAATGTCACTTGTCGGCGTCGGACGCCGCGGCCTCATCGGCCGGCGCCTCGACCTGGACCTCGGTGCTCGCAGCCTCGGAGGCGGTCTCCTCGACCGCACCCAGCAGCTCGCGCTCCCACTCGGCCATCGGCTCGGCGGCCTCACCGGCGGCGGTCCGCTGGCTGCTGCGGGCGACCAGGCCCTCGGCCACGGCGTCCGCGATGATGCGGGTCAGCAGCGCGACGGAGCGGATCGCGTCGTCGTTGCCCGGGATCGGGAAGTCGACCTCGTCGGGGTCGCAGTTGGTGTCGAGGATGCCCACGATCGGGATGTGGAGCTTGCGCGCCTCGTCGATGGCGAGGTGCTCCTTCTTGGTGTCGACGATCCAGACCGCGTTGGGCAGCTTGTGCATGTCGCGGATGCCGCCGAGGGTCTTGGCCAGCTTGTCCTTCTTGCGCTCCTGCTGGAGGAGTTCCTTCTTGGTGAGGCCGGAGGCGGCGACGTTGGTGAAGTCCATCGCCTCCAGTTCCTTCATCTTCGCGGTGCGCTTGGAGATGGTGGCGTAGTTGGTGAGCATGCCGCCCAGCCAGCGCTGGTTCACATACGGCATACCGACGCGGGTGGCCTGCTCGGCGATGGCCTCCTGGGCCTGCTTCTTGGTGCCGACGAAGAGCACCTGGCCGCCGCGCGCGACGGTCTCCTTGACGAAGGCGTAGGCCTTGTCGATGTAGGTGAGGCTCTGCTGCAGGTCGATGATGTAGATGCCGTTGCGCTCGCCGAAGATGAAGCGCTTCATCTTGGGGTTCCAGCGACGGGTCTGGTGTCCGAAGTGGACGCCCGCCTCGAGCAACTGGCGCGTGGTGACGACGGCCATGGCCGTTCCTTTCGGTTGTCCCGGACCGAACCGTTCGGTCCGCCTGATGCGTCCGCCGGTCCCCTCCCTTGCGGGACCTCGGGGGCCGGCCCGTCGCCGACGGTGTGGGCGCATGCGAAGTCAGCCCGGATCTGCCGGACTGCATCGAGCATGGTACGTCCGGACGCCGTCACTCACCAAGTCGGGCGTACCGTGGAGCCGTGGCTACCCCCTTTCCCGTTCGCATCGACATCCGGCCGTCTGCCTCCCAACGCCGACGAGGCTTCGTCCTGGTGGCCATGGCGGTCGTGGCCGCCACGCTGGTAGGGCTCTCGCTAGCCACCACCTTCGCCGACCAGCACGTCTGGATCGGGGTCGTCACGTTCCTCGTCCTGGGCGGGGCCGGCATGCGGCTCATCACCACCGCCGGCAGCACGTCCTCGCTGTGGGCCGACCATGGGGGCCTCACGTGGCGGGCGGGCCGCTCCGGGCTCGACTGGACCCTGCCCTGGGAGGAGGTCGGGAGCGCGAGCCTTGTCGTGAATCGGCTCGGCTCTGTCGAACTGGTGATCGTGCCGGCCCGTCCCGGCCTGGGGACACGCCTGCCCGACCTGGCGTCCGCGTCCGTGTCGCGAGCGGGTCGGGGGACCTACCTGTTGTGGGTGGGCGACGAAGGGACCCTGCCCCTCGTGGAACAGGTCGTGGTCGCCGGCTGCGGAACTCGGTACCAAGGAAGGCGGCCTTTCCGAGGTTGACGAGGGTCTCGTCCCGGCCCCAGCCCGCAGGGATGCCCCGGGGCACGACGGGCTGCGATGGATGCACGCCCGCTGGCGAGACGCTCACGACAGCGGCGGAGGCCGCGCTCGCGCATTCCTGTTCCTCGGCTTGGCGAGCAACGACGCGCCGCCGTCCGGAGCCTGTCCGCGGCCTGGGCGAGGTGGTTGATTAGCGCGGTGACGGGTGCTTCCTAACGTGTGAACGAGGAGGCACTCATGCGTAGGTGGTGGACGGTGGTGGCGATGGTCGTTGCCTTGGCGGCGACGGGGACATCGGCCTGGGCGGCGGACGGGGTGACGCCGGTGCCCGGTCCGGTGGTCGGTGGGTTCAACCCTCCCGACGTCCGGTGGGGTTCGGGGCATCGCGGCGTGGATATCCTCGCCGAGGCGGGGGCCGACGTCGTGGCGCCGGCGTCCGGAACCGTCTCATTCGCCGGCCAGGTGGCGGGGCGCCCGGTCCTGGTGATCGACCTCGGCCAGACGCGTACGACGCTGGAGCCCGTCGAGGCACGCGTCGCGGTCGGCACCCGGGTGGTCGCAGGCCAGGTGGTCGGACGCCTCGCCGCGGGCCACACCTGCGCGGCGGCCTCCTGCCTGCACTGGGGGCTGCTGCGCGGCGAGCAGTACCTGGACCCCCTGAGCCTGCTCGCGCCGCACGAGGTGCGGCTGCTGCCCGACGACGCCGCCGCGGGCGTCCGGGAGCGCGCCGCCCAGCGTGAGGCCGCGTCCGAACGAGAGGCGGCCGGTTCCCGGGGTCCGGACGCCGCGGCCCTCGCGGTGGCGCCCCTGGGCTCGGGGGTGCTGAGCCGACCGGTGCCCGGAGGGATCGGGTCGCGGTTCGGGATGCGCTTCCACCCCATCTTCCACGAGTGGCGGATGCACGCCGGGGTCGATCTGCACGCCGGGTGCGGCACCCCGATCCGGGCGGCCGCAGACGGGACCGTCACGCACGTGGGCTACGACAGCTCAGGCGGGTGGCGACTCACCCTCGATCACGGGTCCGTCGGCGGTAGTCGGCTGACGACCAGCTACCTGCATGCCCAGGGCTACTCCGTGCGGGCCGGACAGCAGGTGAGCCGGGGTCAGGTCGTGGGCTCGGTGGGGTCGACCGGCTGGTCGACGGGGTGCCATCTGCACTTCGGCGTCCGGGCGAACGGCGCACTGTCCGACCCGGCCGGCTGGCTGGGTCTGGGCTAGCCGGCGGCCGGACGCGCAGGACCTCGCATCGGTCCGGGGCGCGAACGCACCGCGCGAGCCGCCTGCCGACGCCGCGCCCTGCCTCGCTGTGGCTGGCCCGGGCTCGCGTCAGCGCCGGGCGGACGCGGTGAACGTCGCGTCGGTCCCGCCGCGGGAGTTCCCCTCGACCCGGTCGAGCCGAACGGCTCCGGCGCCGACCCGGAACGTGTCACCCACCCGCGCCACGCAGGTGGAGCTGGTGGCGTCGGTGCGGACCAACACCTCGACGGCGTCCTTGCCCTGGAACCGTCCGGCCCGGACGAGTCCGACCTTGACATCGGCGAGCGTGGGTTGGGAGCCGACCGATGCCGTGGTCGCAGCGGCGTCGGAGGCCAGCGTCGCGGATCCCAGCGCGGTCACGCAGTCGGTGCCGGCCAACTCCTGTGGGGAGGTGCACCCGGCGAGCGGGCCCAGCAGCATCAGGCAGCCGAGGAGCCCGGCCAACCTGCCCACCAGCGGCGCCTTCATTCCGCGCTCGTCTCGGCGGGGGTGTAGCGGAGCGTCACCTCGTCGCGGCCAGCGGGGCCGCCACTCGGATGGACGGAGACCAGGGCTAGCCGCCCTTCGCCGAACAGGTCGACATCGTTGCCTTCGGTCAGGTCCACGACGTCGGACTGACGTTCGCCGCGCAGCAGAAGCCGAGCCGTCGGGACCCCGTCCTTGATGCCCGCGAGCACCACACCGACTCGGACGCGGCCGAAGCTCGGCTGGGAGGCTTGCGCCACCCGCACCACCTTGCTCATCTTCTATCCTTTCCCGACGCTCGCGACGTCGCCGAAGTTGTCGTGGAACTCCTGCTCCGTCAGCCACAGGTCACCGTACTTGTCGCCGAAGCCGGGCCCCCACGGATTCCGGACATGGATCCTGAGTTCCCCGTCTCGGGTCTCGACGGCGTCCACCATGTAGGCGTGGTTGGGCACGACGTGCGGGCTGTCGACTTCGTCGTCCAGCGGCCACCACGTGTGATCCCGTTCGGAGGCGACTTCGTAGATGCGGCCCTCGGCGAGCCCGTCCTTGATCGACTGGAGGCTCGGGTCGTTGACGGTGGTCGCGGGACGCCCCGTCACCATCTCCAATCCCTCACCGACGTATCCCCCGTCGATGTCCGCGGCGGTGCCACCCCGGTGAATCGCCGCCGCGCGCTCGTACACGCTGGCCATCGAGGGTTGGCCGTCGGGACCCTTGACCCCGTCCGCGAAGACCTCCCCGGGCACCTGCACGGTCACGGGCTCGAGCCGGGCAGGATCCCAGGGCCAGAACCCGCCCTTCTTCTCATACAGCGTGACGGTGTAGCTGCCGTCGTCGTTGAGCTTGACGTGATCGCGCAAGAACTGCGGATCCGCGCTGCCGACTCCGCCGACGCTCGACACCAACCAGCAGTCTCCGATGGCCCCCTGTCGGATGTTGTCTCCAGCGAGTTCCCGGTCGGATCGCCCGACCGGACCGTCGAGCTTCTTCAGCCCACCGCCGCCCACGTCCTTGCCGTCTTGGACCCGATGCGAGCCTGCGGCCGACCCGCCTCCCTGCCCGCCACCGCCGCTGGAGGCACTGGCCTCATCCTGCTGGGCTGCCTGCGCAGCCAACCCGGAGGCTGCGGCCGCGAGGCCTTCGGAGACCCGCATGAGGCTGGGTCGCAGCGCCGTCTGCCAGCGTTGGGTGAACTCGTGGGCGTCGGGGCCCTGCCACGCGTGTGTCGCCAGGGAACCCCCCAGTTCGCCGACGATCGCCGCGAGCCGCTGGGATCCCGAGCGCAACTGAGCCGCAAGTTCTCGCAGTGCCTGAGGGTCGGCGCCGACGATGGACATGATTCCTCCTGACAGGGTGGCGATCAATGCCACCCTAGAGCCCCGATGCCGAGGAGCGTCGAGGGGGAGCATTCCCCATCGCTCGCCCCGGCGGCGTCAGGGGGCGTGTTCGGAGGGTTTGCCCTGGGGAAACGCCGATCGATCATGTTCTGGCTGCGGCGGCCCGGATCGAGCGATCCGAACCCCCTCGATCTGGGCCCGTATGGTCATCCTGCGCTCGTCACCGAACGCACGCGGGGCGCTCAGGCGCGCGGGTGGGCCTGCCGGAAGGCCTCGCGGAGGCGCTCGTTGGTGACATGGGTATAGATCTGCGTCGTGCCCAGGGAGGCGTGGCCGAGGATCTCCTGCACGCTGCGCAGGTCCGCGCCCCCCTCCAGCAGGTGGGTGGCCATCGCGTGCCGCAGGCCGTGCGGGCCGAGGTCGGGGGCGTCCGGAACCGCACGCAACGCGTCGTGGACGACGCGCCGCACCGTCCGGGGATCGATCCGCCCGCCGCGTCGGCCGAGCAGGAGGGCGTCCGCGGACGCCGGCGCCGCGAGCCGCTCGCGGACGCCCAGCCAAGCGTCCAGCGCCCGGGCCGCCGGGGCTCCCAGCGGGGCGACCCGCTCCTTGTCGCCCTTGCCCCTCACGCGCAGCAGCCCGCGCTCGGCGTCCACGGCGCGCCGGTCGAGCCCGCAGAGTTCGGACACTCGGATGCCGCTGGAGTACAGCAGTTCCACGATGGCGCGATCGCGCAGGGCGAGGGCGTGGACCAGCGGGTCGTCGGCGTCCGCCACCGCCTCCTCCAGGTGGGCGAAGAGGGCGGACGCGGCGCCGCGGTCCAGCGTCGGCGGCAGCGTGCGGGCGGGGCGCGGCGAGCGCAGCGCGGCGGCGGGATCGGCGGCCAGGTGGCCCGCGTCGCGTGCCCACGCGAAGAAGACCCGGACGGCCGTGGCCCGCCGTGCGACCGTGGCGCGCTCGGTGCCCCGGCGGTGAAGGTCGGCCAGCCAGGCCCGCAGGGTGCGCAGGTCGGTGTCGTCCCAGCGCGTGACGCCTCGGTCGGTGAGGAACGCCGCCAGGTCGGCCAGGTCGCCGCGGTAGGCCCGGACGGTGTGCGCGGACAGGTTGCGTCCGAGAGCGAGATGGTCGGCGAACGCAGCGACGAGTCCGCCCAGGGGGTTCGACTCGTCCATACCGACCAGCGTGCCAGAATGGTCCGGTTGCCGAGGGGCCAGCCACGCGGAGGAGGACGTTGCCATGGGGATCGAGCAGCTCATGTCCGGAGGGCAGATCCTGCCCATCACCCGGTGGGGCACCCCCGTGATGCATGCGCCCACCCAGCCGGTCACCGAGTTCGACGAAAACTTGCGCTGTCTCGTGGCCGACATGTTCGCCACGATGCGGGCCGCCCAGGGCGTCGGCCTCGCCTCCACCCAGGTGGGACGCGACGTGTCGCTGTTCATCTACGAGTGCCCGGACGCCGACGAACGCATCCAGTACGGCGCGGTCTGCAACCCGGTCGTCACCACCCCCTCGGGACGCGACCGCCAGCTCGAATCCGCCGAGGAGGGCTGCCTGTCGTATCCGGGCGGCTACGAGGCGCTCGCCCGCCCCGACAAGGCCGTCTGCACCGGCCAGGATCCGTGGGGCAACGAGGTCACGGTCGTCGGCACGGGCCTGCTCGCCCGCTGCCTGCAGCACGAGACCGACCATCTGGGCGGCACGGTGTTCGGCGACCGGCTCTCGGGGCGGTCCCGCCGCAAGCTGGACGAGCAGGTGGAGAAGCTCGCGCACCTCTACCCCGCCGACTGGCCCGTCACCCCGCGCCACACCTCGGCCTGATGCGCCCCTGAAGGTCGGTGACCTCGGCGCCCGCCGCTGACGGGCGCGGCGTCCGGTCGCGCACCGGGGCGTAGCCGCCTCAGCCACAGCGCACCCCTGACGGACGCGGCGTCCGCACCCTCGGTCCTCGGGACGTGCCGCTCGTCGCTTCCACGGCGGTCGCTGCCGCCGCCAGGCTAGGGTCCCGCGGACAACCGACCGGCGGGTGACCGTGGCGGTCGCTGCCGCCGTCAGGACACCGGCGACGCGAGCGGCGTCCCCACCGACGAGCGGACGGCGTCCTTCACCGCCGGTACCGCACCCGGACGCACGCTCAGCTCACGCACCCCGCGCTCCACGAGCGCCGGGACCCACGTCGGGTCGCTCGCCAGGTCGCCGCAGACCGCCACCGGGACGCCCGTCAGGCCCCGACACGTAGCGGCGATGAGATCCAGCACCGCGGGCAGGCCGGGCTCCGCCAAGGCGGCGACGGCGCCGTTGCCACGGTCGGCGGCGGCGACGTACTGGGTGAGGTCGTTGGTCCCGATGCTGGCGAAGTCCACGAGCCCCGCGAAGTCGGCCGCCCGCACCGCGGCGGCCGGAACCTCCACCATCATCCCGAGCGGCACATCGCCCCTGAACCCGATCCGGGCCCGGACCGCCTCCAGCCGCTCCCGCACCCACGCCAGTTCGGAGGGCCGACTCACCATCGGCACCATCACGCGGACCGGGTGCTCCCGCGCCACCAGGCACACCGCCGTGAGCTGCGCGTCGAGGACGTCGGGGTGGGCGCGCATCGTGCGCACCCCGCGGACGCCGAGGAACGGGTTGGCCTCGTGCTTCTGCGGCAGCCAGCGCATCGGCTTGTCGCCGCCGGCGTCCCAGGTGCGGACGGTGATCGGGGCGTCCAGCGCCACCGCGATCTGAGCGAGCATGCTCGCCTGTTCCTCGGCCGTCGGTGCTTGGGCCCACGCGCCGAACAGCAGCTCGGTGCGGACCAGCCCCGATCCGTCCGCCCCCGCCTCCCGGCCGGCGACGGCGTCCGCGAGCGAGGCGACGTTGGCCTCCACGACGATCTCGACGCCGTCGCGGGTGACCGCAGGCTCGAATCGGCGCGACCGGGCCGCGGCCTCGGTGTCCGCGCGGGCCTGAGCCCGCTCGGCGAAGGACGCCCGGGTGGCGGCGTCCGGGGCCACCACGATCTCCCCGGCGCGGGGGTCGACGGCGAGCCACGTGCCGTCGGCGACCCCCGCGAGGTCCGACCGACCGGCCAGCACGGGGATGCCCCGCGAGGTCGCGACGATCACGCCGTGGCCGGTGGTGCCGCCGGTCGTCGTCACGACGGCCAGGGTGAGCGCCGGATCCAACGCGGCGGCGGTCGCCGCGTCGAGCTCGTCCACGACGAGGATCCCCGGCTCGGGGACCGGCTCGGCCAGCGGGACGCCCGTCAGCGCGCGCAGCAGGAGCTTGCGCAGCGACCGGACGTCCGTGGCGCGTTCGCGCAGGTAGGGGTTGTCCAGCGCGGCGAGGCGATCCGCGGCGGCGTCCCAGGCGTGCGTGACGGCCTCGGTGGCCGGGGCGCCCGCGTCGATGCGCGCGGACGCCGCCCGCGCGAGGTCGTCGTCGCCCACCATGACGGCCTGAGCCCGAGCGATCTCCCCCAGTTGTCCCGAGCCCGCCTCCGCCAGGAGGAAGGCCCGGACCGTCGTCGTGGCCTCCGCCAGGCGGGTCCGCTCGCCGGCCGCGTCCGCGGGTACGTACGCGGAGGTGTCGACGGCGTCGGAGACCACGCGGGCGGGCGCGACCACGATCTGGGTCCCGGACGCCACGGCCTGAGCTGCCGACGCAACGGCGGGCGGCGGCGCCGCGGGAGCGTCCGCCTCGCCGAACTGGGAGGCGGCCAGCTCGGCCACCCGCTCCAGCGCGGCGTCGGCGTCCGGACCGTCGGCCAGCGCCCGGACGGTCTGTCCTTGTGCGAGGCCGAGGGCCGCCAGGCCGGTGACGCTGGCCGCGGACGCCTCGCGTCCGGACGCCGTGCGCAGCACGACGCGCGCGTCGAACTCGCGCAGCCCCGCCACGAGCGCCGCAGCCGGGCGGGCGTGCAGGCCGTGGGGGTTGGTGATGGTGACGTCCCGCTCCCGCGCGAACGCCCCGGCCGGACCGACCGGCTCGGCAGGGGCGGCGTCCGCCTCCCCCAGGTGTTCGCGCTTGCCCACGAGCCCGCGCAGGGCCTCGGCCTCGCACCCGGCCAGGTCCGCGCCCGTGGCCGCCGTGACGACGGCCGCCACCAGGCCCTCGACGAGCGGAGCCGACGTCAGCCGGACGCCGGCGGCGACGTCCGGATCGACGAACTCCAGCGCCATCTCGGCCGAGAGCACGGCGCTACCGAGATCCATCAGGACGAGGACGCCGTCCTCGGACGCCACCGCCGCGATGGCCTCGGCCACCGCCACGGCGTCCGTCCCGAAGGTGGTCTCGTCCAGCCCCGCCGCGACGGCGATGGCGGGACGTCCGTCCTCGGGCACCATCTCGGACGCCAGCCCGACGGCTGCCTGCGCCAAGGCATGGCTGTGCGATACGACGACGATCCCGATCACGGACGTCCCTTTCCCCTAGGCGAGCGTGCGCGCCGCCGCCTCGAGCAGCATCGTCACGCTGGTGGCTCCCGGATCCTGGTGGCCGGCGCTGCGCTCGCCGAGGTAGCTGGCGCGACCCTTCCGCGCCACCAGGGGGATCGTCGCATCGCGGCCCTGCGCAGCCGCCGCAGCAGCGGCGTTCAACGCCGCCGCGACGCCCTCGCCCCGAGCGGCGTCGTAGGCGTCCAGCGCCGGCAGCAACGCGTCGACCATCGTCTTGTCGCCGCGTTCGGCCTTGCCGCGAGCCAGGATCCCCTCGACCCCGGCGCGGAGAGCCGCCCCGAGTTCGGCCGCGGCGTCCGGACCCCCGAGGGCAGCGGCGAACCGCAGCAGGAACGTCCCGTACAGCGGGCCACTGGCCCCACCGACCGTGCTCACCAACGTCATCCCGGCCTTCTTGCAGAGGTCGGCGGCGGTGGCGAAGCCGGCGGGATCCAGCGCGACCACGGCCTTCATCCCGCGATCCATGTTGGCCCCGTGGTCGGCGTCGCCGATCGCGGAGTCCAACTCGGTGAGCAGGCCCGCGTGCTCGTGGATCTCGGCCGCGAAGTCGCTCAGCCACGCGTACGCGGCCGCGGTCTGCATCAGCACCCCCACCGCAGGCCGGGCGTGTTGACCGGGGCGTCCCACAGCTTGACCAGATCGTCGTCGGCCTTCAGGAGCGTCACCGAGCAGCCGGCCATTTCCAGCGAGGTGATGTAGCTGCCGACGAGGTTCCGGGCGATGGTGATGCCCTTGCCCTGAAGGATCCGCGCCACCTCGTGGTACATCAGGTACAGCTCGATGAGCGGCGTGCCGCCCATGCCGTTCATGAACGCGATGACCGGGGCGCCGGTGTAGTCGAGGTCGGCCAGGATCGGCTCGACCAGCATCTCGGCGATCTCCTTGGCCGGGGCCAGCGGCAGCCGCTTGCGTCCGGGCTCGCCGTGGATGCCGATGCCGACCTCCATCTCGTTCTCGCCCAGCTCGAAGGTCGGCTTGCCGGCGGCCGGGACGGCGCACGAGGTGAGCGCCATGCCCATGGAGCGGCCCTGGCCGTTGATCTTCTTCGCCAGCGCGACGATGGCGTCGAGGTCGCGGCCTTCCTCGGCCGCGGCACCCACGAGCTTTTCCAGCAGCACGGTGACGCCGACGCCGCGGCGTCCGGCCGTGTAGAGGGAGTCCTGGACCGCCACGTCGTCGTCGGTCACGACCGACTCGACGCGGACGCCGCCCTCGGCCGCCGCCAACTCGGCGGCCATCTCGAAGTTCATGACATCGCCGGTGTAGTTCTTGACGATGTGCAGGACGCCCGCGCCCCCGTCGACGCCGAGGGTCGCGGCCATCATCTGGTCGGGCACCGGGGAGGTGAAGACCTCGCCGCAGCACGCCGCGTCCAGCATGCCCAGGCCCACGAAGCCGCCATGCATGGGTTCGTGACCGGAGCCGCCGCCGGAGATGAGGCCGACCTTGCCGGCCTTGGGGGCGTCCTTGCGGTAGATGATCTTGAGGTCGTGATCGACCCGAACCCGATCACTGTGAGCAGCTTCGATTCCGCGCAGAGCCTCGACGACCACGTCCGCGGGGTCATTGATCAGTTTCTTCATTGGCACAGTCAATCAGGGCCCCACCGGTGCGTCAGGCGGGACGTGAACGCATTCGCGGCCCGGCGACCTCGGCGTGAACGTTCTCCCACCCGCGGACGCGCCGAGGGGCTAAACCAGCGCGTGACAAGCCACGGCGGTGGCGGCGGCCACGTTGAGCGAATCCACCCCGCGGCTCATCGGAATCGATACCACGACGTCCGCCTGGGCGAGCCAGCGCTGCGAGAGCCCGGCGCCCTCCGTCCCGACGACGAGGCACAGCCGATCCGGACGCGGCCGGCGCGCGAAGTCGTCCAGGGCCACGGCGTCCGGGGTCAGCGCGAGCGCCGCCACGGTGAAACCGGCGGCCTGCAGCGTCGGGATCGCGGTCGCCCAGTCGTCCACGCGCGCCCAAGGCAGCGAGAACACGGTGCCCATGCTCACCTTGATCGCGCGGCGGTACAGCGGGTCGGCGGCGCGCGGCGCGAGCAGGACGCCGTCCCAGCCGAGCCCGGCCGCGTTGCGCAGCAGGGCGCCGACGTTGGTGTGATCGACGATGTCCTCGGCCAGGACGAGCCGCCGAGCCCCGAGCAGGTCCGTCATGGGCGTGGGCGCGGCCCGGTGGAGCGACGCCAGCGCGCCGCGATGCACGTGGAACCCGGTCACGCGCTCGGCGAGCTCCTCCGAGACGACGTACACCGGCGCCTCGGGGTGGGCGGCGAGCACGTCGGCGAGCCCCGCCAGCCACCGTGGCGCGAGCAGGAACGACCGCGGGCGGTGCCCCGCCGCCACGGCCCGCCGGATCACCTTCTCGCCCTCGGCGATGAAGAGCCCCCGCTCCGCTTCCAGGTGCCGCCGCAGGGACGTGTCCCGCAGCCGGACGTAATCCGCCAGCCGCGGATCGTCCGGATGCGTCACCTCGATCCTCTGCACCCCCGCAGCGTAGCCGCGCCGGACGCCGCCCCGACCGGTACGTTGGCGTCGTGCAGCTCCTCGGCCCGAATTCGCTCGCCCAGACGGGGTTCCCGGGCGACACCGGACGCCTGCGGAGTTGGGCGCGCGCCCCGCGCCTCGACGCGCTCGTGCGCCGGGCCGACGGCGACGGCGTCCGCATCGACCACTACCACCGCAGCCAGGGCCGTCCGGACCGCGAGTGGCTCCAGGGCACCACGCTCAGCGGCGACTCCACCGCGCCGGGCGCGCTCGCGTGGTGGCGCGGGCGGCTCGTCGCGCTCGTCCCCCAGCGGACCGGCGTCGCGCACCTGGAGACGTCCGGGCCGGACGGTCACACCTGGACCCAGCCTCACGACCTGCCCGAGGTCGCGGACGCCGTGGCCCTGGCGTCCGGACGCCGCCTCGACTGCCTCGTGGGCACCGCCGGAACCCTCCGGCACTGGCGGTTCGCGGACTCCGGCTGGCGCCCCGGAACCGTCCTGACGCGCGATGCCACCTCCGCCCCGGCGCTGGCCCGGATCGGCCCCCACCTCGTCGCCGTCGTGGGCTCCGACGCCGGGGTCCGCGGCTTCGCGCTGTCCGCCCGTGGCGGCTGGACGCCGCTCGGCGTCCTCGCCGACGCCCCCGGGGCCCCCGCCCTCGCCGCCCTACCGGGCGGCCGCGCGCTGCTCGCCGTGCCTGGGACGTCCGGCGTCCGGGTCTGGCGCGGGCGTCCGGACGCCCCCGGTCCCTGGACGCCGGAGGACGCCCTGCCCGGGCTGGCCGCCCACGCCGCCGTCGGCGGGCTCGCCCTGGCCGCCACGGTGCTCGCCGGCGGCGCCGACCTCAGCCGCGTGGGCCTGGGGTCCGCCAACGCGGGCGGTCTCGCGTGGAGCGTCGGCCACCGGACCGGCTGGGTCCAGGCGCTGGTCCAGGAGGAGGAGTCGGTTTTCCAGTGGCACCGACAGCCGGGCCCACGCTGGGTGCGCGCCGCCTGCCTGCGCCTGGTCGACCTCGACCCGGTCACGCTGGCCCGTACCCCCTCGGCCAAGGTCGCCCAGGTGACCGGCGAGCGCGATCCCCAGCCGCGTCCCGGCAGCAGCGGCGAGACGCTCAGTTCGTCGGAGTCGAGCGCCGGCGTCCGGGGCACCGACCTCGGCGTCCGGACCGACATCGCCGGCACGACCCTGCTGCTGTTCGGCGACACGCACTGGCGCCGCCGGCACCTCGCCACCCGCGACTCCGTCGCCCGGGTCGCCGACCCGGACGCCGACCGCCCCTGGGTCGAGTTCCACGCCCGCCCGCTGGCGTTCCGCGGGCGCGGCACGACGATGACCGAGTACGACGTCCCGCTGGACGCCTTCGCCACCCACGACGGCTGGTACGCCTTCGCGACGTCGAACCACTTCCGCCGCCACCAGGTGATGGGCCGCTCGGTCCTCGCCCGCGCCCTCGACGCCCCGACCGCCGTCGGCTCCCGCGCCCGCCGCCCGCTGCGTTTCCGGACCCTCGGCACCACCTCCGAGCTGTACTTCGTCAACCTCAGTTGCCAGCCGCTGCCGCCCACCGCCGGCCTCCCCGCCACCGACGGGCCGCCGCTCGGGCTGTGGGGTTCGGGCTCCTACCGCGCGGACGACCTCCGGTTCGCCGTCCTCGACCCCGCCGAGCTCCCCCGCCGCCCCCGCCCGCCGCTGGCGTTCTTCGCGGGCCTGGACGCCGGACGTCCGGCCTGGTCGCCGGACGAGCCGGACGCCGTCCCGATCGTCCGCGGGGCGTACGGGGAGGTGTCGGTCCGCTGGTCTCAGGCCCTGGGCCGCTACCTGCTGCTCGCCATGACCGGCCCCGAGGACCCCGCCGGCGGCGCGGTCACGCTGCGGACGGCGTCCGCCCCCTGGGGCCCGTGGAGCCCCCGGATCGTCCTGTTCGACTGGATCGCCGACGGGTTGTCCTTCGCCGACCCCGAACGCCGTTTCATCTGCGCCCTCGGCGAGGACGACCCGGTCGGCGACCGCATCTTCGGCGCCCAGGCGGGGCGCCCGGGCGGCGCGTACGCCCCCTACCTCTACGACGTGCGGACCGACGCCCGCGGCGTCCGGCTCCGCTACACCCTCTCCACCTGGAACCCCTACCAGGTGGTGCTCATGGAGCATCGCCTCGGCCGCGACGAGCTCGGGCTCGCCCCGCAGCGGCCGGGCGCCGACCTCTGACCGGCCGAGCGGGGCGTAGGGTTCCCTCCGTGGCGTGGCTCGCGAAGATCGACCGGTTCCTCGTCGCGATCCTCGCGGCGGCGATCCTGGCGTCGGTGTGGCCGGCGACGGGGGCGGCGGTCGACGTGCTCGCCTGGACCACCAAGGCGATGATCTTCGTCCTGTTCTTCCTCTACGGCGCCCGCCTGCACCCCGACGAGGCGATCAAGGGCCTCACCCACTGGCGCCTGCACCTGACGATCCTCGGGTTCACGTTCGTCGTGTTCCCCCTCATCGGGCTGCTGTTGGGATTGCTGTCGCCGACGGTGTTATCGGCGCCGCTGTACGCCGGGCTGCTGTACGTGACGCTCGTGCCTTCGACGGTCCAGTCGTCCATCAACTTCACCTCGATCGCCCGCGGCAACGTGGCCGGCGCCCTGGTGAGCGCCTCGGCGTCCAACCTGCTCGGGGTTTTCCTGACCCCGCTGCTCGCCATCGCGCTCATGAACACCACCGGCCACGCGTCGATCCAGGTGTCGGCCGTCGTGGACATCGTCGTGCAGATCCTCGTCCCGTTCGCGCTCGGGCAGCTCTCCCGCCGTTGGACCGCCCGGCTCGTCGAGGGCAACCGCAAGCTCAAGCTGTTCGACCAGTCGACGATCGTCCTGGTGGTCTACGCGGCGTTCTCGGCGGGCATCCGCGAGGGCATCTGGGGGATGGTCGGCGTCGGCGACCTCGTCGCCCTCGTCGCAGTCTGCCTCGCGCTGCTCGCGTTCATGCTTGTCCTGACGTGGACCCTCGCCCGCCGCCTCGGCTTCGACCGCGCCGACGCCATCGCCATCCAGTTCTGCGGGACCAAGAAGTCGCTCGCCACCGGCCTGCCCATGGCGACGGTGCTGTTCGCGGGCCAGCCCATCGGCCTCATCATGCTGCCGTTGATGGTCTTCCACCAGGCTCAGCTCATGGCCTGCTCCGCGCTCGCCGCCCGCTACGCCCGCCAGGCGGACGCGCCGGCCGCCTGAGCCGCGGCCGGGGCTCAGCCCAGGTCGGCGAGCGCCTGTCCCACCAGCCCCGCCACGACGGCGCGACGGGGGGCGTCCGCGGCCAAACGCCCGGCGAACTGCACCCGGACGATCCGCTCGCCCGACGGTTCCGCGCCCGGCTCGGCGTCCGCGACGATCGAATCGGGGGGCTCGCACGACTCCCCGAGCACGACGCACACGGATACCTTCGCCTGCTGCAGCGCCACCCCGAGGCTCAACTCGACGTCGGTCGGGACGTCCCCCGGACCCCGCAGCACGACCTCGGGCATCGCGGCGGTGGCGTCACCGTAGCCCTCCACCACGACCGCCACCAGGCCGTGGTCGGCGAACGTGGTGGTCACGGCCTTGAACGCCCCGTCGGCCTCGGACGCCGCCGTGGGCGACCCGGCCACCACCAGCGCGGACGCCCGCGACCGGACGAAGGTCTCGACGCCGAGGGTGTCCGCCTGCGCGGGCGTCCCGGGTAGGGGCACCGCGACAACGACCGGCACCGCACCCCGGCCCCGGAACGCCACCACCCCGGCCCCACTCGTCGGACGCGCCGACTCGACCAGGGCCTTGCCGCCGTCGACATCGGACAGCGGGACGATCGTCCAGCCCGCCGGGGCGTCGGTGCCGCCCACCAGCAGCCCCGTGGCCGCTGCGGCCACCGCCGCGCTGGCGGGTGCGGACGCCGCGGGTGCGGACGCCGGCGCCGCGGCGAGCGCCTCGCTCACGACGGCCTGGGTCGGGCGCGCCGGGACGGCGGACGAGCAGCCACCAAGCGCCAGCGCCAGCGCGCCGGCGGCAGCGGCCAGCCGCCGTCCGCGGGACATCAGGCCGGGGCGTCCGCGGGCTGGACCGGCGCCCACGCGGGCCCGGTGGCCCCCAGCGCCTCGTCCAGCTTCGCGAAGATCGGGGTGGGCTTGGACAGCGGCCGACCGACCTCGAGCGGCATCGACTCCCACCGCGCCAACTGGTGGACGTAGTCGCCCTGGAGGACCGGGTAGCTGGGCGCCCCCTCCTCGTCGACGATGTCGATGCGCGGCTGGGCGGCCCACACGCCCGTGCCGCCGAGGGTCTCGAACACCTTCTGGGCGGCGTGCGGCATGAACGGCGTGAGGAGGGTGTTGCAGTCGGAGACGACCTGCAGCGCGACGTGCAGCACCGAGTCGCGGCGCTCGGGATCGTCCTTGAGCTTCCACGGCTCGCAGTCGGACAGGTACTTGTTGGCCAGCCCCACGATCCGCATCGCCTCGGAGATGGCCGCCTTGATCCGGGCGCGGCCCAGCAGCTCCCCGACCGTGTCGAAGGCCGCGCGGGACGCCGCCAGCAACTCGGCGTCCACCGGCTCGGGCTTGGCGTACGCCGGGATCGCCCCGACGTTCTTGTGCGCCATCGAGACCGAGCGGTTGACGAGGTTGCCCCACTCGTTGGCCAGCTCGAAGTTGACGCGGCGCACGAACTCGTCCCAGGTGAAGTCGGTGTCCTGGTTCTCGGGGCCGGCGACCGCGATGTAGTAGCGCAGCGCGTCGGGGCCGAACTCGGCCAGGAAGTCGCGGACGTAGATGACCTTGTTGCGAGAGCTGGAGAACTTCGACCCCGACATCGTCAAGAACTCCGAGCTGACGATCTCGGTCGGCAGCGCGAGGCGTCCGAACGCGGAGGGCTCACCGCCCAGGCTGCCCTCGCCGTTGGCGCCGAGCAGGATGCCGGGCCAGATGACGGTGTGGAAGGTGATGTTGTCCTTGCCCATGAAGTAGTAGGACTCGGCGTCGGCGTCGCAGGCCCAGTAGCGACGCCAGGCGTCCGGGTCGCCCGAGCGCGCCGCCCACTCCACGGACGCCGACAGGTACCCGATAACGGCGTCGAACCACACGTAGATCCGCTTCATGGCGGCGTCCGACCAGCCCTCCAGGGGGATGGGTACCCCCCAGTCGAGGTCGCGGGTGATCGCTCTGGGCTGAAGTTCCTTCGCGAACTGTTCGCTGAAACGAATGACATTCGGACGCCAATCGGTCCGGGTGGCGAGCCAGACCTGGAGCTGCTCGGCCAGCGCGGGCAGGTCGAGGAAGAAGTGCTCGGTCTCGATGAACTGGGGCACCTCGCCGTTGACGCGGCTGCGCGGGTCCTTCAGGTCGGACGGATCGAGCTGGCGGCCGCAGTGGTCGCACTGGTCGCCGCGGGCCCCGTCGAAGCCGCAGAAGGGGCAGGTGCCCTCGATGTAGCGGTCGGCGAGCGTCCGACCCGTGGACGGAGAGATCGCACCGAGCTGGCGCTTCGCCACGACGTAGCCGTTGCGGTGCAGCGCGCCGAACAGCTCCTGCACGACGCGCCGGTGATTCACCGTAGTCGTGCGGGTGTAGAGGTCGTAGGAGAGCCCCAGCGCCGCCAGGTCTTCGGTGATGATCCGGTGGTACTTGTCGGCGGTCTCGCGGGCCGTCAGCCCCTCGGAGTCCGCCTTCACCTGGATCGCCGTGCCGTGCTCGTCGGTGCCGGACACGAACAGCACATCGTTGCCCACCATGCGCTGGTACCGCGCGAACACGTCGGAGGGGACGGCGAACCCGGACACGTGTCCGATGTGCCGAGGGCCGTTCGCGTAGGGCCACGCGGCGCAGGTGAGGATCGAAGGCATGGCGGGAGTCTATTCCACCCGCCCCGGCCATCGGACGCGGACCGTTCACCTAATCGAACAGAGGGCGACAAAATCGTTACTCAAGACTTGGAAATCGTGAACGTTTGGGGCATAGAGTTTGCGCCGTGACCCCCGAGCTAGTCCTTCTGGGCCTCGTCGTCGTGACCGCACTGGCCTTCGACTTCACCAACGGTTTCCACGACACCGCCAACGCGATGGCCACGTCCATCGCGACCCGCGCGCTGTCTCCCAAGGCCGCTGTCGGCCTCTCCGCCATCCTGAACCTCATCGGCGCGTTCCTGTCGGTCGAGGTCGCCCTGACGGTCACCAATGCCGTGGTCCGGATTCAGAACGCCGACGGAACGCCCCGCACCGAGCTCATCGCCGATGGCGGGCACCAGTTGCTGATGATCATCCTGGCCGGCTTGGTGGGCGCCATCGTGTGGAACCTGCTGACGTGGCTGTTCGGCCTGCCGTCCAGCTCGTCCCACGCGCTGTTCGGCGGCCTCGTCGGCTCGACCATCGCGGGCCTCGGGCCCGACGGCGTCAAGTGGATCGGCGAGGGCGCCAAGCTCGACGGCGTGGTCGGCAAGGTGATCCTGCCCGGCCTGTTCTCCCCCGTCATCGCCGGCGTAATCGCCGCCGTGGCCACATGGCTGGTGTTCCGCATCAGCCGCGGCGTCACGCAGACGTTCCTCGACCGCGGGTTCCGCTGGGGTCAGATCGGCACCGCCTCGCTGGTCTCGCTGTCGCACGGCACCAACGACGCGCAGAAGACCATGGGCGTCATCACGCTCGCGCTCTTCGCCTCCGGCGCCTGGACCGACACCCACGAGATCCCCCTGTGGGTCAAGGTCGCGTGCGCCGTCGCCATCGCCCTGGGCACCTACATCGGCGGGTGGCGCATCATCCGCACCATGGGCAAGGGCCTGGTCGAGATCTCCCCGCCCCAGGGCATGGCCGCCGAGTCGGCCTCCGCCGCCGTCATCCTGTCGTCCAGCCAGCTCGGCTTCGCGCTGTCCACGACGCACGTCGCCACCGGCTCGATCCTGGGCTCGGGCGTCGGACGCCGCGCCGATGTCCGCTGGAACGTCGCCGGCCGCATGCTGCTCGCGTGGCTCATCACCCTGCCCGCAGCGGGCGTCGTCGGCGCCGTCATGTACCTGCTCGGCGCCGGCCTCGGCACCGTCGCGGGCCCGATCACGATCTTCGTGATCCTCATCGGGTTGTCCGCCTGGATGTACCTGCACTCCCGCACCGAGGCCGTCCATTCCGGCAACGTCAACGACGAGTGGGTCGACGCCAACAAGGCCGAGGAGGTGGCCGTCCGATGAATCAGGTGTTCGCAGCCCTCGACGGGGCGTGGAAGGTGCTCGCAGCGGGCCTCATCCTGGGCGCGGGGCTCCCCGCCCTGTTCTCGGTGGGCATCCGGCAGCTCGCGCTGTCCCAGGTGCCGCAGAGCGCCGGCGTCCACGTGCACAGCGCGGTCCACAAGACGCTGGCGTGGCTGTTGTTCCTCGTGGTGATCCTCGGCGTCCTGCTGGGGCTGGCGTACATCGTCGCCCACGGCTTCGGCTACGCCATCACCTTCGACGGCATCCTGCCGATCGTCAAGAAGAAGTAGCGCCGCCCACGGCTTCGGCTACGCCATTACGGTCGACGCCATCCTGCCGGATCGTCGCGAAGCAGTAGCGGCGACCACGGCTTCGGCCATCACCGTCGACGCCGCCGCGCCGAAGCGTCACGAAGAAGCAGCCGCGGCGAAGCCCCGCTTGATGACGTCCTCCACGAGCGCCCTGCGCTCGTCGTAGCCGTAGAACGCGCTCTTGGCGGCGTTCAGCGTGAACCACCGCAGGTCGGCGAGCCGGTAACCGAACGCGTCGGCCAACAGCGCCAACTCGCGGCTGAGCGTCGTCCGGCTCATCAGCCGGTTGTCGCAGCTGACCGTCACCCGGAAGCGCAGCTTCGCCAGTTGTCCGAAGGGATGCTCGGCGACGGACGCGCACACGCCCGTCTGCACGTTGCTGGTCGGGCAGATCTCCAGGGGGATTCGACGGTCCCGCACATAGGCCGCCACCGGGCCGAGCCGGACGCCCCCGTCGCCATCGGTGGTGATGTCCTCGACGATGCGGACGCCGTGCCCGATGCGGGTCGCCCCACAGGAGGCCACGGCGTCCCGGATGGAACTCACCCCGAACGCCTCGCCGGCGTGGATGGTGAACGGCACCATCTCGTGCCGGAGGTAGCTGAACGACTCCGCGTGCAGGCTGGGCGGGAAACCCGCCTCGGCGCCCGCGATGTCGAAGCCGCAGACCGAATCGTGCCGGTAGTCGACGGCCAACTCGGCCACCTCGTGCTTGGCCGTGAGGTGCCGCATGGACGTGACGATCTGCCGGGCGACGATGGAGCGTCCGGACGCCGCCACGGCGGCCATGCCGTCCGCCAGGCCGTCCCGGACGGCCTCGACCGCCTCCGAGAGGCTCAGGCCGCCCTTGAGATGCTGCTCGGGCGCCCAACGGGCTTCGGCGTACACCACGCCGTCGGCGGCCTGGTCCTCGACGAACTCGCGCGCGACGCGCCGCAGGTGGCCGGCGGTCTGCATGCACGCCAAGGTGTGCTCGAAGGTCTCCAGGTAGCGCACCAGCGATCCGGAGTCGGCGGCCTCGAAGAACCAGTCCCCCAGCGCCTCCGGGTCGGTGGTGGGCAATGGGTGCCCGGCGTCGGCGGCCAACTCGATCACGGTGGCCGGACGCAACCCGCCGTCCAAGTGATCGTGCAGCGCCACCTTCGGCAGCGTCCGGATGAACTCCTCGGTCAGCTTCATCACGACTCCAGGTTCTCGGGGCCGAACGCCTGCGGCAGGACGGCCTCCATGGTCAGCACCCCCGTCGGGGTCTCGACGAGCAGCGGCGCGCCACCGTGCTCCCACAGCAACTGGCGGCAGCGGCCGCAGGGCATGATGACGTCGCCGCGGCCGTCCACGCACGTGAAGGCCACGAGCCGGCCGTGGCCGCCCCGCACCAGGTCGGAGACGACACCGCACTCGGCGCACAACGCCAC
>CAYZXQ010000022.1:35162-38779 GCA_964482465.1 uncultured Nigerium sp. | reverse complement strand
CGCGGTAGTCGGGGATACCCGAATCCGTCGACAGTCCGGCGCCGGTGAGCGCTAGCCAGGACCATCCGGCGAGGAGGTCGGCCAGCGCCTCCACCTCGGACGGGAGGGGCGCCCGCAGGGGTGACGGACGGGGCACGCGCATGACGAGCACGCTACCCCGACGCCCTCGCCGGCGTTCTCACGCGCGCTCGGACAGGCGGCACAGGTCGGTGAACCCGGCCGGTGGGACGCCGAGGGCCTGGTTGAACCGGGCCCAGAAGTTCACCTGGGCGATGGTCGCGGCGAGCGTCACCAGCTCGGTCTCGGTGAAGTGCCTGGTCAGCTCGCTGGCGAACGACTCCGGCAGGTCCGGCGGGGTGAGCGACACCCGCTGGGCATAGGCGACCGCGAGCCGTTCGCGGACGTCCGGGAAGGTGGCGGCCAGGCGCGCGGCGTCCGCGCCCCGCCCCGTGGGGGCCGCGCCTGCGGCGTCCGGACCCTCGCCTGGTCCCGTGGGGGCCGCGCCTGCGGCGTCCGGATTCTCGCCTGGTCCCGCGGGGGCCGCGCCTGCGGCGTCCGGACCCTCACCCCGTCTCGCGGGGGCCGCGCCTGCCGCGTCCGGACCCTCGCCTGGTCCCGTGGGGGCCGCGCCTGCGGCGTCCGGACCCTCACCCCGCGCCAACGACCGCAGGGCGTCCAGTTCGGCGTCCGTCACACCCTCGCGGTCGCGCTCGTGGGCGTTGAGGTCGATGCAGAACGAGCACCCCACGACGAACGAGGCGGTCAGCCGCACGAGCCGCAGGATTCGCGTGCTCGGGACGTCGTGCGCGACCAGCGCCTCCATCACGCCCGCTCCGACGGCCTGGCGTGGCGCCCAGGCCAGCAGCCGGGCCGGGACCATGCGGCGTCCGGTCACGCGCTCGGACGCGGCGATGCCGAGCCTGAGCAGGGGATTCAGCCGGCGGGGTTCGGGTATGAGGGCCATGGGGGCATCGAACACGAGTTCGCGGGCCGCCGGTAGTCGTCGCCCGCGCGCGATTGAAGAGTTGACCGCGGGCCGCACCCGCGGCGTCCGGACGCCGCCCTCTCGCCGACCCGTCCGGATGCGGCACGATGGGGGCATGCGAGCGCTCGCGAAGGTGCGTCCCGGGCCGGGGCTGGAACTGATCGACCGTCCGGAGCCGGTGTGTGGCGACTGGGAGGTCAAGATCCGCGTACTGCGGGCGGGGCTGTGCGGCACCGACCTGCACCTGCAGGAGTGGGACGAGTGGGCCGCGGAGATGGTCCGGCCGCCGCAGACGATCGGGCACGAGTTCTACGGCGAGATCGTCGAGGTGGGCCGCGAGGTGAAGGAGCTCGTGCCGGGCGACAAGGTGTCCGGGGAGGGGCACATCGTGTGCGGCTACTGCCGCAACTGCCGGGCCGGGCGGCGGCACCAGTGCATCCGGACCGTCGGGCTCGGCGTGAACCGGGACGGGGCGTTCGCCGACTACGTGGTGATCCCCGTGGAGAACGTGTGGAAGCACCCCGACGACTTGGATCCCGAGCTGGGGGCGATCTTCGATCCGCTCGGCAACGCGACCCACACGGCGCTGCAGTGGCCGCTGGTGGGCGAGGACGTCCTGGTCACGGGCGCGGGTCCCATCGGCATCATGGCCGCCGCCATCGCGCGGCACGCGGGCGCGAAACACGTTGTCATCACCGACGTGAGCGACTACCGCCTCGGCCTGGCCGCCGCAGCGGGGGTGGACCTGGCGGTGAACTCGACGCGGACCCGCCTGAAGGAGGCTCAGCGGCAGCTCGGCATGAAGGAGGGCTTCGACGTCTGCCTGGAGATGTCCGGGGCGCCGGCGGCGGTGGCCGAGTTGCTCGACAACATGAACCACGGCGGCAAGGTCGCGATGCTGGGCCTGCCGCACGACGACTACTCGATCAACTGGGGTCGGGTCATCACCCACATGATTACGCTCAAGGGGATCTACGGCCGCGAGATGTTCGAGACGTGGTACCTGATGACCTCGATGCTGGCGACGTCGCCGACGCTGAAGGATGCCGTCCGGTCGGTCATCACCCACCGGTTCCCGGCCGAACGGTGGGAGGAGGCCTTCGCCACGGCGCGCGAGGGCCGCTGCGGGAAGGTGATTCTGGACTTCAGTTGACGGTCCCGGGCGGGTGGCGGCGAAGCCGCGCGGGCACCCCCCCATGTTGAGCGCGCCTGAGGCGGGCGCGGAGATCGAAAGGGAGCAGCCATGTACGCAACGATCCGCGACCAGCTCGCGCAGACCCTCGCCGAAATCGACGCGGCGGGACTCTACAAGCACGAACGCCAGCTCACCGGCCCCCAGGACGCCCACATCGGCGTCGCCACCCCCGGCGAGATGGGGCGGGCGCTCAACTTCTGCGCCAACAACTACCTCGGCCTCGCGGACCACCCCGACGTGCTCGCCGCGGCGCGTGCCTCCCTGGATTCCTTCGGGTTCGGCATGGCCTCGGTCCGGTTCATCTGCGGCACCCAGACCCAGCACAAGCAGCTCGAACGCGCCCTCAGCGACTTCCTCGGGACCGACGACACGATCCTCTACTCCAGTTGCTTCGACGCCAACGGCGGCGTGTTCGAGGTGCTGTTCGGCGACGAGGACGCCATCGTCTCCGACGAGCTCAACCACGCCAGCCTGATCGACGGCATCCGGTTGTCCAAGGCCGCGCGCTACCGCTATCGCAACGCCGACATGGCCGATCTGCGCGCCCAGCTCGAGGCGGCGTCCGGGGCCCGCCGGGTCGTCATCGTCACCGACGGGGTCTTCTCGATGGACGGGACCTACGCCCCGCTGGGAGATATCTGCGACCTCGCCGAGGAGTTCGGCGCCCTCGTCTTCGTGGACGACTCCCACGCCGTCGGCTTCGTCGGCGCGCACGGCCGCGGCACCCCCGAGCTGTTCGGGGTTGGTGACCGGGTCGACATCCTCACCGGCACCCTCGGCAAGGCGCTCGGGGGCGCGTCCGGCGGCTACGTCGCCGCGCACCAGGAGATCGTCGACCTGCTGCGCCAACGCTCGCGGCCCTACCTGTTCAGCAACTCGGTCGCCCCGATGGTGGTGGCGGGGTCGCTGAAGGCCCTCGAGATCGCCGCCACGAGCGCGGACGCCCGCGTGCGCCTTTTCGAGAACACCGCCCTGTTCCGGCAACTGATGACCGAGGCGGGGTTCGACCTCGCGTCGACCCCCGGCGGCGCGGACGCCCCCGTGCACCCGATCACGCCGGTGATGTTCCCCGGCGAGGACGGCGCCCGCCGAGCCGCCGGCATCGCCGACCGCATGCTCGCCGACGGCGTGTACGTGATCGCGTTCAGCTTCCCCGTGGTGCCCCGGGGCAAGGCGCGCATCCGGGTGCAGTTGTCCGCGGCGCACTCGGACGCCGACGTCCGGGCCTGCGTGGCGGCCTTCGTCGCCGCCCGGGAGGCGGTGGGCTGAGGGCTCAGCGCTCGGGATGGGTCAGGCGCGCGAGGGCGTCCGACCCCGCCCGGGAGGCGGTGGGCTGAGGGCTCAGCGCTCGGGATGGGTCAGGCGCGCGAGGGCGTCCGACCCCGCCCGGGAGGCGGTGGGCTGAGGGCTCAGCGCTCGGGATGGGTCAGGCGCGCG
>CAYZXQ010000022.1:12466-35062 GCA_964482465.1 uncultured Nigerium sp. | reverse complement strand
CAGGCGCGCGAGGGCGTCCAACCCCGCCCGGATGTCGAGGATCGGCGCTTGTCCGGGCGCGGACGCTCGTCCCACGGTCGCGAACGTGGCGCAGGACCCGAACGCCGGTCCGACGACGCGGGACACGACCCCGCGTCGGCCCATGGCGATGGTGAGCAGCGGCGTCCGGCCCCCGGCGTGACGTCGGGCGGTGGCGCGCAGGAGGGTCACGACGTCGAGGTCGTCGTCCGGCATGACGGCGACCTTGCAGATGTCCGCGCCCTGCGCCTCGGCGAGCGCGAGGCTGGCGACGAGGTCGTCTTCGGGTGGGGTGGTGTCGAAGTGGTGGCGGGAGCCCACAACGCGGGCGCCGTGGGCGTGCGCGGCGACGATGGCGGCGGGGGCGCCGGGACGGTCGCACTCGACGTCCACGAGGTCGGCGCCCGAGGCGGCCAGGTGCGCGATGTGCTCGGCGTAGGCGTCCTCGGGGACCGACGCCTCGCCGCCCTCGGCATCGGTCCGCAGCGTGGCGAGGACGGGACGGTCGCCCGCGGCGGCGCGCAGGCGGGCCAGGACATCGCCCACGACGACCGGGTCGTGCCAGGCGGCGAGGTGGTCGACGCGCCACTCCAGGCAGTCGGCGCCGGCGGCCAGCGCGGCCTCGGCCTCGGCGAGGACAGCATCGGCGTCCGAGCCCGTCAGCGGCACGATGACGACCGGGCTCGACGCGGCGAACCGCGCGCCGCGGACGATGACCTCGGGCTCTCGCACGTCCCCTCCTCTCGCTGGCACCCTACCGTCGCTGCACTCCCGTCGGCGGACCGCCCGATCGGCCGTTGGGAGGGTCCTCGCCGGGATGCTGCGCGGGATTGCAGCAGTTCCGGGCGCGCCGCCGACGCACGCCTGGCCGACGGTGGCTACATCCCGACCCTGGTCGGGGGATGTGCGGCAGTTCCGGGCGCAGGCGCCGACCTGTGGGCGCGCCGGTGGGCGAGGCGGGACTCGAACCCCCAACCTGCTGATGCTCCGGGCGAAGGCGCCGACCTGCGGGCGCGCCGGTGGGCGGGGAGGGACTTCGAACCCCCAACCTGCTGATGGTCCGGGCGAAGGCGCCGACCGACGGGCGCGCCGGTGGGCGAGGCGGGCGGCGACGAGGCGCTCTGGGTGGCGGTCTCGAGCGCACAGAGGCCGTTTCCCGCTTCTCCTTGGCGAAATCGGCCCGAATCGGGCCCTGTGGCGGATCCAGAAGCGGAAATCGGCCTCCTGCGCCGCCAGACGAGGTTGTCGAGCGGCCGATCCGGGCGTCGGAGGGGGTGGCGAGGGTCCGATCCGGGCGTCGGAGGAGGCCGGTCACGGCCGATGCGCGCCAGAATCGGCGCGCGGCCACTCCGGGACCGACTACGCGAGCGTCGCGCCGGGACTGGTCAGGATGCGCGCGGCGAGACGGTGTCCGGCGAGCGCGCAGGCGGCGGGATCGGAGCCGTCCAGCAGCGCGGCGAGGAACCCTGCGGCGAAGGCGTCGCCAGCGCCGGTGGCGTCGCGGACCTCGACGGGTCCCGGCAGGGGGACCTCGACCGTGGGAACCCCGTCCCGGACGAGCAGGGTCGGGTCGGCGCCCTGCTTCACCACGACGAGCGTCCGGGGCGTCGGCTGCCAGGCGCCGAGCCACCGGGCTTCGTCGGCGTTGGCGAACAGGACGTCCGGGGCGAGCGTGTCCAACAACGCCAGATACCGCTCCCGCCCCCAGGCGTCGAGCGTCCCGGCCGACGACACGTCCAGCGACGTCAGCCCGCCCGCCGCCCGGACGCGCGTGAGGGCGTCCACCGCCGTCGACGCCACCGGCTCGACAGGAAACGCGTACGACGGCACGTGCAACAGGGCGAGCCCAGTGAGCCACTCGTCCGCGACGGGCTGCAGGAGCGCCGCGGCGCCGCGCGCCGGGATCATCGTCCGCTCGCCGTCGGGCTCGACCAGCACGACCACCGTCCCGGACGCACCCGCGCGCTGCACCCGCACGTCCACCCCGGTCGCCGCGAGGGCGGCGACGAGCCCGTCGCCGAGGTGGTCGTCGCCCACGCACCCCAGGAACCGCGTGGGCACCAGGGGCGCCGCACAGGCGGCCACGTTCGCGGCCGACCCGCCGCGCGTCCGGTGGACCGTCCCCGCCGAGTCGGTGGCGTGGCGCAGCGGTTCGTCGAGCCAGACCACCACGTCCTCGAGCAGGTCGCCGAGGACCCCGAGGGTCCGCCCCGCGAGCCCCGGCGCCGCGGTCACGACGCCAGCTCGCGCGCGATCTGCGCGCCGAGCGCCACGTTGCCGTCGTAGACCGCCACGTTCACCTCGAGGCTCTTGCCGCCGGTGGCGCGTTGCATGTAGTCGAGCAGGAACGGCGTGACGTCGTGCCCGTGGACGCCCGCGGCGTCGGCCGCGGCGAGGGCGTCCGCGAGGATCTCGTCGTGCAGCACCTGGTCGAGTTCGTGCGCGGGATCGACCGGGTTCGCGACCAGGACCGTCGACGTCAGGCCGAGGTCGTCGCGGGCCCGCGCCAACGCCGCGGCCTGGGCGGGGGAGTCGACGCGGTAGTCGAGGGCGAAGCCGGAGTCGGCGACGTAGAAGCCGGGGAAGGCGTTGGTCCGGTAGCCGACGACCGCGATGTTCAGGGTCTCCAGGCGTTCGAGCGTGGCGCCGACGTCCAGGATCGACTTCACCCCGGCGCTCACCACCACGATCGGCGTGGAGGCCAGCGCGGGCAGGTCTGCGGATTCGTCGAACGTCGCGCTCGCCCCGCGGTGGACGCCGCCGAGCCCGCCGGTCGAGAACACCCGGACGCCGACCGCGTGCGCGAGCAGGGCGGTCGCGGCGACGGTCGTCCCGCCCGAGAGGCCGAGCGTCGCGGCCACGGGCAGGTCGCGGATCGACAGCTTGACCACGCTCTCGTCGGACGCCAGCCGCTCCAGCCCCGCGGCGTCCATGCCCACGGTCGGCACGCCGTCGATCACACCGATGGTCGCGGGCACGACCCCCAGCGACCGGACGAGCGCCTCGGCGTCCGTCGCCACCTGCAGGTTCCTCGGACGCGGCAGCCCATGGGTGATGATGGTGGATTCCAGCGCCAGGACCGGACGTCCCGCGTCCAGCGCCTCGCGTACCTCGGGCGATACGGCGATCATGCGTTTCTCCTTCGTGGGGCGGCCGGGTCCGCGCCGGGTGTGGCACTCATCCAACTCCCCGACACCGGGCCGTGTCGAACCGTCGGACCCGCTCGCTAGCCTTTTCTCATGGGGTTCACACGCGCGCAGTTGGAGGCCTGCCGCGGTGCCGTGCTGCCCGACCTGCTGCCTGCGGACGACCTGAGGCTGCTGTTCGTCGGCATCAACTCGAGCCTGTGGTCGGCCGCGGCGCAGGCGCCGTTCGCTCGTCCCGGCAACCGGTTCTGGTCCGCCCTTGCCGCCGCCGGCATCACCGACGCGGTCGTGGATGCCTCGTCCGGGCTCGCGGACGCCGACGCCTCGGCCCTGTTCGCCCGCGGGATCGGGTTCGCGAACCTCGTCCTGCGGGCCACCGCCCGGGCCGATGAGCTGTCCGCCGCGGAACTCCGCGAGGGCGGCGAACGCCTGCGTGCCCTTGTCGGGTCGCGGCGCCCGCAGGTGGTGGCGGTCCTGGGCATCACCGCTTATCGCACGGCGTTCCGGTGCCCGCGGGCCACCCCGGGTCGCCAACCGGAGCCCTTCGAGGGCGCGGCGCTGTGGGTGGTCCCCAACCCGTCGGGCCTCAACGCTCACGAAACAGTCGAATCCCTGGCGTCCGCGTACGCCGAGGTCGCGCGCGAGGCAGGGATCGCCTGACAGTAGGCGCGCGATGTGGGAAAATCCCACACGTGGACAAGGTGATGCTGGGTGAGCGCCTAGCGGAGGCGCGTGCTCTGGCCGACATGACCCAGGAGGGGTTGGCGCGTGCGGTCGGCCTGGAACGCACCGCCATCGGGTTGCTCGAACGTGGCGAGCGCCACCTCCGCGTGCCGGAACTCGTCGAGATCGCCCAGGTGCTGGGGCGCCCGCTCTCGTTCTTCGTGGAGCCGGCCGTCCCCGCGGTGGCGAGCCGAAGGAGCGCCCCCCACACCGCCCACCAGTCCACGCGGTTGCTGGACGCCGAACTCCAACAGCTGGCGTTCGACGTGCGGTTCCTCGTCCAGGTCGGTCTCGCGGACGTGGTTCCCCGTCCGGTCGACGGGCACGTGCCGCGCACGGTGGATGAGGCGGAGCGGGCCGCGCGCCGTTTCCGCCGGGACCTCGAGGACCACGAGGGTCCGCTGCCGGACCTGGCGCGTGCCTGCGAGCGCTTCGGCCTCTACGCCTACGCGGCGAGTCTGGGTCAGGACGGCCCCGACGGAGGCTGCGTCGAAGTCGACACGCCCTCGGGCGTGGTGGGGGTCGCCGTCATTAACGGTGACGCCGACCCCGGACGCCGACGCATGACGCTCGCCCACGAACTGGGCCACTGGCTGTTCGGGGATGCCTACGACGTGGACGCCCCGTGGGGCAGCGAGAAGATGATCGATGCGTTCGCCATCCACTTCCTTGCCCCCCGCCCAGGCGTGATGCGCGAGTGGATTCGGCACCCTGACAACGATCCGTTCGGGCGCACCCTTGCCGTTGCCGCGGCGTTCCGGCTGAGTTGGACGGCAGCCGTCGGGCAGGTCCGCAATCTCGGCCTGATCGGCCAAGAGGATTACGACCGCCTAGCCGAGCGTCGCCCTCGCTCCGGCGATTTCGCGACCCGGCAGCTAGCGTGGGTGCCCGAGCTCACCCCTCCCGCCCTCTCCCCAGGCTTCGTGGCTGCCGCCTTGCGGGGCTACGGCGACGGCACGCTCACCCAGGCCCGCACCCTCGAACTCCTGAGAGGCGTGCTCGGTGCGGCCGACCTCCCGGAGGCAACTCCGGTCACGCTGGACGACCTCAGGTCCGCGTTCGAGGGCCATGGCGCTTGAGTCGCGGGGCTGGGTCATCGACACCTCCACCTACACCCACCTGTGTCGCGCAGGCCACGCCGCCTTGCTCGCAGATCTGGCGCCGGGAGGGGTCATCCTCGTTCCCGACGCGGTGAACGCGGAGATCCAGCGCGGCCAGGAACGCTACCCGGACATCCCTGGGGTGGACGTCATGCCGTGGGCCCACGTCGCCGTCCTCACCGAAGACGAGGAGTGGACCAGCCTGAGGGCGAAAGCTCGCCTCGGCGGACGCTCCCACGAGCACCTCGGCGAGTGCGCCGTGATCGCGGTCGCTCAGCATCGGCGGCTGGTGGCGCTTCTGGACGACCGTGCCGCCCGAGCACTCGCGCACGCAGACGGGATCGCCACACACGACACGCTGTGGCTGGTCATCGAGGCGTACGTCACCCACCGAAATCACTACGCCCGGCGCCGCTGCGACCAGATCGTCGATGACCTCATCGCCAACCACCCCCACCCCCACCACGACCGCTCATTGTGCGCAACCCGTCGATATCCATCCCAACAACACACAATGACGGGCCGCCAAACCCCCCACCGGGGTTCCAGACGGACATGCGCCTTCCGGTCGACTGCGGCGCCTCCCTCTTCGCTTGGGCGTACCGGCAGGGCTACCTGCCGAGGGACTAGGGAACCGCTGATCAATGCTGTTCTTGGCGAGGGCGGGTCGGGCGAGATGAGCTGGAACCGCTCGATCGTGGGCTCGTATTGAACATGCGGGCCCAGATCGAGGGGGTTCGGATCGCTCGATCCGGGCCGCCGCAGCCAGAACATGATGGATCAGCGTTTCCCTTGGTGCCGACGCGACCGCTCGAGGCCGAGACTCAGGACGGATCGTCGGGGATTGCCTGGCGGGCGAGTCGGGCTTGTTCGGCGGCGACGACCTGGCGGGCGAGGGCTACTTCGCTGACGTCTGTCGCGGCGGGGGTGGCGTCGGCGAGGGTCGACTCGCGGGCGAAGGCGTCGAAGAGACGCTGCTTGTGGGACAGCAGGTCGAGGAGACGCTCGTCCACGGTGTCGGCGGCCAGCAGCCGATGGACGCACACGTTCTCCACCTGACCCATCCGGTGCGCGCGGGCGACGGCCTGGGCCTCCAGGGTCGGCTTCACCTGCGGCTCGCACAGGATCACCACGGACGCCGCCTGCATGTTGAGCCCGACCCCACCGGCCTGCACCTGGCAGACGAGCACGGCTGAGCCCTCCGCGTGGGAGAAATCGTCCACGAGCCGCTGGCGTTCCTCGACGGGCGTGGACCCCGTCAGCGGACCGAACGCGGTGAACCCGTGGTGCCGCAGCGCCGCGTCGACGGTCGCGAGCACCCCCAGGAAGAAGCTGAACACCACGACCTTGCGCCCGTTCTTGCGCGCCTCGTTGCACAGCTCCAGCAGCCGCGCCAGCTTCGCGGACGCGCGCGGGTCGCCGGCGGCGTACCCCGCGCGCCGCATCTGGCTGAAGTTGCCCGCCCGCACCGCCGCGAGGTAGGCGGCGGCGTCCGCGGCCGTGAACTCGACCCACTCTTCCGCCTGGACCAACGCGGGCAGCTCGGTCAGCACGTCGGCGGCGTTGCGGCGCAGGTAGACGGGGGCGACGGCGGTCCTGAAGGCGGCGGGGCCCACGACGGCGTCCAATTCCCGCGGATCGACCGCCGCCGACGGCGCCAGGACCGACACCAACGCCCGGAACTCCTCCACGTCGTTCTCCATCGGCGTGCCCGTCAGATAGAGCACCCGCTCGCAGCGCCGCCCCAGCGCTCCGACGAGCCGCGCGCGGCGGGTCGTGGGGTTCTTGACGTAGTGCGCCTCGTCGACGACCAGGAGGGCGGGCCGTACGCCGTCGGGCATGTCCAGCGTGGCGAGAGTCTCGAAGGTCGTGATGGCCACGCCGCCGGACGCCACCCACCGCGCGAGCGCGCCGTCGCGGTCGTCGCCGTGCAGCCGGACGGCGGTCAGCGTGGTGTGCGCGCCCACCTCCCGGACCCAATTCACCACCACCGACGCCGGGCACACCACGACGACGTGCGTGGCGCCGCCCGCCGCGAGGTGCCCCATCACGGCCAGCGCCTGGATCGTCTTGCCGAGCCCCATCTCGTCCCCGAGCAAGACCCGCCGCTGCACGAGCGCGAACCGGGCGCCGAACGATTGGTAGCCGCGCAACGTCACCGACAAGCGCGCATCGTCCAGGGGCTGTGCCGCGATCTGGGCGACGATGTCGGCAGGCAGGTAGCCCTCGGCCGCCGCGGCATCGAGCCGCAACTCGACGGTTTCGGCGAGCAGCGTCTGCAGCCCGGCGGCGTCCGTGGCGAGGCGGGCGCGGGCGTCCGCCTCGGTCAGGGGCGCGTCCGCCACCCGACGGACGGCGGCCACGTGATCGAGGACCGCATTCGCGCTCGCCCACGTCACCACCTGGTCGAGTCGCTCCAGCGCGCGGGACGCCGCCTCTCGCCGCTCGGCCCCCGCGAACAGCCAGGACAGGCGGCCGGTGGCGGGTTCGGAGGCCGGCAGATCCGCGCGCAGGGCGGGCAGGACGCGCGCGACCAACTGCCGCAGCGGACGGGCCGCGCCGGAGACGTCCGCCAGCCTGGACAACGACACGACAAGGCCGGACGCCGCGGCGTCCGCCAGCCGGACCTGCACCGTCTCGTTGACCGCGCGGGCCACGTCGGTGGCGGCCTGCTGGATCGCGGCCGCCGTCCGGGGACCGACACCCTCGATGGCGTCCAGCCGGGTGAGGTCGGCGGGATCGAGGGCGACGACGTCCCAGACCGTCGCCAGCCCCGCCTCGCGCAGCCCGGCGACCCGCAGCCCCGGGACGGCGTCCCGCAGCCGTTCGACCGGGATCGCCCGCAGCCGCTCCCGGACCTGCGGGGCGGCCAGCGAGCGGTGCGCCTCGGTGACGGACGCCCGCGCCTCGGTCAGGGTGCGCTCCAGCCACGAGCCGGCCTCGAGGACCTCGCGGGCGGACTCGACGGTGGTGCGGGCAGCGGCGCCGACGGGCATGGCAGCGATGGTAGCGGCGCGTGCCGACAAGCCCGGTCGGGTCAGCGCGCGTCGGGGGTCGCTTCGTCCACGGCGGCCACCAACCCCTGGAAGGCGTCGCGGATGGTCACGATGAGGTCGGTGTCCAGGTGCGGCACGAGCCGGTCGAACATGCGGTCGCGGAGGGACTCGACGTCGCGCAGTCGCTCCTCGGCGGCGGGGGTGAGCGTGAGGCGCCGGAGGCGCCGGTCGTGCGGATCGTCCTGGCGGGCCAGCAGCCCGCGCTCCACCAGCCGGTCGACGATCCCGGACGCCGTGGGCGCGGACACCCCGAGCACCTGCGACACCTGGGACGATCCGATGCCCGGCGACGCCGCGATCAGCCCCAACACCCGGAACTGCTGGGGAGTCAGCTCCGGGACGCGCGTGAAATCGTCCGGCTCGGCGAGGCGCCACGAGGCGTCCGAGAACGCGCGCTGGAGGGCGCGGACCTCGGCGACGAGCGCCTCGCGGGCGGGTTCGCCGGTGGGGGGAGGTGAGACAGGAGCCATGGGGAGATGTTTTGGTCGCTGGATGGTTAGCATTACGCTAACAGAGTTGTCCGCGACCAAGGGGCGTTCGCGCCCGAACCGGGAGGATCCGTGACCCGCCTCACCCGCGCGAGCCTGACGCACCGGACCGTCGCCATGCTGCTGAGCCTCCTCATCATCGCCGTCGGGGTCTACGCCGCGGGCATCCTCAAGCAAGAGCTCATCCCCTCGATGGACATTCCGCGGGCGAGCATCGTCGCCATCTACCCGGGGGCCAGCCCCGAGGTGGTCGAGCGCGATGTCGCCAAGCGGCTGGAGTCGGCGGTCCGGGCGGTCAACGGCGTCACCCGCGTGACCTCGGTGAGCAGCTCCGGCGCCGCACAGCTCCGCGCCGAGTGGGACTACGGCACCTCCGCCGACAAGGTTGTCGGCGACATCCGGACCGCCGTCGACTCCACCCGCGCCGCCATGCCCGCCGAGGTGACGACCCGCGTCGTGGCGGGCAGTTTCGACGACATCCCGGTCCTCGTCCTGGCCGTCTCCAGCGACGCCGACCCCGAGACCTTCGCCGCCGCCGTCCGCGACGTCGTGGTGCCGCGCATGAAGACGGTCCGCGGCGTCCGCGAGGTGACGCTCTCGGGCACCCAGGCCAAGCAGGTCTCGATCACGCTGCGCCAGGACGCGCTCACCACCTACGGCGTCGATCCCGGCACCATCGGGCAGTTCTTCGCGGCCAACGCCACCGCGATCCCCGCCGGGACGGTCCGGACGGGCACCGACAACCTCGACGTGCAGGTCGGCCGCACGTTCGCGTCCGTGGACGACATCAAGCAGCTCCGGCTCCAGGGCACCGATGGCCCGCTGGAGTTGCAGCAGGTCGCCGATGTGGCGATCCAGCCGGTCGACTCGACCACGATCAGCCGCGTCAACGGCAAGCCGTCGCTCACGCTCATGGTCACCAAGACCGTGGACGGCAACACGGTCACCGTCGCCCAGGGCGTCCGCGCGCTCCTGCCCGACCTCGCCCGCGGGCTCGGCGACAACGCCGCGTTCGCCACCGTCTTCGACCAGTCGCCCTTCATCGAGCAGTCGATCCACGACCTCACCGTCGAGGGCGGCATGGGGCTGGCGATGGCGATCTTCGTCATCTTGCTGTTCCTGGGGTCGCTGCGGCCGACGCTCATCACCGCTCTCTCGATCCCGCTGTCGCTGTTCATCGCGCTGGTCGGGCTGTGGGTGGGCGGCTTCACCTTGAACATCCTCACCCTGGGCGCGTTGACCGTCGCCATCGGACGCGTCGTCGACGACTCCATCGTCGTCATCGAGAACATCAAGCGACACAACTCCCTCGGCCACACCGGCCCGGACGCCATCGTCGCCGCCGTCAAGGAGGTCGCCGGCGCCATCACCTCCTCGACGCTGACGACCGTCGCGGTCTTCCTTCCCATCGGCCTGGTCGGCGGACAGGCCGGCGAGATGTTCCGGCCGTTCGCCGTCACCGTCACCGTCGCCCTGCTCGCCTCGCTGCTCGTCGCCCTGACCGTCGTGCCCGTCCTGGCGTCGTGGTTCATGGGTTCCGGCGCGCGGCCCCTCACGCCGGCCCAGCAGGCCCGCGCGGACGCCCGCGAGGCCAGGATCGTCGCCCGCGAACAGGCCGCGGACGCCCGCGCGCTCGCCGCCTTCGAGAAGGCCCGGGACGCCCGCGTGGCCCGCCTCACCGCACGGGGGGCGTCCGAGGCCACGATCGCCGCGGCCGTCGCCACGCTCGCCAGCCGCCACGGCCAGGGCGCCGCCGCAGCCCACGACGACGAGCACGGCGCGGCCACGTGGCTCCAACGCTCCTACCTGCCCGCGCTCCGCTGGGCGCTGGCCCACCGCGCGCTCACGCTGCTCATCGCGCTGGGGCTGTTCGCCGGCACCATGGCCCTCGCGCCGCACCTCAAGACCGATTTCATCGGCGAGGCCGGCCAGGTGAGTATCCAGGTCGTCCAGGACCTGCCCGCGGGCACGTCCCTGCAGCAGACCGACGCCATGGCCAAGAAGGTCGAGGCGGTCATCGCCGCGGAGCCGACCGTGCAGACGTACTCGACCAGCATCGGCGGCACTACCAACCTGCTCGGCATGGGCGTCTCGGACACCAACCACGCCAGCTACACCATCAGTCTCGCCCCGCACTCCAAGGGCGTCGAAGTCGCCGAGCGGCTCCGTCGGGAGATCGTGAGGCTGGGCAACGCCGGGACCGTCCAGGTGGTCATCGGACAGTCCTCCAACCAAGTCATCGTCTACGTCGAGGGCAGCGACCTGGAGCACCTCAAGCAGGCGAATCAGCAGGTGTCGGACGCCATGGCGTCGCTCCCCGGGCTGGTGAACGTCTCCAGCGACCTCGGCGCCGCGCGCCGGATGCTCGCGGTGAGCGTCGATCCGGCCAAGGCCGCGGGCGCCGGCATGACGCAGGCCCAGGTCGGCGTCGCGGTGCTGCGGGCGGTCCACGGCCAGAAGGTCGGGACGTACAACGCCGGGGTCGACACCCTGGACGTCCTGCTGCGGTCGCAGGCGCCGGTGACGGTCCCGGACGCCCTCGCCGACATCGTTCTGCCGATCACCCAGAAGCAGACCATCGATGCGCGGAAGGCGGCCGCGGACGCCGTGACGGCCCGGCAGGAGGCGTTCACGGCCAAGCAGAAGGCCGATGCGACGGCGTCCTTTAACGAGCAGCTCAAGGGGCTGCGGGACAGCCGCGCCAAGCTCCAGGCCCAGCTCGACCAGGCCCGGGACCAGCTCAAGGCCCTCCAGAAGGCTCTCGCGACGCCGCTGCCCCCACTGCCGCCGGGCGTGACGCCGCCGGTCGACCCGTATGCCCAGGTCAAGGCCCAGATCGCCCAGGTGACGGCGGGTATCGCCCAGCTCCAAGGCCAGATCGCGGCGCTCGACACCCAGGAGTCCAAGGCCATCGAGGCCCGGACCAAGGGGCTCGCGACCCAGGCCACCAGCCAGTCCATCGCCGAGGACGCGAAGGCGGCCCAGAAGGCCACGGCGTCCGCGCTCCGGCTCGCGGACGTCGCGAGCGTCGCCGCCGTGGACGCCCCCGCCACCATCACCCGCGTCGACGGCAACCGGAGCGCCACGATCACGGCCACCCCGTCCGGGACCGACCTTGGCGGCACCACCGCCGCCCTCAAGGCGAAGCTGGCCGAGCTTCGCCTCCCGGCCGGCACGAGCGTCCGGATCGGCGGCGTCAGCCAGCAGCAGGCGGACTCGTTCGCGCAACTCGGGCTCGCGATGGTCGTCGCGGTCGGGATCGTCTACCTGATCATGGTCGGGACATTCGGCTCGCTGGTCCAGCCGCTCATCCTGCTGGTATCGGTGCCGTTCGCCGCCACCGGCGCCATCGGGTTGCTGCTGGCCACCGACACCCCGCTGGGCATCCCCAGCATGATCGGCCTGCTCATGCTCATCGGCATCGTCGTGACCAACGCCATCGTGCTCATCGACCTCATCAACCAGTTCCGGCGCCGGGGGGCGTCCGTGGACGACGCCGTCATGCACGGCGCCCGCCTGCGGCTGCGGCCGATCATCATGACGGCGCTGGCGACGATCATGGCGTTGGTCCCGATGGGGCTGGGCGTGACGGGCGGCGGCGTGTTCATCAGCAAGCCGCTCGCGATCGTGGTCATCGGCGGGCTGGTGAGTTCGACGGTCCTGACGTTGATCCTGGTGCCGGTCCTGTACGACCTCGTCGAGAAGGCGCGCGAGCGCGTCGCCGGACGCCGGCGTCCGGCCCCCGCGGCGTGAGGCGCGGTCAGGTGGGGGTGCCGTCGAGGCGGCGTCCGAGGACGACGCACGCCTGGTCGGCGTAGCCGAGCCGCTGGTAGAACGCCAGGACGTCCGCGTTCGTGGCGCGCACCATGAACTGGATCTTGGGGGCGCCCGCGGCGACGAGCCAGGCTTCGGACGCCGCCATGAGCGCCCGTCCGATGCCCTGGTGGCGGCGTCCGGGATCGGTCGCGACGTAGTAGACCCAGCCGCGGTGTCCGTCGTGGCCGACCATGACGGTCCCGACGAGCACCTCGCCGTCGAAGGCGCCGAGCACCGTCGAGGACGGTCCGGCCAGCGCCCGAGCGAAGTCGGCGTGCGGATCGTTCCAGGGGCGGGTCAGCTCGCATGCCTCCCACAGGGCCACGGCGGCGTCCGCCCGCGTGGGGTCGAGCGGGGCGATGCGCATGGCCCGCACCCTATCGCGCGTCAGAGCGCGGAGGTGCGCTCCTGCTCGGTGGCGTTGACGTGGGCGCGCTGGGCGGCGTCCTCGAGCGCGTCGGCGATGCGGATCAGCCGGAGGCGCAGGTCGCCGTCCCACGCGCCGCGGAACTGCGTGGCGTCGTCGCCGGTCCACAGCACCTGACCGACCAGGAGCGTGAGCAGCGATTCGGTGCCGCGCAGCGAGTCGGCGGCGGCGCGCAGTTGGTTGCCGAGGGCGCGGACGGCGAAGACGTCCATGCCGAGCAGTTGGCTCACCGCGGACCCTCCCTTCGACCGACGCGACTCCCGCGAGCACCAGCAGTCTATCGGGCCCTCCCCGGGGTCCTCGATGGGGAGGCGTCCCCGGTGCGTGTTGAATGGGAGTCGTGGAGTGGCTCCGGAGGCTTGGACGCCGCCGCCTCGCGGGCGCGGTCGGCGGGCTCGTCGCGGCGGTGGCGCTGGTCGTCGCGGTCGCGGTGTGGCTGCGTCCGGCCCCGGACCGTCCCGAGGTCGCCGCCGCCGAACGCGTCGCCGCCGCCCTGCGGACCGGTGAGGTCGCGTCCGATGCCTTCGACGCTCCGGACGCCGCCGCGCGCCTGTCCGCGGCCCGTCGCGGGCTCGATCCGCTCCGTCCGGAGGTGCGGGTGACCTCGGTGGTGGCGGACGCCGACTCCGGGGCCGGGTCGGCGGTGCTGGAGCAGCGTTGGATCATCCACGCGGGCAAGGCGCCCTGGAGCTACCGGACGACGGTCCCCTTGCGCCGAACCGCCGATGGCTGGCGCGGGCTGTGGTCGTCCCGGGTGGTGCACCCGGACCTGGCCGAGGGCGAGGCCCTGCGGGCCACCCGGCTGCCCGCCCGCCGCGGCGAGGTGATCGGCGCGGACGGCGTCCGGCTCGCGTTCCGGCAGACGATCCGGCGCGTCGGGATCGACCTCACCCTGGTCGACCGGACCACGGCGCAGGCGTCCGCGGCCCGGCTCGCGACGATCCTCGCCATCGACCCGGCGCCGTTGCGCGCGCGGGTGGACGCGGCGTCCGACAAGGCGTTCGTCGAGGCGGCGTCTCTGCGGACATTCGACGCCGAGCAGCGCTGGCGGCTGGAACGCGCCGAGGAGGTGCCGGGCGTCCGGACCCTCCTGGACGAGCGCATGCTGGCCCGCTCGCCGACCTTCGCCCGGCCGTTCCTGGGCATCGTGGGGGAGGCGACCGCGGACGCCGTGGCGGCATCCGACGGCGAGGTGCGGCCCGGCGACCTCGTGGGGCTCGGCGGGCTGCAGGCCGCCCAGGACCGGCGGCTGCGCGGGTCGTCCGGGTTCGTCGTGCGGGCCGGCGAGCGGGAGCTGTTCCGGCTGCTGCCCGCGGACGGCGAGGCGGTCCACGTGGCGCTGGACGCCGATCTCCAGGAGCGCGCGGACACCGTGGTGGCGGACGCCGTGGCCGCCGGGGGACGCGCGGCCATCGTGGTGTTGCGTCCGAGCGACGGGCATGTGCTCGCGGTGGCGAGCGCGGGCGGCACGGGGTCGCTGGCGACGCAGGGGCGCGTGGCGCTCGGGCCGGCGCCGGTGGGGCTTGCGGACGCCGTCGCCCCGCTGCGGTGGGGGACGTCCGGCCAGCTCGGCGTCCCGGCGTTCCTCGGCGAGGTGAGCGACCAGGCCTACGCGTCGCCGCTGGGCTTGGCGGAAGCGGCGGCGTCCGCGGCCGTGGGGGAGACGGTCGTCCCGGTCGTGGTGACCGACGACGGCGAGTTGGCCCGTCCGGGGCTGGACGCCTCGCGCCGCGCCGCCCTGGCCGCGCTCGTGGCGCGCGCGGACGCGACGACGCAGTGGGCGATCCGGACGACCGACGACCGCGTCGTGGTCGCCTGGTCCGATCGGGCGGACGCCGCCGCGTGGCTCGGCCGCATCTGACCCGCCGTCGTCCTTGGGGAAACGCCGATCGATCATGTTCTGGCTGCGGCGGTTCGGCTCATCTCGCCCGACTCGTCCTCGCCAAGAACAGCCCTAGTCAGCGGTTCCTCAAGCCAACTGGACGATCCGGACGGCGATGGCCACACAGAGCGCCACGACGACCCCGCCCAGCGCGACCCAGCGGATGCGCGGGGTGGGGCCGCGCCGAGCGTCGACCAGCAGCGCGGACGCCGCGAGGCCCCCGAGCAGGCCGCCGACGTGTCCCTGCCACGAGATCTGTCCCGCCAGGGACACGGTGAACAGCAGGTTGGCTCCCAGCCAGAACAGGATGTTGCGGACATCCCCGCCGAACCGGATCGCGATCACCAACAGCGCCCCCATCAGGCCAAACAGCGCCCCGGACGCCCCCAGCGTCGTCGTGGTCGGGTCGGAGAACCACATCACCATCGTCGATCCCGCCAGCGCGCTCACGCCATACAGCGCCAGGTACCGCGCCGCCCCGAGCAGTCGCTCCAACTGCGGGCCCAGCACCCACAGGGCGAACATGTTGAACGCGATGTGCAGCGGGCTCGCGTGCATGAATGCGCTCGTCACCACCTGCCAGACGGCGCCCTCGGCCACCCCCGGGGCCCACGTCCCGCCGAACGCGGCGCACGCGGCCGCGGTGCCGCCGACGAACAGGTCGCCGTCGCGCTCACACGAGCCCGTGGGGTTGAGCGCCAGGGACGTCAGCAGCGGGCTCCCGTTGCCCCCCGTGGCCAGCGTCGCCAACCACAGCACGACGTTGACCGCGACCAGCCCGGTCGTGATGCGTCCGCCGCCGCGCGCCGCGCGCAGCACGCGGTCCTGCCGCGTGGCCCGTCGGCCCTGCGCGACGCACTCCGGACACTGGTATCCGACGGGCGCCTCCACCATGCACTCCGGGCAGATGGGGCGTCCGCAGCGCTGGCATCCGATCCCCGTCGGACGCGCCGCGTGCCGGTAGCACGGTTGCAGGACCGGTCCCGGGTACGCCGCGTCGGGGGCGCCGTACCCGGGGGTGCCCTGCGGTGCAGATGTCGGCACAACCGGATCGGACGCCGGCGCGAAATCCGGTTGCCAGACGGGGCGGACGCCGTCCGCGGGCTCGGGTGGTTGGCTCACGCGTTTCTCCTCTGGCAGGCGGCCCCTGGGGGGCGCGTCCCCTTGATCATCGGGTGGTTTCCCTTGGTCATCGGGTGGTTCCGGTTGGGTCGTCGGGCGGTTCCGGGTGAGGGACGTCCGACTGCCCGAAAGGGACTGCCCGATGTGGTACCCCGGTGCGCAGATCGGCAGCCCCAATCCGGCAGTCAGGGCGTTTTGCCCCCCGGCACTCTGCCGACGGCCCTCGATCGTCCACCCCACGGACGCCAGCGTACTCGGGGCCCCGACGTCGGACTCGGGCCGCGGCATCCGCCCCCTGGCCCTTGATCGACCGACATTTGGAACATTTTCGTTACGCGGCGCGGTGGCTAGGACCGCTAGTGTTCCGCCATGACGCAGCCGGACACCTCCCGCGCGCCCATCGTGTCGATGGAGCACGTTGACAAGCACTTTGGCGAGCTTCACGTCCTGCAGGACATCAACCTCCAGGTCGCTCGCGGCGAAGTGGTCGTCGTCATCGGGCCTTCGGGCTCGGGCAAGTCGACGCTGTGCCGCACCATCAACCGCCTCGAGGCGATCGACTCCGGGACCATTGCCATCGACGGCAAGCCGCTCCCGCAGGAGGGTCGCGAGCTCGCGCAGCTCCGCTCGGACGTCGGCATGGTGTTCCAGCAGTTCAACCTCTTCGCCCACAAGACGATCCTCGAGAACGTCACGCTCGGCCCGATCAAGGTCCGCAAGACCCCTGAGGCCGAGGCCAAGAAGCGGGGCATGGAGCTGCTGGAGCGCGTCGGGGTCGCCACGCAGGCGTCCAAGTTGCCGGCGCAACTCTCCGGTGGTCAGCAGCAGCGCGTGGCCATCGCGCGTGCCCTCGCCATGGATCCCAAGGTCATGCTGTTCGACGAGCCCACCTCCGCGCTCGACCCCGAGATGGTCAACGAGGTGCTCGACGTCATGCTCGACCTCGCGCAGCGCGGCATGACGATGATCGTCGTCACCCACGAGATGGGCTTCGCCCGCAAGGCGGCCAACCGGGTCGTCTTCATGGCGGACGGCCAGATCGTCGAGGAGGAGCGCCCCGAGGAGTTCTTCACCAACCCCAAGTCGGCCCGCGCGCAGGACTTCCTCTCGAAGATCCTCACGCACTGAGTCCGGACGCCGCCCGCCCCCGTCGGTCGGCCCACCCCGTAGTACCTCCCGCAGGACGGACGCCGCGGCGTCCGACCCCGATTGCATCAACCGACCCGAGAGGAAACCCATGAAGCGCACGATGATGGTGGCGATCGCCGCCGGCGCCACCGCCCTGTCCCTCGCCCTCACCGGTTGCGGCGGCGCCGCGTCCGGGGGCGACAAGATCAACATCGGCATCAAGTACGACCAGCCCGGGCTCGGCCTCCAGGACGGCGCGACGTTCACCGGCTTCGACGTCGAAGTCGCGAAGTACGTCGCCAAGGAACTGGGCTACCCCGCCGACAAGATCAACTTCGTCGAGGCGAAGTCCGCCCAGCGCGAGACGATGATCCAAGGCGACCAGGTCAAGCTCATCTTCGCCACCTACTCGATCACCGACGCCCGCAAGGAGAAGGTCAGCTTCGCCGGTCCGTACTTCATCGCCGGCCAGGACCTGCTGGTCCGGTCCGACTCCACGATCAAGGGCCCCGAGGATCTCGCGGGCAAGAAGCTCTGCTCGGTGACCGGCTCGACCCCGGCGCAGAACGTGAAGAAGAACTACCCGGACACGCAGCTGGCCGAGTACGACACCTACACCAAGTGCGTCGAGGCACTGGCGTCCAACAAGGTCGACGCGCTGACCACCGACAACGTGATCCTCGCCGGCTACGCCGCCCAGGCGCAGTACGCGGGCAAGCTGAAGCTCGTCGGCAAGACCTTCACGACCGAGCGCTACGGCGTCGGCCTCAAGAAGGGCGACACCGCGCTCTGCACCAAGGTCAACGAGGCGCTGACCAAGATGGTGAGCTCCGGCGAGTGGCAGAAGGCCCTCGACAAGACCGTGGGCGCCGCCAACTTCAAGCCGGACACCACGAAGAACCCGCCGAAGTTCGACACCTGTAGCTGATCTGCCGCGCCGACCGCGCCGGATGGGATCACCTCCCGCCGGCGCGGTCGCCAGGACCCCCGCCGGAGCAGAGCCCCCACCACGGAAAGGACGCATCGTGGAACGCATCGGACAGATGCTCGCCGAGTACCACGTGCTCGACGCCTTCTGGATGACCATCCAGCTCACCTTCTGGGGCGCGGTCGGCGCCTTGGTGCTCGGGACCCTCGTCGCGATCATGCGGGTCTCGCCCGTGGGCGTCCTGCAGAAGGCGGCGACGTTCTACACCGACGTCGTCCTGTTCACCCCCCTGACGCTCATCGTGTTCTTCTTCGCGTTCGGCGTGTACATCAAGATGGGCGTCGACATCGTTCCGGACGCCGCCATCGACGTCCAGAACTACTGGTGGGGCATCATCGCGATCGCCGTCTACCACTCCTCGCTCGTGGCGGAGTCGCTGCGCTCGGGCATCAATACCGTCCCGACCGGGCAGGCGGAGGCCGCCCGCGCGATCGGGCTCGACTTCGGGCAGTCGCTTCGCGAGGTGCTGCTGCCGCAGGCGTTCCGCGGCGCCATCGCGCCGCTGGGCAACACGATGATCGCGCTGTGCAAGAACACCACCGTCGTCGCGACGGTGGGTGTCGCCGAGGCGTCGCTCCTCATGAAGGAGATGATCGAGAACTACGCCGACTTGATCGTGCCCATCTTCGTCATCATGGCGACCGGGTTCGTCGTGCTCACCCTCCCGCTCGGCGTGGCCTTCACGGCCCTGAGCAAGAAGCTGGCGGTGCAGCGATGAGCGCCCAGTCCGTGCTGTTCGACCTGCCGGGCCCCAAGGCCATCGCCCGGCACCGCATCTACACCGTCGTCGCCGCGCTCGTGATCGTGGCGGTGGCGTTCGGCATGCTGTGGGCGCTGCGGGAGTCCATCACGCCCGACAAGTGGGCCCCGTTCGCCGATCCCGTCACCTGGACCGCCTACATCCTGCCCGGGTTCGGCGCGACGATCGTCGCCGCCGTCGGGGCCGTCATCCTCGCGGGCATCATCGGCGTCGTGCTCGGCATGGGGCGGCTGTCCCACAGCAAGCCGATCGCGTCGGCGTCCGGGGTCTTCGTGGAGTTCTTCCGCTCGGTCCCGGTCCTGATGATGATGATCTTCGCGTTCTACGTCTTCGTGTACGGACGCATCCTCACCGGCGCGGCCGCCTCGCTGGCCGGCGTGATCGTCGGCCTGACGCTCTACAACTCCTGCGTCATCGCGGAGCTCGTGCGCTCCGGCGTCCACGCCCTGCCCAAGGGGCAGACGGAGGCGGGCCTCGCCATCGGTCTCACGCCGCAGCAGACGCTGCGCATCGTGCTGCTGCCGCAGGCGATCCGGGCGATGCTGCCGGCGCTCATCAGCCAGCTCATCGTCGTGCTCAAGGACACCGCCCTCGGCTACATCATCGTGTACCCCGAGCTGTTGCAGTCCGCCGAGCGCCTGGCCGCCGGCAAGGGCAACCTCATCGCCGCGTACATCGTGGTGGCGGTCATCTACATCCTCATCAACGGCGCGCTGTCGTATGTCACGCAGTACGTCGAGCGGTGGGTCGGCGGGCGTCAGGCCGCCGGGCACGTCCTGGTGAACGTCACCGAGGAGCTGCCGCTGGTGCCGGGGCTCAAGCCCGTGGAGCCGTCCGAGGACCGCTGAGCGTCGGACGCCGTGGGCGCAGGGTCCCAGGGTCAGAGCAGCGCGCGGATGAGGGCGTCCGCATCGGAGCGTCCCAGGCGCGGCTCCGCGCGCACCAAGACCCCCGCGGCGTAGGCGGGGTCTGCGTCGGCGTCCACGCCTTGCTCGTAGAGCACCCCGAGGGCCCAGCGGCGCGCCGCTGGGCCGGGGAACGGCGTGCCGATGGCGTCTCCGAAGAGGCGTCCGGGGGAGTGCTCGGCGGCGCGGTCGGCGGCGGCGAGAAAGGCGTCCGCGGTGTCCGGGATGCGGGGGATCGCCCGCCGACGGCGAATGGACCACCAGGTGAAGCCCGCCGCGACGGCGATGCCGAGCAGCAGTCCGAGGCCCCATTCCATGGGTGCAATTCCACACCCGGGAGGGCCGCGGGGCCAAGAGGCGGCGTCCGCGACCCGTAACCTACGGTTACGTAAGTGTAGTATCGGCGCATGACGACACCGGGTGAGGACTTTGTCCAGCTCCTGACGCCGCAAGGCGAGCGGGTCGACAGCCCCGACGCCGCGTGGGACCACGACGACGCCACGGCCGCCGCGCACCTGCGGGCGATGCTGCTCGCGCGCCGCTTCGACACCGAGGCGACGGCGCTGCAGCGCAAGGGGCAACTGGGGCTGTGGCCCCCGCTGCTCGGACAGGAGGCCGCCCAGGTCGGGTCGGCGGCGGCGATCGGTCCGGACGACTTCGTGTTCCCGAGCTACCGCGAGCACGCGGTCGCGCTGCACATGGGTGTGGATCCCCTCGCCCTGCTCGCGACGTTTCGTGGGACGGCCATGGTCGACTGGGACTCCGCCGCGCTGCGATTTCACCTCTACTCGTTCGTGATCGGCACCCAGGCGCTGCACGCCGTGGGATACGCGCTCGGAATGCAGCACGACCGGGCGTCCGGCGCGGTGCTGGTCTACCTCGGCGACGGGGCCACCAGCCAGGGCGATGTCAACGAGGCGCTGGTGTTCGCGGCGTCCTACGGCGCGCCCGTGGTGTTCTTCGTCCAGAACAACCAGTGGGCGATCAGCGCGCCCACGTCGCTACAGTCCCGCGTCCCGCTGTACCGGCGAGCGTCCGGATTCGGCATCCCCGGGGTGCGCGTGGACGGCAACGACGCGCTCGCCGTGCACGCCGTCACCGAGCAGGCGCTGGCCCGGGCGCGCCGTGGCGGGGGACCGACCTTCGTCGAGGCGTACACCTACCGGATGGGCGCCCACACGACCTCCGACGACCCGACGAAGTACCGCCGCGCCGAGGAGGAGCGGGCCTGGGCCGCCAAGGATCCCATCGCCCGCCTGGACGCCCACCTGCGGGCCCGCGGCGTCGTGGACGACGACTGGCACGTCGGCGTCCGGTGGGAGGCGGACGCCCTGGCCGACCGCGTCCGCACGGGATGCCCGCAGCTCGCCGACCCGCGGCTGGACGACTTCTGGGAGCTGGCCTACGCCACCCTCCCACCCCACCTGGCCCGCCAGCGGGACGAATACCGCGCCTACCAGGCGGGCTTCGCCGCCCCCGAGGCGGCCGCGTGACGACGCTCACCCTGGCCCGGGCGCTCAACGCCGGGCTCCGACGCGCGCTGGAGTCCGACCCGAAGGTGCTGCTCGCCGGTGAGGACATCGGCGCGCTCGGTGGGGTGTTCCGGGTCACCGAGCACCTCCAGCGCGACTTCGGTCCGCAGCGGGTGATGGACAGCCCGCTCGCCGAATCCGGCATCGTCGGGACCGCCGTCGGCCTGGCGCTGCGCGGGTACCGCCCGGTAGTGGAGATTCAGTTCGACGGCTTCGTGTACCCCGCCTTCGACCAGCTCGTGTCGCAGGTGGCCCGGTTGCGGTTCCGGTCGGCGGGGCGGCTGTCCATGCCGCTGGTCGTTCGCATCCCTTACGGCGGGGGCATCGGCGCCATCGAGCACCACTCCGAATCGCCCGAGGCGTACTTCGCGCACACCCCGGGGCTGACCGTCGTCACGCCGTCCACCCCGCACGACGCGTACTGGATGATCCAGCAGGCCGTCGCCTCGGACGATCCCGTGATCTTCCTCGAACCCAAGCGCCGCTACCACGAGAAGGGCGAGCTGGGCGATCCGGACGCCGCCCCGCAGCTCGGCCTGCACGACGCGCGCGTGGTGCGTCCCGGCGCCGACCTGACGCTGTTCGCCTACGGCCCGATGGTCCGGACGTGCCTCGATGCCGCGGCCGCGGCGTCCGCCGAGGGTCGCGATCTGGAGGTGGTCGACCTGCGTTCCCTCGCGCCGCTGGACGACGCGACCCTCGAGGCGTCCGTCCGGCGGACCGGCCGCGCGATCGTCGTGCACGAGGCCAGCCGGACCGGGGGCATCGGCGCCGAGGTCGCCGCCCGGATCCAGGAGCGCTGCTTCTACTGGCTGGAGGCGCCCGTCGTCCGCGTGACCGGCTACGACCTGCCCTACCCGCCCAGCAAGGTCGAGGGGGACTTCCTCCCCGACCTCGACCGGATCCTCGACGCGGTCGACCGCGCGATGGCCCACTGACCAGGAGGAACGATGTTCGTCACGCTGCCCGATCCGGGCGAGGGACTGCTGGAGGCCGAGATCGTCCGGTGGCTCGTCGCCCCCGGACAGACCGTCGCTGTCAACGATCCGCTGCTCGAGATCGAGACAGCCAAGTCGCTGGTGGAGCTGCCGTCGCCCTACGCCGGCGTCGTCGGCGAACTGCTCGTCGCCGAGGGCGACACCGTGCCCGTGGGCTCGGTCCTGCTGTCGGTCCTCACCGACGCCGATCCCGTCGCGCCGGGTCCGGCGGGGGTGTCGACGTCGGGTGCGGACGCCGCGGGCGCGGCTGGGTCGCAGACGCGGGTGGCCGCCGCCGACGGACGTCCCACCCCCGCGACCCCTCCGGACGCACCGGCCTCCGCCGCGGTGCTGGTGGGCTACGGCGCGGCGGCGACGTCGGCCGTCCGGCGCCCGCGCATCGCGGCGCGGGACGCCCAGCCTCCCGGCGTCCCTGTGGTCCGGACCGTCCCGGGGGACTCCCTGGCCGTGCCTGGTCCCCTTGGGGGTGGTCGCGTTTCCGGCGTCCCGGGGGATGCCACGACAAGG
>CAYZXQ010000022.1:0-12366 GCA_964482465.1 uncultured Nigerium sp. | reverse complement strand
TGGTCCCCTTGGGGGTGGTCGCGTTTCCGGCGTCCCGGGGGATGCCACGACAAGGTATGCGGGTGGTCGCGAGGGTCTCGTCGCGCCTGGTCCCCTTGGGGGTGGTCGCGTTTCCGGCGTCCCGGGGGATGCCTCGACAAGGTACCCGGGTGGTCCCGAGGGTCTCGTCGCGCCTGGTCAGCCCGTGGCTGTCGCGGCGACCGGCGTGCCCGGGCGTCCGGATGCTGCTCCTGGTCAGCCCGTGGCTGTCGCGGCATCCGGCGTGCCCCGGCGTCCGCTCGCCACGCCCGTGGTGCGCCGACTCGCCCGCGACCTGGGGATCGACCTCGCGGACGTCCCCGGCACCGGACCGGACGGCCAGGTCACCCCCACCGACGTCGTGGGCGCGGTGGCGGGCACGCGGCGTCCGGAGGCGACGCACATCCCGCTCCGCGGCGTCCGCCGGCAGATGCTGCAATCGATGGCGGCGTCGGTGGAGACGCCGCAGGCGTCCATCTGGCTGGACGTCGACGTCACCGGGACCGTCGAACTCATCGACACCCTCCGCGCCCGCCGCGAATTCGCCCACGTGCGCGTCTCGCCGCTCCTCGTCATCGCCAAGGCCGTGTGCCTCGCGCTGGCGCGGCACCCGGAGCTCAACAGCACGCTCCATCTCGACCGCGACGAGATCGTCGTCCACCCCGACGTCAACCTGGGCATCGCGACCGCGACCCAGCGCGGGCTCGTCGTCCCCACCATCAAGCGCGCTCAAGAGCTGAACCTGCTCGATCTCGCCGGTGCCCTCAACGAGATGGTGGGCAAGGCCCGCGACGGGCTCCTCACCCCGTCGGACTGCGCGGGCGGCACGTTCTCGATCACCAACGTCGGCGTGTTCGGCGTGGAGGGCGGCACGCCGATCCTCAATCCGGGCGAGTCGGCGATCCTGTGCCTGGGGGCGATCAACCGGCGTCCGTGGGTGGTCGGGACCGGCGACGACGAGCGGATCGTGCCGCGCGCGGTCGCCACGCTCGCCCTCACCATCGACCACCGCGTCCTCGACGGCGAGCAGGGCGCCCGTTTCCTCGCGGACGTCGCGACCATCGTCTCCGATCCGGGGCTGGCCCTGCTGTTCTGACCCCGTCTGATTCAATGGAGACCATGTCGACTTCGACCGGCTCCGTCACCGCCACCACGCGGCTGGACCACATCCAGGCCAATCTGGCGGCGGTGCGGGCGCGGGTGGGCGACCGGCGGATCCTCGCCGCGGTCAAGGCGAACGCCTACGGCCACGGCGCGGTCGAGGTGAGCCGCATGATCGAGGCCACGGCGTCCGCCGACTGGCTGGGCGTCGCCACCGTCCCCGAGGGGTTGGAACTGCGCGCGGCGGGCGTCGGCCTGCCGATCCTCAAGCTGAGTCACGCCCTTACCGCCGACGAGATCGAGGCGGCCGTCGCGCACGACCTCGACCTCACCGTCGTCTCGCCCGGGACGATCGACGCGGTGGCGGACGCCGCCCGTCGGCTGGGGCATCCGGCGTCGGTCCACCTCAAGATCGACACCGGTATGCGTCGGATCGGGTGCGAGCCCGCGGACGCCCCCGCCCTCGCCCGCCGTGCGGACGCCGCCGGCCTCACCCTGCGCGGGGTCTTCTCGCACCTGCCGGTGAGCGACACCCCGGACGGTCGCGACTTCACCGCCGCCCAGATTGCGCGGTTCGCGGACGCCGTCGCGCGCGTCGAAGCGGCCCGCGGACCGGTCGAGTTGGTCCACCTCGCCAACTCCGCGGCGGTGCTGCAATGGCCCCAGGCGTGGTTCACGATGGTCCGGCCGGGAATCATGCTCTACGGCAGCTACCCCGACCCCGCGACCGCGCGGACGGTGCCGCTGGCACCTGGGCTGGAGTGGCGCGCACCGGTCACGTTCGTCAAGCGGGTCGCCGCCGGCGAGACCGTGGGCTACGGCCGCGCCTGGACCGCCCCGACCGATCGCTGGATCGCCACGCTCCCGGTGGGGTACGGCGACGGGTACAGCCGGCTGCTGTCGAACCGCGGGCGGGTGCTCCTCGCCGGACGCTCGTATCCCCTAGCCGGCCGCGTCTGCATGGATCAGGTCATGGTCGATCTCGGGGCCGCGGACGCCGCCGCGCCGGCGTCCGTGGGCGACGTGGCGGTGCTGCTGGGACGGTCCGGGGACGAGGAGATCACCGTCGCCGAGCTCGCGGACGCCATGGGCACGATCCCGTACGAGGTGACCTGCCTGATCGCGGCGCGGGTCGCGCGGCGATATCGCCGCTGAGGTTGCGGCTCGTTCGATGGGTATCTAAGTTAGATGCATGTCGAACGAGATGGACCGCCAGGTCGACCTACTCAAGACCATCGCGGACGCCACCCGTCTCCGCATCCTCGGCCTCGTGGCCGAGCGTCCCCGGACCGGGCGCGAGCTGGCCGAGGCGTTGGGGCTGTCGGCGGCCACGATCAGCCACCACATGGCGCGGCTGACCGAGGCGGGGATCGTCCGCGCGCAGTCCGAGGGGACGCGCCGGCGCTACAGCCTCGACGACGCGGTGCTCGCGAGCGCCCGGGGCGTCGCCGCGCCGGCCCCGGCGCCCCAGGACGCGTACCACGCGAAGGTCGTCCGGTCGTTCTTCGACGGCCCGCGCCTCCGGCAGATCCCGGCTAAGCGCCGGGCGCGGGTGGCGGTGCTCGCCGAGTTGCTACGGCGCTTCGAACCCGGACGCGACTACGCCGAACCCGAGGTCGATGCCCTCCTGCGCGAGGCCCACGACGACGTCGCGTTCCTGCGCCGCGAGCTCGTGGACTACCGCTATCTCACCCGCGCTGGCGGCGTCTACCGCGTCACCGACCGCGTCCCGGAGCGCGACGCCAACGAGGCCCAAGAGGTGCCCGCCGGCGAGGCCGAGTGGCTCGGCGCCCTCGTCCGCAGCGCGGTGCCGCGGCCGACCGCGTAGTCGCTCAGGCGTCCTTGGGTGGACGCCCCCGCTTCGGCAAGGGGGCGGGGTCGCGGGGGAGGCGTCCGGCCTTGCGAAGCGCGTCGCGCAGCAGCAACTCGATGTGCGCGTTGGACGACCGCAACTCGTCGGACGCCCACCGCGCCAGCGCGTCGTGGACGGCCGGGTCGAGGCGCAGCAGAACGGCCTTCCGCTCGGCGCGGGCCGGGCGGGGGCCGTCTGCGGGGTTGTCGGACATCAGGCGTACAGGCTGCCCGTGTTCACGACGGGGGTGGCGCGGCTGTCCGAGCAGAGGACGACCAACAGGTTGCTGACCATGGCGGCCTTGCGCTCGTCGTCCAGGACGACGATGCCCTCGTCGTCGAGCTTGGTGAGCGCGTTCTGGACCATGCTCACCGCACCCTCCACGATCTTCTCCCGCGCCGCGATGACCGCGGACGCCTGCTGCCGCTGGAGCATCGCCTGGGCGATCTCGGGGGCGTAGGCCAGGCTGCTGATGCGGGCCTCGATGACCTCCAGTCCGGCGATGGCGATGCGGGCGGCGACCTCGTCGGCCAGCTCGCGGGCGACCAGGTCGGTCGAGCCGCGCAGGGTCTCCTCGCCGGGGGCGGCGTTGTCGTAGGGGTGCGAGGTGGCGACGTGCCGTAGCGCGGATTCGGACTGCACCGCCACGAACTCGTCGTACTTCTCGACGGCGAACACGCTCTTGGCGGTGTCGGCGACCTGCCACACGATGATGGCGGCGATGTTGACGGGGTTGCCGTCGGCGTCGTTGACCTTGAGCTCGTGGGTCTCGAAGTTGCGGACCTTGACCGACACCCTCTTCTTGACCGTCAACGGCATCGTCATGAGCAGGCCGGTCTTGCGGACCGTCCCGACGTAGCGTCCGAAGAACTGCACGACCTTGGTGTCGCCGGGGCTCACGACCGCCAACGAGCTGGCCACGAGGATGGCCGCGAGCAGCGCGAGGAGGCCGAGGATCCCGGAGGTGGCGGCCGGTCCGGGCTGGGTGTCGCCGAGCATGGCGGCGCGCGCGATCCCCACGATCGAGCCCGCGAGCAACGCCAGCGTGAGCAGGAGGGCGAGTCCGCCGTTCATGGTCCACGCGGGACGTTCGGTGACGTCCACGCGGGTGCCGTCGTGGCCGACCGGGCGGCCGGCGGGCGTGCCGCCGACGGAGACGTCGTCGAGTTCGGGGGCGATGGGGCTGGTCATGTGGGGCTCCTCTGCGAATCTGATATCTAAGTGATATCACATTAGAGGGTCGGAGCGAAAGGCCGGGCGTCGTGACCCTCTCGACCCACCCCCGGGGGCTCGAGAGGCGCTACGGCAGCCTCCCGCGTGGCGATTCTCAGTCGCGGGCGAGTCGGCGCCGGGTGACGAACTGGGTCTTGGTGTAGGTGCCCACCTCGAAGGTGGAGAAGCCGTCCATGGCGCCGCCGACGCCGCCGCCCACCAGCGGGATGCGGCGGGCGATCAGGGTCGCGGCGCGACGCCCGCCGATACGCGAGGCGAGTTCGCCGAAGACGCGCTCGGAGACCAACTGGTCGAGGGTGGCGTCGAAGACCGGGGCCGTCGCCACGGCCATCGGCGTCGTGGGCAAGACCTCGGCCTCCATCAGGCGCAGGACACCGTCGCGGCCCATGAGGCACAGCAGCATGGCGGTCCTGACGCGGGGGTCGTCCACGTCGTAGCCGCGCAGGTGCGCGATGGAGGCGATCAGCCGGATCTGCACGATGGCGACGCCCGCGAGGTTGGCGGGCAGCGTCAGGGCGAGGGTGGCGAGCCCGCCGAGGTTGGTCACGAACCCCTGCGCGGCGGCGGCGGAGACGTGGGCCTGGATGAGCGCGTCGATGGCCTCGTCCGGGTCGCCCTTACGCGCCAACATGGCCGCCGCCATCGCCTTGGCGCCCGGGACCTTGCCCACGCCGTTGATCGCGGCATCGCAGAGCTGCCGGATGGCGTTGCCCCCGACCTGGGGGGTCCGGGTCACGAGGGCCTTGGTGACGTCCGTTGCGGGATTCGGCATGTGCCTAGGGTAGGCGGACGCCGTCCTCTCGCCCACCGGGATCGGGCGCGCATCGGGGGCGAGGTCCCTGACTTGTCCCCGAGGTGGATTGTCGTCGGGGCATGTCAGACTGCACCCGTGGAGCTGTCGCGGGTGTTCGGTCCGGTGGCGGGGTGGCCGTCGCAGGATCTCGTCGCGCTGTCCTACGAGTTCGACGCCGGGCTGGTCGCCGAGGCCTACCGCGCGGGCGTGTTCCCGATGCCGCTGCACGAGTCCGACTGGCCCGAGGGGCTCATGGGGTGGTGGTCGCCGATGCGCCGCGGGATCCTCCCGCTGGCGGGGCTGTGGCGGACGCGCTCGCTGGACAAGTCCGTCCGCCGTTACCGGGTCACCGCCGACACCGCGTTCGACCGCGTCATCGCCGCCTGCGCCGACCCGCGGCGTCCGGGCGGGTGGATCGATCCGGCGGTGATCGACGTCTACACCGAACTGCACCGCGATGGGGTGGCGCACTCGGTGGAGGTATGGACGCGGTCCGGCGCCTTGGCCGGCGGGCTGTACGGGGTGAGCGTGGGCGGGCTGTTCGCCGGCGAGTCGATGTTCCACGAGCCGGACATCGGCCGCGATGCCTCCAAGGTGGCGCTGGTAGCGCTGGTCGACTTCCTCAACGACGGGTCCCAGCGGCTGCTCGATGTCCAGTGGCGGACGCCGCATCTCGCCTCCCTGGGCGCCGTCGAGGTGAGACGTCCTCGCTACCTCGCCCTGCTGGCCCGCGCGCTCGACCTGCCGGAGCCACACTGGGGTTCCTTCGCCGACAAGGGGGAACGTGATGCCTGAGCTGTCCGAGGTCGAGGCCCTGCGGGGGTTCCTGGCGCGAGAACTCGTCGGTGCCACCGTGGCGCGCGCGGAGCTGGCCGCGTTCAGTGCGCTCAAGACGTTCGCGCTGCCGCTCTCGGCGCTGCTGGGGTTGGAGGTGGAGCGCGTCGAGCGCCGGGGCAAGTTCTTGGCCCTCGGGGTCGACGGGGCATGGCTCGGGTTCCACCTGGCCCGGGCGGGGTGGCTGCGCTGGTACGCCGAGGTGCCCTCCGCACCGGCGCGTCCGGGCAAGGGGCCGCTGGCGCTGCGGCTGGGGTTCGAGCGGCCGGGGGAGTCCGGCCCCGAGCGGCCCGGGTTCGACCTCACCGAGGCGGGGACGCAGAAGCACCTTGCGCTGTACGTCGTCGCCGACCTGGCCGAGGTGCCCGGCATCGCCGCGCTCGGCCCGGATCCCCTGGCGCCCGACTTCACTGCGGCCGACTTCGCCGCCGTCCTGGCCGAGCACCCCCGCACCCAGCTCAAAGGACTGCTCAAAGACCAGCGGGTCTTCGCCGGCATCGGCAACGCCTACTCCGACGAGATCCTCCACGCCGCCCGGTTGAGCCCGTTCAAGCTGGCCGGGGCGCTGGCGTCCGACGACCTCGACCGTCTCTACGCCGCCACCCGATCCGAGCTGGGCGAGGCCATCGCGCGGGCGTCCGGGCTGCCGCCGTCGCAACTCAAGGACGGCAAGCGGGGCGCGATGCGCGTCCACGGCCGCAAGGGCGAGGCCTGCCCGACGTGCGGGACGGCGGTCGCCGAGGTGTCGTTCGCCGATTCGTTCCTCGACTACTGCCCCGGTTGTCAGACCGGGGGCAAGCTGCTCGCCGACCGGCGTCTGTCGCGACTGCTCAAGTAGGAGGGCTACCCTAGGGCCAGCCCCAGTCCGTCCCGAGGGAGTCCCCGTGAAAGCGTCTGCACTCGTGGAGCGGCTCCGGCGCACCCTCGCGGGATACCTGGATCGCCCGTGGAGCACGAGCGGCCACCTAGGCTTCTACCTCATCGTGGCCTCCGCGCTGACGACCATCGTGGTGGCGCTGCTGGGGCCGTCCGTGGTCACCCTCAACGTGGGTCAGGCCACCAGCGTGCTGCCGCCGTGGTTCATCCCGATCTCGGTCGGCAAGCAGATCGGGCTGCCGCTGTCGGAGTGGATCCTCGTCCCGGCGCTGGGGTTCGGCCTGCTGGCCGGCGCTATCGGCCTGTGGATCAGTTGGCGCGCGACGGCGTCCGGCTGGCGTCCGCGGATCCACCGCATGTTCTATCTCGGGGTGGCGCTGAACATGCTGACGGCGTTCGTCCCGCCGCTGATGAGCGCGGACGTCCTGATGTACGCCGCCTACGGACGCCTCCAGGTGCTCGGACGCAACCCCTACGAGATCACGCCGGCGGAGATCTTCCGGCAGGCCTACGACCCCGTCCTCGTCTGGACCGAGAAGCCGTGGCAGGACACCCCCAGCGTCTACGGACCCATCGCGTCCGGATCGCAGTGGCTCGCCAACGTGCTCGGCGGTCAGTCGATGCACGACGTGGTGTTCTGGCTGCAGTTGCTCGCGGTGATCCCGTTCATCGTCATCTGCGCGGTCATGATCAAGCTGGCCCACGGCGACCCGAAGCTCCAGACGCGTTCGGTGCTGCTGACGATCATGAACCCGCTGCTGATCTTCGCGGTCGTCGCGCAGGCCCACAACGAGGCGCTGACGCTCGTGTTCGCGATCTGCTCGCTGTGGTTCGTCCGCAAGAGCCCCTTCGTGACCGGCATCTTCATCGGCCTGGCCGGCGCGGTGAAGGTGTCCCTGGTGTTCTACGGGCTCGCGCTGGTGTGGGGCTACCGCCACGACTGGCGGAAGGTGCTCAAGCTTGGGCTCGGGGCGATCCTGCCGCTGGCGATCCTCTACGGCTTCTTCGCACCGCAGGCGCTGTTCGCCGCATCCCGCAACACCAACTACATCTCGGGTGGCTCCTGGGCGCCGTGGGTCCACGACGCGCTCGCGTGGGTCATGCCCGAGCCGACCGCACGGTCGATCACCGGCTACCTCGGCTGGGTCGGCATGTTCGTGATCGGCTGGATGCTGTCGCGGGTGCTGCCGTGGAGCCGCGTGCCCGGGCCCTTCGCCGACCCTTACCACGATCCGCAGCACGACCCGCTGACCATCGCGGTCCGCACCGCGCTGCTGTTGTGCACCGCCTGGATCGTCACCTCGCCCTACACCCTGCCGTGGTACGACCTGATCGCGTGGGTGCCGCTGGCGCTGATGGTCCCCAGCCGTCTGGACGGGTTGCTCACGTGGCGGGGGGCGGCGCTCTCCATCGCCTACATCAACGGCCGGACCGTCGGATTCGGCCCCGAGATGAAGGTCGCCGGGTTCATCATGCGGGACGTGCTGTGTTCCGGCATCCAGGTGGGCGTCATCGTGGCCATCGTGTGGTGGTTCTGGACGACCAGCCGCGCCTGGCCGTCCCGGGCCTATGTCGCCCAGGGCTTCCGGGCCATCTGGCACGGACGTCCCTCGGCGCCCGCCCATTAGACTGCGCGCGTGCTCGGATACTTCGGACCCGCCGGTACCTTCACCCAGCAAGCGCTGTTGACGTTTTCGGACGCCGACGCGCGGCCGTACGCGACGGTCCCGGGGGCGCTGGACGGCGTGCGCTCCGGCGAGGTGACCGCCGCGTTGGTCCCGATCGAGAACTCCGTCGAGGGCGGCGTGACGGCGACGCTGGACAACCTCGCCAGCGGGGCGCCGCTGGTCATCGTGCGGGAGGTGCTGCTGCCCGTGGCGTTCGTCCTGGCCGTGCGTCCGGGCACGAAAGCCAAGGACATCCGCCGCGTCCTGACCCACCCCCACGCCTACGCCCAGACCCGCGACTGGCTGCGCAAGCATCTGCCGGACGCCCACGTGACCGAGGGCGGCTCGACGGCGGCCGCCGCGGCCGAGGTCGCCGACCCCAACAGCCGCTTCGACGCCGCGATCTGCGCGCGGGTGGCGTCCGACCGCTACGGGCTGCAGGCGTTGGCCGAGAACATCGCCGACAACAAGGGCGCGGTGACGCGGTTCGTCCTTGTGGCGCGTCCGGGGGAGCTTCCCGAGCCCACGGGCGCGGACAAGACGACGCTCGTGGCGTACATGCACGCCGACCGGTCCGGCGCGCTGCTGGAGATCCTGGAGCAGTTCGCGATGCGCGGGGTCAACCTGACCCGGATCGAGAGCCGCCCGACCAAGAAGGCGTTCGGCGAGTACTGCTTCTCCATCGACGCCGAGGGGCACGTGGGCGAGCCGCGGATGCGAGGCACGCTCAAGGGCCTGCACCGGGTCTGCCGCAAGGTCACCTTCCTGGGCAGCTACCCCCGCGCGGACGGCGTCCGGCCCAAGATCGCGCGCGGGTTCACCTCCGAGGACTACGCGGCTGCAGAGACGTGGATGGCCGACCTGATCGGCATGGGCTAGTACCGCGGCACCATCAACGCCACGACCCCCGGACGGACCGTCGCCTCCAGCCGGCGGCACACGCCCATGGCGTCCCCGTCGATCTGGCACGGGACATCGCAGGTCGCCTCGATCGTGACCGTCCGCGCCTGGACGCGATCGGTGCGGGCGGCGTCCGAGGCCCCCACGAGCACGCGCGAGGTGAGCAGCGCCCAGTCGCCGGCGCCCTTGGCGGAGGCGACCAGGACGTCCAGCAGGCCGTCGTCCGGGCGGGCGTCCGGGATCAGTTCGATATTGCCCTGGAGCCGTCCGACGCTCGCGACCAGCACCGTCGCGGGCTTGACCGCGACCGGCTCACCACCGTCGAGGGCGAGGGTCGCCTCGAACGGCGGACGGGACAAGGCCTGCAACGCCGACACCACGTAGGCACCCGACCCGAGGGCTCGCTTCAGGTCGTCCCGTGTGTCGGCCATGATCGTGGCGTCCGCGCCGAGGCCCGCCATGACCATCGAGTGCTGGACCGGCCCGCCGTCCAGGCGCAGCTCGACCAGGTCGATGGCGCGCGTGCGCCCCTCCAGGGCGGTGTCCACGGCGTCGGCGAGGTCGAGCGGGACGTCGAGGTTCCTGGCCAGCAGATTGCCGGTCCCGACCGGCAGGATCGCCACCGGGACGCCGGTCCCGGCCAACGCGGCGCAGACCGTCCGCACCGTCCCGTCCCCGCCCGCCACCAGCACGAGATCCACTGCGGCTTCGCGGGCGCGACGGGCGGCGTCCGCGCCCGCATCGTCCGGGGAGGTCGGCAGCCACGCCGCCGCGCCCCACCCCTGCTGGGTGAGCGCGCCTTGGACCTGGGTCGCGAAGGCGGTCCAGTCGGCGATCTTGGCGGGATTGACGACGACCGCCGCCCGGCGGGTCTCGGACGCCCGCGCGGCCGTCGCCGGGAGGCGGAGCACGTGGACGCCCGCCGCGGCGAGGGCTGCGGACGCCGTGGCGGCACCGAGCAGCGCGCCGCCCACGATGTCGGTGGCGTAGTGGGCGCGCAGCCACCACCGGTCGATCGCGACGACCCACCAGGCGACGAACGCCAGGACCGTCCAGGCGGCGAGGGCGGCTCGGCGGCGGCGCGTCACCACGACGATGGCCAGGCCCAGCACGATGGCCGCGGTCGTGGCAGCCATGTGCCCAGACGGATACCCCAGCCCCTCGCTCGTGAGCAGGGGCAGCGCGGTCGGCGGACGCGGACGCCCGGCCAGCGCCTTGGCGATCGTGGAGCCCGCCCACGTGAACGGGATCGCCATGCCGATCGCCCACGCCACGTTCTGGAGCCGTCGTCGCACGGCCCAGACGAGCAGTGCGAGGGCGCCCACCGCCTGCACCGCCGGCAGGGACACCAGCGCGATCCCCGCGAGCACCTGGCCCTCGGGCGACAGGACGTCCGGGGCGGGCGTGAGCGACATCGCGTCCAGCGAGGCGAAGGCCGAGGTGCGCAGACTCAGCCACGTCCACAGCGCGAAGCACCCGGCGACCACCAGGGTCGCCCCGAGGGCCAGGCCGGCGCGGCGCGTCACGCGCCCCATCCTGCCCGAGCCGGACCCGCGGCGTCCGGATAGAATCACGCGGGTGATCGACCCGAAGATTCTCCGCACCGACCCGGACCGCATTCGCCGCAGCCAGGAGCGTCGCGGCGCGTCCGTGGCCCTGGTCGACGACCTGATCGCCGCCGACGCGCGGCGCCGCGAGCTGATCGCCAGCTCCGAGGCGATGCGCGCCGAACAGAAAGAGCTGTCCCGGCTGGTGCCCAAGGCGTCCGCGGACGAGCGTCCGGCCCTGCTCGCGCGCACCAAGGAGCTCTCGCAGCAGGTGAAGGACGCCGCGGCGGAGGCCGACCAGGCCAAGGCTCGCTTCGACGAACTCATGCTGGGTCTGGACAATCTCGTCATCGACGACGTCCCGGCCGGCGGCGAGGACGATCTGTACGTCATCGACACCTGGGGCACGCCGCGGGACTTCGCGGCCGAGGGCTTCTCCCCGCGCGACCACCTCGAGATCGGCGAACTGCTCGACGGCATCGACATGGAGCGCGGCGCGAAGGTGTCGGGCAGCAGGTTCTACTTCCTCAAGGGCCAGGTCGCGCTGCTGGAGTTCGCGCTGCTGCAGCACGCGATGGCCAAGGCCACCGAGTGGGGCTTCACGCCGATGATCGTCCCGTCGCTGGTGCGTCCGGAGGCGATGGCCGGGACGGGCTTCCTCGGCCAGGCCGCCGAGGACGTCTACCACCTGCCCGCCGACGACCTGTACCTCGTCGGGACATCCGAGGTGGCGCTCGCGGCGTACCACTCGGAGGAGATCCTGGACGCCGCCACGCTCCCGCGGCACTACGTGGGCTGGTCGTCGTGCTTCCGCCGCGAGGCGGGCGCCTACGGCAAGGACACCCGCGGCATCTTCCGGGTGCACTGGTTCGACAAGGCCGAGCTGTTCGTCTACTGCGATCCCGCGGACGCCGAGGCGGAGCACGCCCGGCTGCTGGGGTTCGAGAAGGCGTTCATCGAGTCGCTGGAGATCCCGTTCCAGGTGCTCGACGTGGCCGCCGGCGACCTGGGGTCGAGCGCGGCGCGCAAGTACGACTGCTACGGCTGGCTGCCGACCCAGCAGCGCTACCGCGAGATCACCTCGACGTCGAACTGCACCGAGTTCCAGGCGCGCCGCCTGAACATCCGGCTGCGGGACGCCGACGGTCCCCGTCCGTTGGCGACCCTCAACGGCACGCTGTGCGCGATGACCCGGACGATCATCATGATCCTGGAGAACCACCAGCAGCCCGATGGGTCGGTCCGGGTGCCCGAGGCGCTGCGTCCGTACCTGGGCGGACGGGAGTTCCTGACGCCGGTGGGGTGACGCCCCCGGGGGCCGGTTCCCCTGGGGAACGCCGATCCATCATGTTCTGGCTGCGGCGGCCCGGATCGAGCGATCCGAACCCCCTCGATCTGGGCCCGTATGGTCCATACGAGCCCACGATCGAGTGGTTCCGGCTCATCTCGCCCGACCCGTCCTCGCCAAGAACAGCATTAATCAGCGGTTCCCTAGACGCCCGTGCCGACGCTCGCCGCGTAGAACGCGGCCACGGCGTCCGCGAA
>CAYZXQ010000021.1:37445-41231 GCA_964482465.1 uncultured Nigerium sp. | reverse complement strand
GGCTCATCTCGCCCGACCCGTCCACGCCAAGAACAGCATCAATCAGCGGTTCCCTGGGGAAACGCTGATCGATCATGTTCTGGCTGCGGCGGCCCGGATCGAGCGATCCGAACCCCCTCGATCTGGGCCCGTATGGTCAATACGAGCCCAAGACCGAGTGGCTCCGGCTCATCTCGCCCGACCCGTCCTCGCCAAGAACAGCATCAATCAGCGGTTCCCTAGGCGGCCGGAGTTCGGCCGCGGCGTCCGCAAGGTGTTGAATGGCGGGGTGCCTACCGACTTGGAGATCGCCCAGTCCGCGACGCTGCGCCCCATCGAGGAGATCGGCGCGCTGCTCGACCTGACCCCCGACCAGTTGGAGACCTACGGCCGCAAGGCCGCGAAGGTCGACCTGGAGGCGGTGAGCGAGCGGCGTCCGACGGGCCGGTACGTGGTCGTCACGGCCATCACGCCCACGCCCCTGGGCGAGGGCAAGACCACGACCGCGGTGGGGTTGACCCAGGGCTTGGCCGCGCTCGGCCTGCGCGCGGCGGTCGTGTTGCGCCAGCCCTCACTCGGTCCGGTGTTCGGCATCAAGGGCGGCGCCGCGGGGGCCGGGCAGTCGCAGGTGCTCCCCATGGAGACGATGAACCTGCACCTGACGGGCGATTTCCATGCGGTCACCGCGGCGCACAACCTGCTCGCCGCCATGATCGACAACCACCTGCATCACGGCAACAAGCTCCGCCTCCAGCCGCACTCCATCACGTGGGGCCGGGTGCTCGACATCAACGACCGGGCGCTGCGTCACCTCGTCGTGGGGCTGGGCGGCAAGACCGACGGCATCCCGCGCGAGAGCCGCTTCGACATTACGGCGGCGTCCGAGGTCATGACGATCCTGGGGCTCGCGACGTCCCTGCGCGACCTGCGCACGCGGCTGGGGAACATCGTCGTCGGGTTCGACGTCGACGGCGCCCCGGTGACGGCCGAGATGCTGAAGGCGGCCGGCGCGATGGCCGTGCTGCTCAAGGACGCCATCCGTCCGAACCTCATGCAGACCCTCGAAGGGCAGCCCGCGCTGGTCCACATCGGGCCGTTCGGCAACATCGCCACCGGCAACAACTCCATCGTGGCCGACCACGTCGGGCTGTCCCGCGCCGACGTCATGGTCACCGAGGCCGGATTCGGCGCCGACCTGGGCTTCGAGCGGTTCGTAAACGTGAAGTGCCGGACCTCGGGGTTCCGTCCGGACGCCGCCGTCGTGGTCGTGACGATCCGGGCGCTCAAGGCGCATTCGGGGCGCTACCGCATCGTCGCGGGCAAGCCGCTGCCGCCGGAGCTGCTGGCCGAGAACCCCGACGACGTGCGCGCGGGGCTGGCGAACCTCGCCCACCACCTCGACATCGTCGAGTCGTTCGGGGTCACGCCCGTGGTGGCGATCAATGCATTCCCCGACGACCACGCGAGCGAGCACCAGGTGGTGGCCGACTTTGCCGAGGACCGCGGCATCCGCTGTGCGGTGTCCACGCACGTGGTCGACGGCGGCCGCGGTGCGGTGGCGCTCGCGGAGGCGGTCCGGGAGGCGATGGAGGAGCCGTCCGAGCTGCACTTCACCTACGACCTGGACCTGCCGCTGACCGCCAAGATCGAGGCCATCGCGACGTCGGTGTACGGGGCGACCCACGTCGAGTACGCGCCGCCTGCGGCCCGCGTCCTCGCGCGGTTGGAGGCGCTGGGGTTCGCGGACCTGCCGGTGCTGATCGCGAAGACCCACCTGTCCACCACGGCCGACCCGGCCCTCAAGGGGGCACCGACGGGCTGGACCCTCCCGGTGCGCGAGGTGCGTCTCGCCGCGGGGGCCGGCTACGTCTACGCGCTCACGGGCGAGCTCACCACCATGCCGGGGTTGGGCGAGCATCCCGCCGCCGAGTCGGTGGATCTGGCCGAGGATGGGCGGATCGTCGGGCTCTTCTGATCGACGATCCGGCAGGGCGCGGGAGCCAGAAGGCCATCGGCCGCTTGTCGTTTCGGAGTCACACGGTTGACCTGAGCGTCGGCGGCAACCAAAAGCGGCCAAGGGCCGATCGGTGCCGATGAGGGCGCACGTCGAGCGTCGCCGGGGCGTCTGGCAGGGGCGTATACTGTCTCGTCGGCCAGTCGGCCGAGGTCGATACCCTCGCGGGTCGTCGCAGTTCCCACCCGAGGATGTCATGAGCCCTTCGTCCCTGCCCACCTTCGCCGAACTCGGCGTGCCCCGTGACCTTGTCCGGGCCCTCGCCCAGCGCGGCATCGAGACCCCCTTCCCCATCCAGGCCGCCGCGCTGCCCGACGCTCTGGCCGGACGCGATGTCCTGGGCAGCGGCCGGACCGGCTCCGGCAAGACCGTCGCCTTCGCGCTGCCGGTCGTGGCGAGGCTGGCCCAAGGTCAGCGTCGTCCCGGGCGTCCCCGTGCGTTGGTGCTGGTGCCCACGCGCGAGCTGGCGGTCCAGGTGGCCGAGACCGTCGAGGCGCTCGGCAAGGCCGTGGGCGTCAAGGCCATGACCGTGTACGGCGGCGTCCGCTACACCGGCCAGCTCCGACGGCTCGAGCGCGGCGTCGACGTCGTGATCGCCACGCCCGGCCGGCTCGAGGACCTCCTGGAGCAGGAGGCGCTCACGCTCGCCGACGTCGAGGTGGTCGTCGTGGACGAAGCCGACCTCATGGCCGACATGGGCTTCCTGCCGCCGGTGAAGCGCCTGCTGGAGCAGGTTCCCCCCGGCCAGCGCCTGCTCTTCTCGGCGACCCTCGACGGCGACGTCGGCGTGCTGGTCGACCGGTTCCTGCACGATCCGCTGACCCACTCGGTCGACTCGGAGCGCTCCAACGCGGGCGTCACCCACCACCTCTTCCTCGTCACGCACGAGAACAAGCGCGAGATCCTCACCGAGCTCGTTACCGACGCCGGACGCACGCTGCTCTTCGTGCGCACCAAGACGTTCGCCGAGAAGCTCGCGGCCGAGCTCACGGACGCCGGGGTCCCGGCCGCCGCCCTCCACGGCAACCTGCGCCAAGGGTCGCGCCAGAAGAACCTCGCCGCGTTCGCGGAGGGCAAGGTCACCGTGCTGGTGGCGACCGACATCGCCGCCCGGGGGATTCACGTCGACGACATCGGGCTCGTGATCCACGTGGATCCCCCGACCGACCCGAAGGCGTTCCTCCACCGCTCCGGACGCACCGCGCGCGCCGGCGCCGAGGGCGCGGTCGTGACCCTCGCAACGCGCAACCAGAACAAGACGGTCAAGGCGCTGATGGCGCAGGCCAAGATCAAGCCGGTCCAGACGGTGGTCGAGCCGGGCGCCGACATGCTCGATCGGGTCCGGGCGCCGAAGGTCGAGTACCGCGCCGAGCGGCCCTCGCTGTTCACCCCCGATCCGGACGACGTGGGCGTCGACGACGACGGCGGACGCGGCCGCGAGGGGGCCCGGACGCCGCGGCACGCCGCCGATCGTCCCGGACGCGGGGGCCATGGCGGTGCCCGCTCCGGGGCGGGGCAGCGGTCCGGGGCCGGTCAGCGCGCCGGACGGGCCTGGGGGCGCGACGAACAGCCGCGACGCGAGCGGGCATGGGGCCGGGACGCCGAGTTCCGGCGCGACCAGACCTGGGGGGCTCCCGAGGAGCCGACCTCTCGGCGCGGCCGACGCGACGGACGCGCGGGTGGCCCGGGCCGCGGTCAGCGTACCGGCGGCTGGGTCCAGCGGGCGGAGTCCTGGGACCGGCGCGAGAGTGGCGAGCGCCGCGGTGGCTGGGACCGTCGTGAGGGTGGTGACG
>CAYZXQ010000021.1:0-37345 GCA_964482465.1 uncultured Nigerium sp. | reverse complement strand
CGTCGTGAGGGTGGTGACGGACGCGACGGTGCGGATCGTCGTGGTGGCTGGGATCGCCGTGGCGACGCGGAGCGTCGCGACCGCTGGGACGAACGTCCTGCGCGTTTGTCGTCGGCCGGCCGAGGCCGGGACGACCGGACCCGCGATCAAGGCGAGCGGACGGCGTCCGCGCGCCCGGCACGCCGCGCCGACGACTGGACCGGAGACCGGGCCGAGCGCTCGGCGTCCGGACGCCCCCACGCCCCCAAGAAGGGACCCAAGGCCTCGACGAAGAAGGCGGGCAAGAAGGCCGGCGGCAAGAAGCCCAAGAAGGGCGGCCCCAAGCGGTAGGTCCGGCCGCTGAGTAGGGTGGGGGACATGAGCAACCTGCCGATCTCGTCGAAGTACCGTTCGACGCCGACGCGGCCGGTCGACGACGCCGAACGCAATGCCCTCGTCGCGCGCCTCAACACCGCCTTCACCGACGGCCGGATCGACTCGGACGCCTACGCGCGGCTCCTCGACGTGGCCTTCGGCGCGAAGACGCTGGGCGAGCTCGTCCCGGTGGTGGAGGCGCTGCCGTCGGTCCCGACGTACGCGGTCCCGGACGCCGTGCTCCAGACCGGGACGCCGGGGCAGTTGGCACCGGCGCGCCTGCCGAACTCGCGGGCCGTGGCGATCGGCGTCGTTGCCCTCGTCGGGGCGCTGGCCGTGGTCGCGATGCTGCTGGCGCTGCTCCTCACCTGACCGCCCCCGATTTGGGCCGTGCTGGACGGGTGAAGTAGAGTAGCGCGTCGGTCGCCTATGTCCGGTGGCCGATCTTTGTGTTCAACCAGTTAGGAACCATGGCCAAGAAAGAAGGAGCCCTCGAACTCGAGGGTACCGTCGTCGAAGCACTGCCCAACGCGATGTTCCGGGTGGAACTGAGCAACGGGCACCGGGTGCTCGCGACCATCAGCGGCAAGATGCGGCAGCACTACATCCGCATCCTCCCCGCCGACCGTGTCGTCGTCGAGCTTTCCCCGTACGACCTGACCCGCGGACGCATCGTCTACCGGCACAAGTGATCGTTGGTTAGCGCATCATCCATCCCAGTCGCCACAAGGGGAGACCTCTGTGTCCGACGCAAGTGAGAAAGTAGCTCGATGAAGGTTCAGCCGAGCGTGAAGAAGATCTGCGACAAGTGCAAGGTGATTCGCCGGCACGGTCGCGTGATGGTGATTTGCGAGAACCCTCGCCACAAGCAGCGCCAGGGCTGAGGCCCCGGTCTGGCGGAGGGACGCAATCACAAGTCCGACCGGCACGGAGGAAGGCCTCCCGGCGGTCGGCGAACAGTTGGAGCCCCTCCAACACCGCACCGCAGCCGCGGTGACAACTCAAGAAACAACGTGGACGCACACCCGGTGAGGCAGCCAAACCCCGCCGGATCCACCCTCGGACGAAGGCCGAGGCCCGCGCCAGGCGGCACGGGACGCGCCACGCCACACACCTTCGCGGGCCCACCGCCCGACCACACGGAAAGGTAACCGCCTGATGGCACGCCTCATTGGTGTCGACCTCCCGCGCGAGAAGCGTCTGGAGATCGCACTGACCTACATCTACGGCATCGGCCGCACCCGAGCCAAGGAAACCCTGGACGCCACCGGCGTCAGCGGCGACATCCGCGTCCGCGACCTCACGGACGAGCAGTTGGTCGTCCTCCGCGATCACATCGAGGCCAACTACGAGACCGAGGGTGACCTCCGTCGCACCGTGGCCGCCGACATCCGTCGCAAGATCGAGATCGGCTCCTACCAGGGCCGTCGTCACCGCATGGGCCTGCCCGTCCGCGGTCAGCGCACGCGTACCAACGCGCGCACCCGCAAGGGCAAGAAGAAGGCCGTCGCCGGAAAGAAGAAGGCCCGCTGACGCGGCGCCTGAGTCCCAGGATTCCAGGAGAGTAACCACACATGGCAACTGCAGGCCGCACCAAGTCTCAGCAGGCCGCCGCCTCGAAGACGAAGCTTCGCCGCAAGGAGAAGAAGAACATCGTCGCCGGCCAGGCCCACATCAAGAGCACGTTCAACAACACCATCATCTCGATCACCGACCCCACCGGGGCCGTGATCTCGTGGGCGTCCGCCGGCACCGTCGGCTTCAAGGGCTCCCGCAAGTCCACCCCGTTCGCCGCGCAGATGGCCGCCGAGGTGGCCGGGCGCCGCGCCATGGAGCACGGCATGAAGCGCGTGGACGTCTTCGTCAAGGGTCCCGGCTCCGGCCGTGAGACCGCCATCCGTTCCCTCGGTGCCCTCGGGCTGGAGATCGGTCCGATCTCCGACGTCACGCCGGTGCCGCACAACGGGTGCCGCCCGCCGAAGCGTCGTCGCGTCTAAGACCGAGTTCCAGGAAGGACTGATACACCATGGCCCGTTACACCGGACCGATCACCAAGAAGTCCCGCCGCCTCGGCACCGACCTGGTGGGCAACGACAAGGCCTTCGAGCGCCGCGCGTACCCCCCGGGCATGCACGGCCGCGGCCGCATCAAGGAGTCGGAGTACCTGCTCCAGCTCAAGGAGAAGCAGAAGGCCCGCTTCGCCTACGGCGTGCTGGAGAAGCAGTTCCGCCGCTACTACGAGGAGGCCGTGCGCAAGCCCGGCAAGACCGGTGAGAACCTGCTCACCATCCTCGAGTCCCGCCTCGACAACGTCGTGTACCGCGCCGGCTTCGCCTCGACCCGCCGTCAGGCGCGTCAGCTCGTCGTGCACGGCCACTTCCTGGTCAACGGCAAGAAGGTCAACGTCCCGTCGTTCCGGGTGAGCCCCTACGACATCATCGACGTGAAGCCGAAGTCGCTGAACCTCGACGTTTTCGTCATCGCCCGTGAGTTGCACCACGAGCGCGTCGTTCCCGCGTGGCTGACCGTCCGCCCGAACCGGATGCGGATCCTCGTCCACCAGCTCCCGACGCGCGACCAGATCACGGTCGACGTCACCGAGCAGCTGATCGTCGAGCTCTACTCCAAGTAGTTTCCGGAGGTGTCCGGGCGGGTCCGCCCGGACACCGCTCGGATCCCCCGTAGTTCTTCCTGCCGGTGCAGGGGAGTGGACACCGTCCTCGACCTGGGCCGGCGGTTCGGTGGGGCGCCCGCCCCACCGTCGCAGACACCGTCAAATAGCGGGCGGTGGAAAGGAACGAGCACATGCTCATCGCACAGCGTCCCACGCTGGCGGAGGACGTCATCGACGACTTCCGCTCCAAGTTCGTCATCGAGCCTCTGGAGCCGGGCTTCGGTTACACGCTCGGTAACTCGCTGCGTCGCACCCTGCTGTCGTCCATCCCGGGCGCGGCGGTCACCAGCATCAAGATCGAGGGCAACAGCCACGAGTTCTCGACGCTTCCGGGCGTCGTGGAGGACGTGACCGAGATCATCCTCAACCTCAAGCAGCTCGTGCTGAGCTCCGAAGAGGACGAGCCGGTCGTCATGTACCTGCGCAAGGCGGGCGCCGGGGCCGTCACGGCCGCCGACATCGCGCCGCCGGCCGGCGTGGAGATCCACAACCCCGAGCTGCACATCGCGACGCTCAACGACACCGGCAAGATCGACATGGAGCTCGTCGTCGAGCGGGGCCGCGGCTACGTGTCCGCCCAGCAGAACAAGGGCGCCGACAACGAGATCGGCCGTATCCCGATCGACTCGATCTACAGCCCCGTCCTCAAGGTGACCTACAAGGTGGAGGCCACCCGCGTCGAGCAGCGCACCGACTTCGACCGTCTCGTGGTCGACGTCGAGACCAAGCCGGCCATCGCGCCGCGCGACGCCATGGCGTCCGCGGGCAAGACGCTGGTGGAGCTGTTCGGGCTCGCCCGCGAGCTCAATACGGACGCCGAGGGCATCGAGATCGGCCCGTCCCCGGTCGACGAGCAGCTCGCCGCCGACCTGGCCCTGCCGGTCGAGGAGCTCAAGCTCACGATGCGCAGCTACAACTGCCTCAAGCGCGAGGGCATCCACACCGTGTCCGAGCTGGTCAGCCGCTCGGAGCAGGATCTGCTCGACATCCGCAACTTCGGCAGCAAGTCGATCGAGGAGGTCAAGCTGCGCCTCCACGAGCTCGGACTGTCCCTGAAGGACAGCGCCCCGGGCTTCGACCCGCTGGCCGCTCTCTCGTCCTACGACGAGGACGCTGCGGACTTCGCCGACGACACCGACCAGTTCTGATACCTCCGAGGAGATTTCACCCATGCCCAAGCCCACGAAGGGCCCCCGCCTCGGCGGCAGCCCGACCCACGAGCGGATCATCCTGAACAACCTGGCCCAGCAGCTCTTCGAGCACGGTCGGATCACCACGACCGAGACCAAGGCCAAGCGCGTCCAGCCGCTCGCGGAGAAGCTGATCACCAAGGCCAAGCGGGGCGACCTGCACAGCCGTCGCCTCGTGCTCAGCCGGATCCCGAACAAGAGCGTCGTACACGTCCTGTTCACCGAGATCGCGCCGAAGCTCGCCGACCGCGAGGGTGGCTACACCCGCATCACCAAGATCGGTAACCGTCAGGGCGACAACGCGCCGATGGCCGTGATCGAGATCGTCTCCGAGACGGTCGAGCAGTCCCGCGCCGCCAAGGCCAAGGCCGCTGCCCCGGCCAAGGCCGCTCCGAAGAAGGCCGCCGCCAAGAAGGCGGAGCCGAAGAAGGAGACCAAGAAGGCCGAGCCGAAGAAGGTCGACGCCGAGCCCGCCAAGGCCGACGACGCCGTCGAGGCGGACGCCGAGGCCTGAGCCTCCGCAACGCGCTCGGACGCCCGGTGACCCACGTGGTCGCCGGGCGTTCGTGGTTGCGTTCGGTGGGCGTGAGGTCGGGGGGACTGGCCGGCCGCGCGCCGGTGCGGACGACGCTGCCCCGGGATCGCTTCCAGGGGCAGCGGGACGAGGTGTCAGCGGGACGTCACCAGGCGTGGCGGCAGCCCCACGGACGCAGGCCGGCCTTGGCGTAGTAGCGGTTGGCCACGGTGATCTGCTGCTCGCGGGTGGCGAGATCGGCGCGCGGGGCGAAGTCGGCGCCGCCGTTGGCCAGCCACGATGCGTTGGCGAACTGCAGGCCGCCGTAGTAGCCGTTGCCGGTGTTGATCTTCCAGTTGCCGCTGGACTCGCATCGGGCGATGTTGTCCCAGTGGGCGGCGTTGGTCAGGTCCAGCCCGGCTCCGGACGCCGCGTCGGTGCGCGTGGTGGAGCGCGAGGTGACCGGCGGCTTCGTCCCGACCAGGACGACCTGGGCCACCGGCTCCCGCGTGGTCGTCGAGGACGCCACCTTCTCGCTCTCCACGACTCCCTCGACCGTGACGGTCTCGATGACGTCGACCCGCTCGCCCGGGACGCCCGGGGTCTGCACCTTCGTCGTGCCCTTGTCGAGCGTCGCATCGTTGCGGTTCAGCGTCCCGAACTCCAGGACCACGACGCTCTGCCGTCGCTCCACGCTCACCCGCTGGACGGTGAGGGTCTCGCCGGGCAGGGCGTCCGCGGTCAGTTCCTTGCTGACCCGGTCGCGTTCGCCCAGCGTCACATGCGCGACGGCCAGCGCCTGCGCCACGGTCGCCGGTTCGACGGACACCTCGCGCACCTGATGGTCCACCTGCACCTTGATGGTGGGCGTCTCCACCAGCGGCACGGCGACGGCCGCCGCCTGCTCGGCCTGGGCGGACAGGACCGTCGCGGTCGCGGCCCCGACCAACACGGCCGCGCTCGTGGCGACGGCGACGAGCCTGGTGGGAATCGGCACGAAGGGGCTCCTCGGCTGGACGGCGTGGTCCGTCAAGCGTGACAGTCATCTGAGAGATTCTCAAGTTTCTTGCGGCGGGCCGCCGGCTGCCGAGGGGGCGGACGCCGGCGTCCGGCCTTGTCCGCAACGCCGCAGGGGCCGGCGCCCCTGCGGACGCCGACCCCTGCGAGGTCGTGAGAACTTCTCAGATGAGACCCGGGGTGGCCTGCGCCTTGGCGAAGCGCTCGGTCACGTCGGCCCAGTTGACGGTGTTCCACCAGGCCTTGACGAACTCGCCCTTGACGTTCTTGTACTGGAGGTAGAACGCGTGCTCCCACATGTCGAGGAACAGCAGCGGCACCTGGCCGGCCGGGATGTTGGCCTGGTGGTCGTAGATCTGGTTGATGTTGAGGCGCTTGCCGAGGGTGTCCCACGCCAGCAGGGCCCAGCCGGAGCCCTGGATGCCGTTGGCGACCTCGTTGAACTGCTTGGTGAACGCCTCGTAGCCGCCGAAGAACTCGGCGATGGCGGCCTGCAGTTCGCCGTCGGGCTCGCCGCCGCCGTCCGGGGACATGTTCTTCCAGAACAGGCTGTGGTTGATGTGTCCGCCCAGGTGGAAGGCGAGGTCCTTTTCGAGCTTGGGCAGGGCGGCGAAGTTGCCCGTCGCGCGCGCCTCCTCGAGCTTCTCGACGGCGGTGTTGACGCCCGCGACGTAGGCCGCGTGGTGCTTGCCGTGGTGCAACTCCATGATCGCGCCGCTGATGTACGGATCGAGTGCGCCGTAGTCGTAGTCGAGGTCGGGCAACGTGTAGGCCATGTCGGCTCCTTTGCGCTTGCGGTCGTCGGTTGTGCCCCGGCACTGCGGGCTCCTACCGGCAGTATTGCCGGTTGCGCGCCGGGGCGAAAGTCGCGTGGCGGCCAAGTCCGTTCCCCGGGCGTCGGCCCGGGACGCGTGCGGGGGAGCGGCACGACGGGATGGCCCCGGACGCGGCACGAGGGGGCCGCCGTGCGCGACCCCCTCGTGTGACGGATTCAGGACTCGACGGCGTCGGTCACCTCGTCGGCGACGTCCGCGGCGGCCTCCTGCACGTCCTCGGCGGCCTCGGCCGCGGTGTCCGCCGCCTCGTCGGCCTTCTCGGCCACGGCGTCCGCGACCTCCTCGGCCTTCTCCGCCGCCGCGTCGGCGGCGTCCTCAGCGGCTTCCTTGCCGTCGTCCATGAGGCCCTTGACCTGCTCGACGGCGTCCTCCGCGAAGTCCTTCACGTTTTCCACCGCGTCCTCGGTGAAGTCCTTGACGCTCTCGACGGCATCCTCGGCGAGGTCCTTCACCTTGTCGGCGAACTCGCCAGCCTTCTTCATCATGTCCTCGGCGAAACCCATGGCAGGTCCTTTCTTTCGCTGGTGGGGACAACGCTACGGCCGCGAGGGGTCTCCCGGAAGCGAAACGGCTCCGCTCCCCGGAGCCAACCCGCGGCGTGCCGCCCCCGGACGCCCGCCTTCGCCGCGGACCCGGTGGTTGGCGGCTCGCGAGGACGCTAGTGCGCCGGGGGCGGGTCGTCCGGGCGGGTGACCGCAAACACGCGGAACCCCTTCGCGGACGCCGTCCGCTCGCACCGGTAGCCCTGGTCGAGGAGCCACTGCTGGAGCGAATCCGCGCCGAGGTTGCGGCCGACGACGAGGCGGGCCACGCCGCGCGGGGCGAGGCGGGCCAGCCATGTGGAGAGCAGGTCGTGGAGGGCCTCCTTGCCGATCCGGATCGGCGGGTTGGACCAGATCTCGTCGTAGCGGACGCCGTCGTCGGCCTCCTCGGGACGCAGGGCGCGCACCCGGTCGCCGACGCCGTGGCGCGCCGCGTTGGTCCGGGTGAGGTCGAGGGCGCGGTCGTTGACGTCCACGGCGTCCACGACGGCGGCCGGGGCCGCGGACGCCAGCGCAACGGCCAGCACCCCCCAGCCGCACCCGAGATCGAGCAGGCGGGCGGCGTCCGGACGCGGCGTGTGCGTCCGCAACAGGACCGAGGTCGCCAGGTCCAGCCCGTCGGCGCTGAACAGGCCGGCGGCCGTGGTGAACGTCCAGTCGGTCTGCCAGAACCGGACGTCCACGTCGCGGCGGCGCTCGGGCCCCGAGGGGGTCTCGAAGTAGTGGGTCACGGCTCCTCCTCGGCGAGCGTGCGGCGGGCGCGGGACTCCGCTTGGCGGGCGGCGAGCCCGGACGGGTCGGGGTAGCCCACCTCTTCCAGCACGAGCCCGTGCGGAGGCAGCACGGTGACGTCGTGGGCGCGGGTGGTGCGGTCGAGGTGGCGGGCCAGCCAGGCGGGCTCGCGCTCGCCGGTGCCGACCGCCACGAGGGCTCCCACCAGCGAGCGGACCATCGAGTGGCAGAAGGCGTCCGCGCGCAACCCGACCTCCACGACGCCCGCGAGCTCGCCGGACGCGAGGCGGTGGGCGCCGGCGTCCAGGACCCGGCGGATCGTCGTCGCCTCCGGACGCGCCTTGCAGAAGGCGGCGAAGTCGTGCAGCCCGACGAGCGTGCGGGCCGCGGCGTCCAGGGCGGCGATGTCGAGCGGACGCCGGACGCGCACGACCAGGCCGCGATGCAGAGGGTCGACGGGGGCGTCCGCGAGCCGGAACGCGTAGCGGCGCCACACCGCGGAGAAGCGGGCGTCGAAGTCGGGTCCCACCTCGCTGGCCGCGCGGACGACCACATCCGGCGGCAGGACGCGGCCCAGGCGCCGGACCAGCTCGGGGCCCAGCCCGGGGCCCGGCAGGTCGACGTGCGCCACCTGGCCGCGGGCGTGGACGCCGGCGTCCGTGCGTCCGGCCACCGTGAGGGGCGCAGGAGCGTCGAGCCGCAGCACCCGCGGGATCCACGTCTGGAGCTCCCCCTGGACGGTACGCAGGCCGTCCTGGGCCGCCCAGCCGTGGAAGCCGGCGCCGTCGTAGGCCAGATCGAGCCGGTAGCGGGTCACAGCGGCACCTCGTGCGGGCGCGCCAGTGGGGTGCGGTGGACCAGATCGCTGTCGGCCAGGCGCACGTCGGTGCGGCGATAGGTGAGGTCGTGGATCGTCCGTCCGGCCGCGAGCCCCCGGGCCTGGTACTTGGTGACCGGCCGCAGCTCCCAGCGCGGCGCCCAGCCCGCGTGGACGTTCTCGAACGCCGGGTGCGGATCGAGGACCTCGCGGATCCACTCGGCGTAGTCCGACCAGTCGGTCGCCAGCCGCCACAGTCCGCCGGGGGCGAGCGCGGACGCCGCCGTGTCGGCGAAGGAGGCGGTGACGAGCCGCCGTTTGTGGTGGCGGGCCTTGTGCCAGGGGTCGGGGAAGAACGTCCAGAGCTGCTCGACCTGGCCGGGCTCGAACAGCCGGGCGAGCCCCTCCACGCCGTTGGCCATGACCACGCGCGCGTTCGTGACGCCCTCGCGGGTCAGGCGCGACAGGGTCGAGGCGATGGCCGGGGCGAACACCTCGAAGGCGACCACGTTGGCGTCCGGATGCGCGGCGGCCAGCGCCGCCAGCGCCTCGCCGCGTCCGGACCCGATCTCGACCAGCAGGGGAGCGCGGCGTCCGAACGCGGCGTCCCAGTCGATGTGGGCGTCCGGGTGGACCGACGTCGACAGCTCTCGGACCGGCACCCGGATCACGAGGTCGTCGGCGTGCGCCGCCCACGCGCGCTCCTGCGACTCGTTCATGCGCGCGCTGCGGCGGACGTAGCTGACGACCTCGCGATGCACGCGGGGGCCCGGTGTCGACATGGGGGCCAGCGTAGTGCGCGGGACGACTCGGGGTCGGTTCGGGGTCGGACGCGGGAAGGGTTGGGCGGGGTCGCGTGCTTCACTGGAGGGCGGGCGCGAGGGCGTCCGGGAAGGATCGACATGCGGACGTTGCTGAATCTCATCTGGCTGGTCTTCGGCGGGCTGTGGCTCGCGCTGGGGTACCTCTTCTTCGGGGTGCTGGCCTGCCTGTTGATCGTGACGATCCCGGCCGGTATCGCGTCGTTCCGGATGGCCGCCTACGCCCTGTGGCCCTTCGGCAAGACCGTGGTCGCCAAGCCCGGCGCCGGCGCCGGGTCGGCGCTGTCCAACGTGATCTGGTTCGTGGTGGCGGGCCTGTGGCTCGCGCTCGGCCACCTCACCACGGCGGCGGCGCAGGCGGTCACCATCGTCGGCATCCCGCTGGCCCTTGCCAACGTCAAGATGATCCCCGTCACCTGCTTCCCGTTCGGCAAGGAGATCGTCGACGCGCGCTCCGTGCCCGCGGGCTCCCAGCCGATCTTCTCCGTCTGACGCCCGGTCGCGCGCCGACGGCGCCTTGACTCTTCGATCCCGGTCGGGCGGACGCCGCGGCGCCCGTAGGCTGGTGAGTCGTGTTCGATGGCCAGCTCTTCTTCTCGACGTTCTTCACGCTGTTCGTGATCCTCGATCCGCCGGGTCTGCTGCCGGTGTTTCTGGGACTGACGCGGACGGCGTCCGCCCGCGAGCGCAATTCCGTGGCGTGGCGTGCGACCGTCGTCGCGTTGGCGGTCATCGCCGGGTTCGCGCTGTTCGGGCGCTACATCCTGGCCTACCTGCACATCACCGTGGCGTCGATGCAGGTGTCCGGCGGGCTGCTGCTCGGGCTGGTCGCCTTCGAGCTCCTCATGGGCAAGAGCGACGGGGAGCTCAATCTCGAGCCGCAGCGGCACGTGTCCGTGGTGCCCATCGGCATCCCGCTGCTGGCGGGCCCGGGGTCGATCGTGGCGATGATGGTCGCCGTGGACCGGGCCGACGGGCTCGCCGGCTACGCCACCTTGGCGGCGGCGTTGACCGCGGCGATGGCGGCGGTGTGGCTGTTCCTGCGGTTCGCGTCCGGGATTCGGCGTTTCCTCGGCGACGCGGGCACGACCCTGCTGTCCCGGATCGCCGGCATGCTGCTCGCGGCCATCGCGGTCCAGATGATCGTCGACGGCGTCTTGGGGTTCATCGCCGCCCAGTGACCCTCAGCCCGTTGGCGTGAGGTGCTCTCAGACGACGCGCACCTTGCCGACGGCCTTCACGATCGGCTCCGGCCCGTCGACCCACTGCCCCGGACGGTGCGCGTCCTGCGGATACACGACCAGGAACCAGCCCGGGCGCAGCACGACCGAGACCAGGGCCTCGCCCGCGAGGAAGCCCACGTCGGAGGCCTCGTCGTAGGGCGTCGTGACGCTCAGGTCGGCGAGGTGGGCGATGTCGACACGCTCGCGTCCGGCCAGCACGACGTGCACGTCGGCGTGGAGCCGGTGCGCCTCGTAGTCGTAGCTGCCGGGCTCGCGGGTGACGAACTCGGCCACCCCCACCCGCCCGGCGCCGCCGGGCAGGTCGATGCTGTCGCCTGGGGCGGACACGGCGTCCAGCGCCGCCAGCACGGCGGCCAGCCGCGGCTCGCCCGCGTACAGGTGCCTGTTCTCGAGTCGATCGAGGATCATCGGTGCTTCCTTTCCCTCCGGCGTCCGCTCAGGCCGCCCCGGTGGCCGGACGCCGTACCTGCGCGACGGCGACCTTCCGATTCTCGCGCAGCGAGAGCGTCGCCGCGTCCGCCGTGGCGATCGAGTCGCGCGCGGCCTGCCCGGTGAGCAGCGCCTCGAACTCGGGTTCGATGGGCCGCCCGTGCAGCACCTCGTTGAAGTACCGCAGCTCCGACTCCATCACACCCTGGAGCCACAGGGGCGGACGCCGACCGGGATGGCCGTACATGATGGCGCCGTCCATCTCGCTCCCCGCGTAGATGCGGGTGCGGTCGGCGTCCTCGGCGGCGGTGCGGTGCAGCAGGAGCCGCTCCTCGCCCGACGGCGTGCGAACCGTCACGCCCGCGTCCAGCATGTCGAGCCGGATGGCGCCGTCCGTGCCCTGGATGAGCAGGTAGTGCTCGGGCCAGTGGAACGCCGAGCCGTACTCGCAGACGGCGTAGGTGCCGCCGCCGAACTCCAACTGGAGCACCAGCAGGTCGTCCTCGTCGCCGAACTGCTCGCCGACGTGGGCGACGTTGCCGCCGATCATGGTCACCGATTGGGCCGGGCCCAGGATGGACTGGATGCAGTCGAGCTCGTGGATGTGGTGGTAGAGGTGCCCGCCCGACAAGGCCCGACGCTTCTTCCAACTGATGGACGGCTGCGGCTCCTCCCAGCCGTTGCGCGCCGAGTGGCAGTAGACGACGTCGCCGATGCGGCCCTCGGCGATGAGGCGCTTGGCCGCGCGGACGCCGTCGAAGAAGTTCATCACGTGGCCCGCCATGAAGATCACGCCCGCCCGCGCGCAGGCCGACACCATGGCGTCGCAGTCGGCGTAGGTGAGCGCGATCGGCTTCTCGCAGAACACGTGGATGCCCCGCGACGCCGCCGCCAGCACCGCGTCCCGGTGCAGGTGGTTGGGGGTCGCGACGATCAGCGCGGAGATGTCGTCCCGGGCGATCAGGGCGCCCAGGTCGGACGCCGCGTCGCAGCCCAGCTCGGCGGCGACGGCGTCCGCGTTGACGGGGTCGTGGACGGCCCGGACGCGCGCGCCCGGCTGGGCGTCGAGGATCCTGGCCAGCTCGGCGCCGAAGTAGCCGGTGCCGACGACCCCGTATCCGATCTCCTCCATGGTGGATAGCTCCTTGTCGTGTCTACTTGACGGACCCTTGGGCGAGTCCGCCGGCGATGCGGTTCTGGATGAGGGCGAAGAAGATGACCGAGGGCACGACGACGATCGCGGAGGCCGCCATCATGGTGCCCCAGTCGAGGACCTCCTGGCCCTCCAGCGACTTCAAGGCGACCGACGCCGTCATCTTCTCGGTGCTGTTCATGAGGATCAGCGAGTACAGGAACTCGTTCCAGGCGTTGATGAACGTGTAGATGGCCACCGCGACCAGCCCGGGGGTGACGATCGGCAGGACGATGCGTCCGAAGACCTGCAGGCGGTTGGCGCCGTCGACGTGGCCGGCCTCCTCGATCTCGATCGGGACGGTCCGGAAGAAGCCGACCAGCAGCCACACCGCGAACGGAACCGAGAAGCTGAGGTACGCCAGCACGAGCCCGGCGCGGTTGTTGGTCAGCCCGAGGGCGCCCATGACGATGGAGTAGGGGACCGCCAGCAGGATCGGCGGGAACATGTAGGTCATGATCATGACCCGCGTCATGGCCTTGCCGAAACGCGGCGAGAACCGGACGATCCCGTAGGCCGCGCACGCGCTGACCGTCAGCGAGACCAGGGTCGTCGCCAGCGCGACGATCACCGAGTTGCCGAGGTTGGTGCCGAAGCGCAGCTGCCCCAGGACGGTCTGGTAGTGCTGGAGCGTCAGTTCCTTGGGCCACAGTGCGGTGGGGTCGGAGGTGATGTCGCCGGGTGCCTTCACCGACGACAGCAGCACCCACACCAGCGGGAACATGGCCAGCACGGTCAGGACGACGAGGTAGGCGTAGCTGACGGTCGTCCCGAACCAGCCGTGGGGGAGGCGGCGGCGTCCGCTCGTGGTGCTCATCCCAGCTCCTTCTCCCAGCGGTCGAGCAGTCGGAAGTAGGCCAGGCACACGAGCATCAAGAACACCAGCAGCACGACGGTCACGGCCGACGACTGCCCGAGCTGCTTGAGTCCCCAGCCCACGTTGTAGGCATAGATCGGGACGGACTGAGTCATCTGCGCGGGTCCGCCGCCGGTCAGCAGGTAGATGGTGTCGAAGTTGTTGAACACCCAGATGGTGCGGAGCACGACGAGCAACCCCACGACCACGCGGATGTGCGGGAGCGTGATGTGGGCGAACGTCTGCCAGGGCGATGCCGCGTCGATCTGGGCGGCCTCGTACTGGTCGCGCGGGATCGTCTGCAGCGCCGAGAGGACGTTCACCATGATGAGCGGCGCCCCAAACCACACGTTGACGAACACCAGCGTCAGGAAGACGAGATTCGGGTCGGAGAAGAACTGCGGTCGATCGGCCACGAGCCCCAGGCCACGAGCACGTTCGGCACGAAGCCGTACACGCCGTTGAGGATCCACTTCCACGACAGCGCGATCACGATGGACGGGAACGCCCACGGGATGATGAGCATCGTCCGGAAGAACCCCTGGAAGTGCCGGATCCGGTTGAGCGCCAGGGCCGCGGTGAAGCCGACCAGCACCTGACCGAGCAGGGACGCCAGCGTCCAGTTGATCGACACCAGGAACGAGTGCCAGAACTCGGCGTCGGTGAAGATCGTCGCGTAGTTGTCCAGCCCGACGAACTTCACGCTCGGCCGCACCAGGTGCTTGTTGGTGAAGCTGTAGTAGATGCTCGAGACGACCGGGTAGAACAGCAGCAGTCCCACGATGAGCAGGGCCGGCAACAGGAACAGGAAACCCGTCACGTCCCGGCGCCGGCGGCGTCCGACAACGGACGCCCCACGCGCGATGGTGCGCATCCAGACTCCTTTGGACGGAAGTGGCGGGAGGGGCGAGCCCGCATCGGACCCGGGCTCGCCCCTCCCTGGGGTGTCTAGCCCTGGCCCTTGATGAGCTTGTCGAGCTTCTGGTTGGCGTTCTGCGCCGCCGTGGCGACGGGGGTGTTGTTGGTCACGATGTCCTGGAACTCCTGTTCCACCACCTTCTGCGATGTCAGCAGTCCGGCGGCGGCCACGGGACCCTTCTCCATGCCGATGGCCGTTCCGGCGGCGACGGCGTCCGAGATGACCTTGAGCTCGTTGCCGAACTTCTTCACCGTCGGGTCGGCGGTGAACTTCTCGTTGCTCGCGGTCTCCTTGAGCGCGGGCAGCATGCCGACCGGGACCGACAGCAGGAACGGGACGTACTGCTCCGGCTCGTAGAGGAACTGGATGAACGCCTTGGCGATCTCCGGGTGCTTGGAGTTCTTCCACACGACCATCGGGATATTGGACGTCTCGTAGCCGGTCTGCTTGTCGCCCTTCTTGAGGGTGGGCATCGGGGCGGCCGCGATCTGGTCGAGGAGGTCGGGCCGGTTGGTCTTCACGCCGCCGATGTGGAAGCCGGAGTTGAAGTCGAAGGCCGTCTTGCCCTGGTAGAACATCGTCGCCTGGTCGAGGACGTTGAAGTTGATGGACGCCTTGGGCGAGGCCGCCTTGTACAGGTCGGTCCAGTAGGTGGTGCCCTCCAGGGCGGCCGGGCTGGCCAGGTTGGCCTTGTTGTCGGCCGTCAGCAGGCGCTCGCCGGCGCTGCGGACGTAGAAGTTCAGGTACCGCGTGGCCATCATGTCGTTGGTGCCCATCGGCACGGCGAGGCCGTATGCGGCGCCGTTCTCGCCTTGGGTGATGGTGGTGGCGGCCGCCTTGAGTTCGTCCCAGGTGGTGGGGACGCTCAGGTGGTACTTCGCCAGGAGGTCCTTGCGGTACCACATGACCTGCGCGTGGGAGTACAGCGGGACGGCGTACGTCTTGCCGTCCTTGGTCATCTCGGTGAGCGGGGCCGGGAAGAACCGGTCGCGCCCGACGCGGTCGACCAGGTCGTCGACCGGCACGATCGCCTCGGCGCCGATCATCTCGACGACGTGGTTCGGCAGCGCGGTCGACAGGTCCGGCACGTTGCCGGACTGCAGTCCGGTCGTCCACTTGGTGTAGAAGTCGGCCCACGAGAACGTCTCGATCTTGATCTTGACGTTCGGGTGCTTGGCCGTGAACTTGTCCGCGGCCGACTTGATGGTCTCCAGCCGCGGCCCCTGGGTGAACGAGTGCCAGAACGTGATCTCGCCTGAGAGCTCGGTGGGTTGGGTCGTCGCGTTGGGCGACGTAGCAGCAGGTGCGCCGCATCCGGCCAGAAGGCCGACCGCGGCCACCGCGGCGACGAGCGCCGCCAGGGGCTTCCTCATTGACTCCTCCTCGGGCTAGCCCTTGTCCGGCTCACGCGAGCCGGTGACCCGATGCTAGGAATCCGGTCGCGGCCCGGTCTCTACAGGAGGACGCCATTTCTAGCACGAAACGCGCACGAGTGGTCTTCTAGCCCCCCATTTCGGCGGCTCACTGCTGCTCGCGGGACACCCTTCGGTAGGCCTGCGGCGACAACCCGAACACGCCCTTGAAGATGCGCGCGAAGTAGTTCTGGTCGGCGTAGCCGCACCGCTGGCCGATCTCGCCCACGCGGTCGCTGGTGATGAGCAGCATCCGCGCGGCCGTCATCATGCGCAGCTCGGTCATGAACTCGCCCATGGTCTTGCCCGTGTGCCGCTTGAACAGTCGGCGCAACGCCGAGGGGCTGAGTTCGGCCATCCGGGAGAGCTGTTCGGTGTCCAGCGGGGCCGTCGGGTGGTGCGAGAGGTAGTCCACGACGGTCTCGATGCGCGGGTCGCGCCGCAGAGGAGGCGCCGCCCCGGGCGTGGAGGCGAGCTCCAAGAGGCGCTTGGAGTCGGGGCGGCCGCGGCGTCCGGACGCCTCCACGAGCCGCGCGACCAGCAACTCCAGGCTGCCCCGGATGGTGAACGTGCGCGCCGGCGAGTCCGACTGCGCGGCGGCGCGGATCGTGCCGAACAGCTCGCGGACACCCCGATCGTCGCCGAAGGCCGTCACCGAGCCCACGCCGTAGTAGTCGGTCAGGAAGTCGCGGTCGCCGAGCTTGACCGACGACACGAACCGGATGGAGTCGAACGCGATCTCGCTGCTCGTCGCGCGGCACGCTAGGCGTGTCCCTTCGGGGATGTGGACGACGTCGCCCGCCGTCACGTGGAGGGTCACACCGTCGAGGTCGAAGTCGGCCTCGCCTTTGACGATCAGGCGCAGCAGCGAGTACGGGACGATGCTCTCGGGGTAGGTCCACGAGCCGGGGAACCGGTAGTGGTCCGCCAGCAGATAGGTGAACCGCAGCCCCGCGTAGCTCTCGTGCGGCTCCAGCACGTCGTCCTCCTGTCCGTCGCGGGACACCCGGCGGGGTCGGACGCCGCGGGCGCGGCTCGCTGCGCCCGCGATCGCCCCGGAACGAGGATGGGGTGGCGCCCCCGGCCGGGAGGACGCCACCCCACCATGCCCCTGCGTGCAGGGGTACGGACTCAATCCTTCTTGGCGACCTTGTCGACCAGGTTGGCCGGAAGGAGTTCGTAGCCGTGGAAGTCGCGGCTGAACGTGCCGGACCCGTGGCCGATGCCGCGCAGGTCGATCGCGTAGCGCGCGAGCTCGAGCTGCGGGATCAGCGCCCGGATGACGACCTTCTTGCCGAGGCTGTCCGAGCCCAGCATCTGGCCGCGGCGTCCGGAGATGTCCGTCATGACCGCGCCCTGGTACTCCTCGCCGACGGTGATCGTCACCAGGTCGATCGGCTCCAGCAGCGCGACGATGCTCTTGTTGTTCGCCGCCTCCTTCAAAGCCATCGACCCGGCGAGCTGGAACGCCATGTCGGAGGAGTCGACCGAGTGGGCCTTGCCGTCGAACAGCGTCACCCGGATGTCGACCATCGGGTAGCCGGCGATGACGCCCTTCTCCATCTGGGACTTGACGCCCTTCTCGACGCTCGGGATGAACTGGCGCGGGACGGCGCCGCCCACGACCTTGTCCACGAACTCGAAGCCGGCGCCGCGCTCCAGCGGCTCGATCTCGACCTGGCAGACCGCGTACTGGCCGTGGCCGCCCGACTGCTTGACGTGGCGTCCGGTCACCGTGGCCTTACCCACGAACGTCTCGCGGAGGGCGATCTTGACATCCTCCTGGGCGACGTTCACGCCGTAGCGGTCCTTGAGGCGGCCGAGCAGCAGGTCGGCGTGCGCCTGACCGGTCGTCCACAGCACGAGCTGATCCTCGGCGCCGCGTGCCAGGCGGACGTTGGTGTCCTCGACGGCGAGCCGCTGGAGCGCGTTGCCCAGCTTGTCCTCGTCGTTGCGGGTGGCCGCCTTGATCGCCAGCGGCAGCAGCGCCTCCGGCATCCGCCAGTTCGCCACGAGCACGGGGGCGTCCTTCGGCGAGATGGTGTCGCCGGTCTCGGCCGTCGTCAGCTTCGGCAGCATCACGATCTCGCCCGCGATGGCTGTCGTCTTCGGCTTGAGTTCGGTGCCGACGGCCTGCTGGATCTGGCCGATGCGCTCCTCGTGGTCGTGATCGGGATGCGCCTCGTCCTCCTTGCCCAGGAAGTGGCTGCGGTGCCCGGACACGTGCACGACATCGTCGGTCTTGAGCGTGCCCGAGAAGATACGGACCATCGACAGCCGGCCCGCGAAGGGGTCGGTCGTGGTGCGGATGACCTGCGCGCACAGCGGAGCGCTGGGGTCGGAGGGCGCCGGGCCGAGGTCGTCGCCGGTCAGCTTGATCATCGTCGGGTTGTCGTGGACGCTCGGCGTCGGGAACCCGTGCTCGATGAGGCTCAACAGCTCGTCGGTGCCGAGGCCGGACGCCGCCACCACCGGGATGAGCGGGTACAGGTTCGCGTGGGCCGTGGCCGTCCGGAGGTCGTCGAGCAGGTACTCGCGCGAGGGGACCTCGCCCTCGAGGTACTTATCCATCAGGTCGGCGTCGTCGGCCTCCTGGATGAGACCCTCGATCAGCGGGCCGTAGTGCGCCTCGACGAGGTCGGCGTGGTCGGTGTCGTTCTCGACGATGACCGGCTCCGCGCCGGTGTAGTCGCGGAACCGGCGGGACAGGACGCCGACGGTCCCGGTGATGTTCGTGCCGGAGCCGACGGGCACGTGGGTGGGCAGGACGCCCTCGCCGAAGGTGTCGCGGACCTCCTCCACGAGGGTGTCGAAGTCGGTGTGGGCCGCGTCCATCTTCGTCAAGGCGATGACGCGCGGCAGGTTGGCCTCCGCGCACTCGTCCCACAGCGCCTGCGCGGCGCCGTCGATGCCGTCGGTGGCGCTCAGGACGAAGATCGCGGCGTCCGCGGCGCGGATGCCCGCGCGCAACTCGCCCACGAAGTCGGGGTGACCGGGGGCGTCCAGCAGGTTGACCAGCTTGCCGCCGGTCACGAGCGACGCCAGGTAGAGCTGCGAGAGACGCTCAGCGTCGTCCTTCTCGCCTCTGTAGCCGGCGACGCGAGCGCGGAGCAACTGCTCGAACAAGGAGGTCTTTCCCGACCCCGCGTTGCCGATCAGCACCACGTTGCGCACGTCATCCGGGCTGTTTACCTGAATCTGCGTTGTGTTCACCTTCGAACTCATGGGGTTACCTTGCCACCAAACGGGCCGCTCGCAACCCTGTTCACGAGATTGACGCGCGGGCCCCGGGAGAGGCGTCCGGACCCCGGCCCGCGACCCACGCTCGGTTTTGACCCGTCGTGGGTGGGGCGGTAGCCTAAACCGCTGTTGCGCTCGTGTGCGCCCTCGTGTGGGTGAACCGCGCGACGCGAAGTTTCAGCCACCTACATGGAAGATGGTCACCGTACCGTGTCTACGTACAGCCCGAAGCCTGGCGAGGTCACCAAGGCCTGGCATGTGATCGACGCCGAGGATGTCGTCCTCGGCCGCCTCGCCGTGACTGCGGCCACGCTGCTGCGTGGGAAGCACAAGCCCACGTTCGCGTCCCACGTGGACACCGGTGACTTCGTCGTCATCGTCAACGCCTCGAAGATCTCGCTGTCGGGCAACAAGGCCGACACCAAGATGGCCTACCGCCACTCGGGGCGTCCGGGCGGCCTGAAGTCCATCTCCTACGGCGAGCTGCTGCAGCGCGACCCGCGCCAGGCCGTCGAGCGCGCCGTGTGGGGCATGCTGCCCAAGAACAAGCTGAGCCGCGCCCAGCTCAAGAAGCTCAAGGTGTACGCCGGCCCGGAGCACCCGCACGCGGCCCAGAAGCCGCAGCCCTACCAGATCACCCAGATCGCCCAGTGAAGCAAGGAACCACCGTGACCGACACCGCCATCGAAGAGACCGTGCTCGACGAGGTCCAGCCGTTCACCGACGAGCAGGATCGCGAGATCGCGTACCGCTCCGAGGCCACCCCCTCCGCTGCCACCCCGGGCGCCCGCCCGGCCATGGTCGCGCCGGGTGCCGCCACGGGCCGCCGCAAGGAGGCCATCGCGCGCGTCCGCCTCGTCCCGGGCACCGGCCGCTTCACCATCAACGGGCGGACGCTGGAGGAGTACTTCCCCAACAAGCTGCATCAGCAGACGATCAACGAGCCGTTCGTCACGGCCGCGGTCGAGGGTTCCTACGACGTGATCGCGAAGATCGTCGGCGGCGGCGTGACCGGCCAGGCCGGCGCCCTGCGCCTGGGCATCGCCCGTGCGCTGAACGCCATCGACGCCGAGGCGAGCCGTCCCGCGCTCAAGAAGGCCGGCCTCCTGACCCGCGACGCGCGGATCAAGGAGCGCAAGAAGGCCGGTCTCAAGAAGGCCCGCAAGGCGCCGCAGTACAGCAAGCGCTGACGCGTATGGGCAGGTTGTTCGGGACCGACGGCGTCCGGGGCACGGCCAATCAGGCGGTCACCGCGGAGCTGGCACTCCAGCTCTCGGTGTCCGCCGCGCGCGTTCTGGGGGAGTCGGGGCTGTTCGAGGGCCATCGCCCGCGCGCCCTAGTCGCGCGCGACCCGCGGGCGTCCGGGGAATTCCTTGAGGCGGCCGTCGTGGCGGGCCTGGCGTCGGCCGGTGTCGACGTGGTGCGCCTCGGCGTCATCCCGACCCCGGGCGCGGCCTACCTCGTTGGGGCCCTGGACGCCGACCTCGGCGTCATGCTGTCGGCCTCCCACAACCCCATGCCGGACAACGGCATCAAGTTCTTCGCCCGCGGCGGCGTCAAGCTCGACGACGACATCGAGGACGAGATCGAGCGCCAGATGAGGGTCGAGGACTGGCCCCGTCCGGTGGGCGCGGCCGTCGGACGCGTGAGCGACGACCTGGGTGCCGTCGAGGGCTATGTCGCCCACCTCGTCTCCTCCCTGGGTGGGGACGCCAGCCTCGAGGGCCTCACGGTGGTGCTGGACTGCGCCAACGGTGCGGCGTCCATGACCGGACCTGCCGCGTTCGAGGCCCAGGGGGCCACCGTCACGACGATCCACGCCTCCCCGACCGGCCTCAACATCAACGAGGACTGCGGCTCCACCCACCTCGCGCACCTGCAACGGACCGTCGTCGAGACCGGCTCCGACTGCGGCTTCGCCTTCGACGGCGACGCCGATCGCTGCCTGGCGGTGGACGCCTCGGGCCAGGTGGTCGACGGCGACCAGATCATCGCGATCCTGGCGCTCGCGCTCAAGGAGTCCGGGGCGCTGCACTCCGACACCGTCGTGGCGACCGTCATGAGCAACCTCGGCTTCCTGCACGCGATGCGGGACGCCGGCGTCCGGGTCGACCAGACGAAGGTGGGCGACCGCTACGTGCTGGAGTCCATGAACGCCAACGGGTTCACCCTCGGCGGCGAGCAGTCCGGTCACGTCATCATGAGCGAGTACGCGACCACCGGCGACGGCGTCTTGACTGCGCTGCACGTGGCGGCCCGCATGGTCCGGACGGGGCGCACGCTCGCCGACCTCGCGGGCGTCATGACCCGGCTGCCGCAGGTGATGATCAACGTCCCGGGCGTCCACAAGACCCGCGCGGGCATCGATCCGGTCGTCAACGCCGCCGTCACGGCTGCGAGCCGCGAGTTGGGCGACGCCGGGCGCGTGCTGCTGCGTCCGTCCGGCACCGAGCCGCTCGTGCGGGTCATGGTCGAGGCCGACACGCACGAGCGCGCCCTGCAGGTCGCCGAGCGGCTGGCGGGCGTCGTGAAGGATCGTCTGAGCCTGTGACGGGCCCGCGTGGCGTCCGCGGACGCCACGATCCGGCTGCCTAGGATGCGGCCATGACGTTGAAGGAAGGCGCGCGGGAGTCCGTGTCGGAGTCGCGTGCGGCGCCACGGATCCTCGGGGGGACGGCCGCAGCCTGCACGTTCGCGTTCGTCCTGACGAGCAGCCTCGTCGCCGTGCTGCCCGCCTTCGAGTTCGAGTCGCAGTTCCCCGCGTTGCTGCCCTTCTTCTTGTGGGCCGCGGCGGCGGGGCTCGGTCATCTGGCCAACCTCGGACGACGCCTCCTCGACCCGTGGCGGGCCGCCCTCGGCCTCGCCTCGCTCGTCCCCTACGGCGCGCTGATGCTCGTCACGACCGCCCTGCCGCGCCTCGACCTGCCGTGGTGGCTGGCGCTCGTCACGGCGACGGCCGCCGCCTTGCCGCCCGCCCTCGTGGGGCTGCGGACGCCGGACGTCCTGCGTCCCACCGCCCGCCCCCGCGTCACGTCCGCCTCGCTGCGCGGGACATTCCTGGTGGGCCTGGCGCTGATGTTCATGGTGTGGGGCGTCGGGGGTCCGCCGATCGTGTCGATGGTGGCCGCCGTCCTGCTGGCCTGCGCCCTCACCGTCGCCGGGCTGTCCCCGCACGGTCTGGCGCACGCGTCGACGGCGTGGGGGATCCGCAACTGGCTGGCCCTGGCCTGGGGCTCGGTCGTCGTGTGGCTCGCGGTCCCGCTCAGCACCCAGACCCGCTTCTTCGTCGACCCGTGGTACCTGGGCTCGGCCATGCTGCTGGCCGGACTGCCGCTGATCCTCGCCAACCGCGCGGACGCCCAGGCCACCCAGCCTCAGGCCTGACTCACACCTTCCGGATCCGGATCCATTCGATGTCGTGATCGCTGTCCTTGCGCAGAATCGCCGTGGCGCGGCCGCGCGTGGGCAGGATGTTCGCCCGCAGATTGGGGCCGTTGATCGTGTCCCAGAACGTCCCCGCCTGGGCGCGCGCCTCGGCGTCGGTCAACTGGGTGTACCGCGTGAAGTACGACCGGGGGTCGCGGAACGCCGTCGCGCGCAGCAGCATGAAGCGGTCGATGTACCAGGTGCGCAGGTCGTGCTCGTCGGCGTCCACGTAGACGGTGAAGTCGAAGAAGTCGCTGACGGCCAGCGACATCGTGCCGTCCGGACGCCGCCGCGCCGGCTGGAGCACGTTGAGGCCCTCGACGATGAGGACGTCCGGACGCCGCACGGTCGCGTACTCGCCCGGGACGATGTCGTAGGACAGGTGGCTGTAGACGGGCGCGTGGACCTCCGGCGCCCCGGATTTGACGTCCATGACGAAGCGGAGCAGCGCGGGACGGTCGTAACTCTCCGGGAAGCCCTTGCGGTGCAGGATGCCGCGGCGCACCAACTCGGCGTTGGGGTAGAGAAAGCCGTCGGTGGTGATGAGGTCGACCTTGGGGCGTCCGGGCCCGTGGGACAACAGCTCCTGCAGCAGGCGGGAGGTGGTGGACTTGCCCACCGACACCGAGCCGGCGACCCCGATGACGAACGGCGTCCGCAGCTCCGACAAGCGCAGATAGTCGTGGGTGCTGGCATAGAGGTCGCCGGTGTGCTCGATGTAGAGGTTGATGAGCTCGGTCAGGGGCAGGTAGACCTCGCGCACCTGGGCGGCGTCGATGGTGTCCAGGCGCGAGCGGAGCTGGGCCAGGGTCTGCTCGCTGATCTGCACGGGCATGGAGTCGGACAGGTCCGCCCACACGGCCCGGTCGCGCCGGACATAGGGCCCGAACTCGTCGAGCACGGCGGGGTCAGCCACGTCGCCCCCCGCCGGTGCCGGAAAACCGAGCCTGTAAAGTAGCGCGCATGTGCGGAATTATCGGCTACGTCGGCCCGCGGCGTGCACAGGCGGTCGTCATCGACGGACTGCGGCGAATGGAGTACCGCGGCTACGACTCGGCCGGTGTGGCCATCTTGTCCGACGGCGACCTGCACGTGCGCAAGAAGTCGGGCAAGCTCGCCAACCTCGTCGCCGAGGTCGAGGCGTCGCCGCTTCCCGAGTCCGGCATCGGCATCGGGCACACCCGCTGGGCCACCCACGGCGGCCCCACCGACGCCAATGCACACCCGCACCGGGCCACCAACGGCCGCATCGCGCTCGTGCACAACGGCATCATCGAGAACTTCGCCGCGCTGCGTGCCGAGGCCACGGACGCCGGCGCCGAGTTCTCCTCCGAGACCGACACCGAGGTCGCGGCCCAGTTGCTCGGCCAGGAGGTGGCCCGCGGCACCGACCTGACCGAGGCGATGCGTCGCGTCGTCCGACGGCTGGAGGGCGCCTTCACGCTCGTGGCCGTGGACGCCGAGGTTCCCGACCGGGTCGTGGCGGCCCGCCGCAACAGCCCGCTCGTGGTGGGCGTCGGCGAGGGCGAGATGTTCCTCGCCTCCGACGTGGCCGCCTTCATCGAGTTCACGCGTTACGCCGTCGAGCTGGGCCAAGACGAGGTCGTGGAGATCACCGCCGACGGCTACGCGGTGACCGACTTCGCCGGCACCCCGACCGAGGGCAAACCCTACGAGGTGACGTGGGATCTCTCGGCGGCCGAGAAGCAGGGCTACGACTGGTTCATGGTCAAGGAGATCCACGAGCAGCCGCAGGCGGTCGCCGACACGCTGCTCGGCCGGTTCACCCGCGACGGCCAGCTCACCTTGGACGAGATCCGCATCAGCCCCGAGACCCTGCGGCGCATCGACAAGATCGTCATCGTCGCCTGTGGCACCGCCTTCTATGCGGGCCTGGTCGCGAAGTACGCCATCGAGCACTGGACCCGCATCCCCTGCGAGGTCGAGATCGCCTCGGAGTTCCGCTACCGCGACCCGATCATCGACCCAATGACCCTCGTCGTCACGATCAGCCAGTCCGGCGAGACCGCCGACACGCTCATGGCGATCCGGCACGCCCGCGAGCAGGGCGCCAAGGTCATCGCCATCTGCAATACCAACGGCGCGACTATCCCGCGCGAGTCGGACGCCGTCATCTACACCCACGCCGGCCCCGAGATCGGCGTCGCCTCGACCAAGGGCTTCACCACCCAGATCGTCGCCTGCTACCTGCTCGGGCTCTACCTCGCGCAGGTGCGTGGCATGAAGTACGGCGACGAGATCGCCGCCGTCATGGCGGAGCTCGCCGGGATGCCCGCCAAGATGCAGCAGGTGCTGGACGCGCAGCAGCAGGTCAAGGAGCTGGCCCGCGACCTGATCGACCGCCAGTCGGTCCTCTTCCTCGGGCGCCACGTCGGCTACCCGGTCGCCCTGGAGGGCGCGCTCAAACTCAAGGAGATCGCCTACCTGCACGCCGAGGGCTTCCCGGCCGGCGAGCTCAAGCACGGGCCCATCGCCCTCGTGGACACGGGCGTGCCGGTGTTCGTGGTCGTGCCGCCGCAGGGCCGCGACCAACTGCACGACAAGGTGATCTCCAACATCCAGGAGGTCCGCGCCCGCGGCGCGCACACCATCGTGTTGGTCGAGGAGGGCGACGACGAGGTCGAGCCGTTCTCCGACGTCATCATCCGTCTGCCGCGGTGCTCGACGCTGCTGCAGCCGCTGCTGGCCACGCTGCCGCTGCAGATCTTCGCGTGCGAGGTCGCGTCGTTGAAGGGCTACGACGTGGACCAGCCGCGCAACCTCGCCAAGTCGGTCACGGTCGAGTAAGCCATGATCGTCGGGATCGGCGTCGACGTCTGCTCGGTGGAGCGGTTCGCGGACGCCGCCGCCCGGCCCGGCTTCCTCGACCGGGTGCTGCACCCCGAGGAGCGCTCGGTGCGTCCCGAATCCCAGGCGGGTCGCTGGGCCGCCAAGGAGGCCCTGGCCAAGGCGCTCGGGGCGCCGTCCGGGCTCGCCTGGCTCGACTGCCGGATCGTCCGCGCCCCCGGCGGCCAGCCGTACGTCAAGGCCTTCGGCACCGTCCAGGCCCGGCTCGACGCCCTCGGCGTGACCCGCGTCCACCTCTCGATCAGCCACGACGCCGGCCTCGCCGTCGCCATGGTGGTCTGCGAGTCCTGATGCGCCGGGTGTGGTCGGTCGCCCAGATCGTCGCCGCCGAGCAGGCGACGGGGGAGTTGCTGGCCTCCGGTGCCCTCATGCAGAAGGCGGCGGCCGCGGTCGCCGGTGCGGCGCTGCGGGAGTTGCGGGCGGCCTCCGGACGCGTGCGGGGCGGGCGCGTCCTGCTGGTGGTCGGCGCCGGGAACAACGGCGGCGACGCCCTGTGGGCCGGGGTGCGGCTGGCGGGCCGCGGCGTGCGGGTGTGGGCCTGGCGCACCGCCGAGACCGTCCATGCCGAGGGCTGGGCCGCGTTCGTGGCCGCCGGAGGCCGGGTGACCGACGCCGTGGGCGCCCTGGCGCTGCTGGGCGAGGCGGATCTGATCGTGGACGGCGTCCTGGGCATCGGCGGACGCGGCGGCCTGCGGGAGCCCGTCGCGACGTTCGCACGGGCGTGCGCGGACGCCGGCGTCCGGGTGCTGGCGGTGGACCTGCCCTCCGGGCTGGAGGCCGACGCGGTGGGTGTCCCCGCGAGCTTCTGTGCCGCCGTCACGGTGACATTCGGCGGTCTCAAGATGTGCCATGTGGCCGAGCCCGCGGCGTCCGCGTGCGGGCGGGTCGAGGTCGCCGACATCGGGCTCGACCTGGCCGGCCCCGGCGATCCCGCGCTGCTGGCCTGGGACGTCGCCGACGTCGCCGCCCATTGGCCCGCGCCGTCGGCGCGGTCGGACAAGTACGGCCGCGGCGTCCTCGGCATCGACACCGGCTCGGCGATGTATCCGGGCGCGGCGGTGCTGTCGGCGTCCGGGGCCGTCCACGCGGGGGCCGGGATGGTCCGGTACCTGGGTGGAGCCGCGGACGCCGTGGTCGCGGCCCTGCCGAACGTCGTCACGGCGCCCGGACGGGTCCAGGCGCACCTGGTCGGCTCGGGCTGGGGGGCGCGGCGCGACGGCCGGACCGTCCTGGAGAGCGTCTTGGCCACCGGCCTGCCGACGGTCGTGGACGCCGACGCGATCGCGCTGGCGTCCGGCACCCCGCTGAGCCCGCGCGTCCTGCTCACCCCGCACGCCGGCGAACTCGCCGGTCTGCTCGGGGTGAGCCGGGCCCTGGTCGAGGCCGACCCGGTGGGGAGCGCGCGGACGGCGTCCGCGGCCACCGGCGCGGTCGTGCTGCTCAAGGGGGCCACCCAGTACGTGGCCGAGCCGTCCGGACGGGTCACGCTCGCCGTGCCCGGGCCCGCCTGGACCGCCCAGGCCGGATCGGGCGATGTGCTCGCCGGCATCTGCGGCGCGCTGCTCGCGGCCGGACTGCCAGCCCGCGAGGCGGCGCTCGCGGGGGCGTCGATCCAGGCGCTGACGGCCGCCGCGCATCCCGGACCGCGGCCGCCGCAGGAGCTCGCCCGGCTGCTGCCCGGCGTCGTCGCGGGGCTCGTCTGGTAGGCTCGCCGGGTTGTCCAGTTCCGCAAGGGTGACCATGTCGAGTGACGTCCGCCGTGATGAAGACCGACTCAATGCCGAGCATCCCAGCCCCAGCCCCGCCCCATTGGCGGAGGCTGCGCTCGACGACGGCCGCGTCCTGACGCTGCGGCGGGCGGCCGCCGCCGACGTCGACGCGCTGCTCGCGGTGATGCAGGCCGCGTTCGCTGCGCGGCCGGCGCTGGGGGAGCGTCCCGAGGCGCTGACCGAGACCACGGCGTCGGTCGCCACCAAGCTGTCGGTCGGCTCCGCCTACCTCGCCGAGGTCGACGGCCAGCCCGCCGGTTGCGTCCTCGTCGCGCCCGACACCCGCGGCGCGCGGCTGGGCCGAGTGTCCGTCCTGCCGGAGTTCCGGCGGCACGGCATCGCGACGTTCGTCGTGGGCGTGCTGGTCGAGTCGCTCGCGGTGGACGGGTTGGCGCTGGTCCACCTGCTGTGCCGCAAGGAGTTCCCCGAGATCGAGGCGTGGTGGGTCCGGCGGGGCTTCGAGCGCGTCGGCGAACAGGGCAACTGCTGGGTCATGGAGCGCGCCCTGCCGGTCGTGGCCCCCGCCCGCGACGCCGACGCCATGCGCGCGCTGGGCCGCCGCCTCGCGCCGCTGCTGCGCGCGGGCGACCTCATCGTCGCGTCCGGCGACCTCGGGGCCGGGAAGACCACGTTCACCCAGGGGCTGGGTGCCGGGCTGGGGGTCGCGGGTCCCGTGATCTCGCCGACCTTCGTCCTGAGCCGGGTGCATCCCTCGACCGTCGGCGGTCCGGGGCTGGTCCACGTGGACGCCTACCGGCTATCCGGGTTCGCGGAACTCGAGGATCTCGACCTGGAGGCCTCCCTGGCGGATTCCGTCACGCTCGTGGAGTGGGGGACCGGCGTCGCCGAGCCGCTGGCGTCCGACCGCCTGGAGATCGACATCCGGCGCGGCATCGACCCCGCCGATGAGACCCGCTGGGTGTTCGTCACGCCCATCGGCGCCCGCTGGAGCCGCCCGGACCTCGCCGCGGCGCTGGCAGGTCGGACGGGGCCCCGGGGTGCCGCCCGGACGTCCGTGGCGTCGCGGGAGCGCGCCCGCAAGGAGGAATCGTGAGCATCGTCGTCGGCATCGACACCTCGACCGACGTCTGCGCGGGCGTCGCCATCGACGGCCGCGTGGCGGCGTCCGGAACCGTCGCGGATCGCCGGGCCCACGCCGAGCAGCTCATGCCGCTCGTGACGCGCGTCCTGACGGAGGCGGGCGTGGCGCTCGCGGACGTGGACGCCTTCGTCGTCGGCGTCGGTCCGGGGCCGTTCACCGGCCTGCGGGTCGGCGTCGTGACGGCCGCCACCCTCGCCGACGTGCTCGGCGTGGGCGTCCGGGGCGTGTGCAGCCTGGACGCCGTCGCGGCAGCCTGGGTCGAGGCTCCGGCGGAGTTCGTCGTCGTGAGCGATGCCCGGCGCCGCGAGGTGTACTGGGCGCGGTACGCGTCCGGACGCCGCGTCGAGGGTCCGTGCGTCACGGCCCCGGATGCCGTCCCGGCGCTGCCGTTGGCGGGTCCGGGGGCCGGGCTGGTTCCCGCCGGCGAGGTAGCCGGTCCCACGGCCCTGGACGCCGGCGTCCTGGCCCTGCGCGGCGCCGACCTGGCCGACGAGGGGCTGGAGCCGCTGTACCTGCGGCGTCCGGACGCCGAGGTCGCCACCCGCGTGAAGTCGACCCTCGCCCCACCCCGGCTGGCATTGGGGAGGCGGCGATGATCGTCGCCCGAGCGGTCGCCGACGACCTGGACGCCATCGAGTCCCTCGAACGCGAAGGGTTCGATCACGCGCGCTGGAGCCGCGCCGCCTGGCGCTCCGAGCTCGAAGGCGCCGACCGATACGTGCTCGTGGTGCGTTCGCCCGAGGGGGTCGTGGGGGTGGCGACGTTCCAGACGGTCGCCGATTCCGCGGACCTGCATCGGGTGGTCGTCCGGACCGACCACCGCGGCCAGGGCATCGCCCGGCGGCTCATCACCGCCGGGATGGAGTGGGCCGAGGCCATGGGCGCCGAGCGCATGCTGCTGGAGGTCGAGTGGGACAACGCAGCCGCGCTGCGCCTCTACGACCGGTTCGGGTTCGTGCCGCTGGCACGTCGTGAGGACTACTACGGCGCCGGGCGGCACGCCGTCGTGATGAGCCATCCGCTGGGCCGCGCGGCGGCGATAGCGGCCGGACAAGGGAAGATGGAGTCGTGAGCGAGCCGCTGGTCATCGGGATCGAGTCGAGCTGCGACGAGACGGGGGTGGCGATCGTCCGCGGGACGACGCTGCTGGCCAGCGAGGTCGCCAGCTCGGTCGAGCAGCACGTGCGCTTCGGCGGCGTCGTGCCGGAGGTCGCCTCGCGCGCCCACCTGCAGGCGATGGTCCCGACGCTGCGGCGGGCCGCGGACGCCGCGGGCATCGACCTGGCCGAGGTCGACGGCGTGGCCGTGACGGCCGGTCCGGGGCTCATGGGGGCCTTGGTCGTCGGCTTGTCGGCCGCGAAGGCCCTGGCGGTGGCCCTCGACAAGCCGCTGTACGGACTGAACCACCTGGTGGGTCACGTGGCCGTCGACCTGCTCGACCACGGGCCGCTGCCCCAGCGGTTCGGCGCCCTCCTGGTGTCGGGCGGGCACACCTCGCTGCTGGTCGTGGACGACATCACCGCCTCGATCACCGAGGTCGGCTCGACCATCGACGACGCCGCGGGCGAGGCCTACGACAAGGTCGCCCGCGTGCTCGGGATGGGCTACCCGGGCGGGCCGCTCATCGACAAGGCCGCCCAGGAGGGAAACCCGCGGGCCATCGCATTCCCGCGCGGGCTCACCGCGCCGAAGGACCTCGTGCAGCACCGCTTCGACTTCTCATTCTCCGGGCTGAAGACCGCCGTGTCGCGCTGGGTCGAGACCAGGCGCCTGGCGGGGGAGGAGGTGCCCGTCGCGGACGTGGCGGCCTCCTTCCAGGAGGCCGTCGCCGACGTGCTCACGGCCAAGGCCATGGACATGTGCGCCCACTTCGACCTGGACACCATCGTCCTGGGGGGCGGGGTGGCGGCGAACTCGCGGCTGCGGGGGCTGCTGGAGGAGCGCGCCGCGGCGGCCGGCGTGGCGGTCCGGCGGCCGCGCCCGGGGCTGTGTACCGACAACGGCGCCATGATCGCCGCGCTGGGGGCTCAGGTCATCGCGAGCGGGCGGCGTCCGTCGCGGCTCGACATCGGAGCCGACTCCGGCATGCCGATCGGGACCGTCCTGGCGTAGTCCGGGGAGGGTCCCGTGCCCGAAGCGGCCCTTCGCCGCTTGTCGTTTCGGACAACCGGCCCCTCAGGGCCCGATTCGGGATCTCCAAGCGGCAAACGGCCTGTCGGGGCGGGAGCCCCGGTCCGAGGGCGTCCAGCGGCGGGGCCCCGGACCGTCGCCTCGCCTGACCGTGATGGGATGAGCCCGAGCGAGGAGGTGCCATGGGCGGTCGGCTGCGGGCCAACCTGCTGTTGCTCGCGTGCGCGGCGATCTGGGGTTTCGCGTTCGTGGCGCAGGTGGCCGGAGCCCACGTCGGGGCGTTCACGTTCAACGCCACCCGCTTCGCGATCGGGGCGGCGTCGCTGGTGCCTGTCGTCGCGTGGGCGGACCGGCGCGCGGCCCTGGGAGCGGCCGACCGCCGCGCGCGCTGGCGCGAGGTCGTCGTCCCCGGACTGATCTGTGGCCTGTTCCTCTTCGGTGGCTCGTCGTTGCAGCAGCTCGGCATCGAGACCACCACCGCGGGCAACGCCGCCTTCGTCACCGGCTTGTATGTCGTCATGGTCCCGCTGGTCGGGATCGCCCTCGGCCATCGCACGTCCGCGCACACGTGGGCCGGGGCCGTCGTCGCGCTCGTCGGGCTCTACCTGCTGACGGTCACGTCGGGGTGGTTCACCATGAACCCCGGCGACGCGTTGTGCCTCGCCAGCACCGCCTTCTGGACCGGCCACATCCTCGCCATCGGCCACTTCAGCCGCCGCCTGGACGTGCTGCGGCTGTCCGTGGCCCAGTTCCTCGCCAACGCGGGCTACGCGGCGGCGTCCGCGCTCGTCCTCGAACGCACCCCCTTCGCCGGGCTGGAGACCGCCGTCGGCCCGCTGCTGTATGCCGGGGTGGTCTCGGTGGGGGTCGCCTACACGCTGCAGGTCGTCGCCCAGGCCGACGCGCTGGAATCGCACGCGGCGATCATCATGTCGCTGGAGTCGATGTTCGGCGCCCTCGGCGGCGCGCTCTTCCTCGGCGAGGCCATGTCGCCGCGCGGGTACGCCGGCGCGGGGTTGATGATGGTGGGGATCGTGACGTCCCAGTGGCCCGGACGCCGCGGGCGCGCGTCGGCCGCGGTGCCGGTGCCGGAACCTCCGTCCACGGCCCTGCAGGAGGACTGATGCCGTACACGCCCCTCGTCGGGACGCTCGCCTACGTGGTCCGCGACGGCGCCGTGCTGATGGTGCACCGCGGCGGCCGTCCGGACGACGCGCACGCCGGCAAGTTCAACGGCCTGGGCGGCAAGCTCGAACCCGGCGAGGACGTTGTCGCGGGCATCCGCCGCGAGCTGCGCGAAGAGGCGGGCATCGACGCCACCGCGCTGCGCCTGCGCGGGACCATGAACTGGCCGGGGTTCGGTCCCGACGGCGAGGACTGGCTCGGGTTCGTGTTCGTCGTGGACGCCTTCGACGGGGAGCCGCCCGCGCGCAACGAGGAGGGCACCCTGCACTGGGTGCCGCTGGCCGAGGTGCTGGACCGTCCGCTCTGGGAGGGCGACTACACCTGGCTTCCGCTCGTCTTCGACACCTCGGTCGGGCAGTTTCACGGCGTCATGCCGTATGCCGACGGACGCCCGACGGGCTGGTCGGTGACGATCCTGCCCGCCTGAGCCGTCCGGCCCCGGACGCCGTTCAGGTCAGCCCCGCGTCGTGGACCTTCAAGGCCACCTGGACGCGGTTCTCGACGCCGAGCTTGACGAAAATGCGGGTGACGTAGGCCTTCACGGTGGCCACCGACATGTACAGCTCGGCGGCGATGTCGGCGTTGGAAAGCCCCCGCCCGATGGCTTCGGCGACCTCCAGTTCGCGGTCGGCGAGCTTCGCCAGCGCGGCCTTGGCGGTGTCCCGGCGCTCGTCGCCCGCGCCGCGGGTGGCGGCGGCGATGACCTGGGCGGCGACGCTGGGGGACAGGCTGGGCTCCCCGGCGGCAACGTTGCGGATCGCCTCGACCATCTTGGCCGGGGGCGTGTCCTTGAGCAGAAACCCCGACGCCCCCGCCGCCAGCGCCTGCAGCACGAGGTCGTCGGCGTCGAACGTCGTCAGGACGAGCACCGCCGGCGGATTCGGCTGCCCAAGCACCTGCCGCGTGGACCACAGCCCGTCGCGGCGGGGCATACGGATGTCCATGAGCACCACGTCTGGACGGCACTGTGCGACGAGCGCGGGGGCGTCCGCGCCGTCGCAGGCCTCACCGACGAGTGTCAGGTCTTTCGCGCCGCCCAGGATCAACCCGAGGCCGGTCCGCACCAGAGCGTCGTCGTCGACGATCGCGACCCGGATCACGTCTTCCATGGCAACCACGCTCTCATGACGAAACTCCCGTTCTCGGCCCCCGCGGTACATGCGCCGCCCGCGATCTGTGCCCGCTCGGCGACGCCCACGAGCCCCAACCCGGCCCCGACCAGGCCCGACGACGCGGTCAACGGGTTCGACACCTCGATGGTCAGGCCGTCGCCGGGGCGTCCGGACAGCGTCACCCGCACCGGCGCGGACACCGCGTGCTTGCGCGCGTTGGTGAGCCCCTCCTGGACGATGCGGTAGGCGTGCCGTCCGGTGGCCGGGGGCAGGTCGGCGGGGGATTCGAGGGTGTCGACGACGGTGACGGACGCCCCCGCCGTGCGGGCCTCCTCGACGAGGGCGGGCAGGTCGGCCAGCGTGGGCTGCGGCTTCTCCGGGTGGACGCCGGGCTCGCGCAGCGTTCCCAGCACCGCGCGCAACTCCACCAGCGACGCGGCCGCATTCTCCTGAATCACCTGGGCGATCTCGCGGGTCTGCTGGGGGGCGAGGTCGTCGCGGAAAGCGAGGATGCCGGCGTTCATGCCGACCAGCGAGATGCGGTGGGCGAGCACGTCGTGCATCTCGCGCGCGATGCGGGCGCGCTCGCCGGCCTGCGCCTGGGCCACACGTAGCGCCTGTTCGCGTTCGGCGGTCTCCGCGCGCTCGGTGAGCGAGGCGAGCAGGTCCCGGCGCGCCCCCACGTAGAAGCCCCACGCGACGAGCGCGACGTACGCCAACAGGATGGACAGGGCCACGATCCCGAGCAGCAGCGGGTCTTCGGGGCCCAGCACGACGGCACCGTCCGGCGAGGTGACGCTGACCGGCATCGACGAGCGCGACAGATAGGTCGCCGTGCTGGACGCCGCCAGGGTCAGCGCCCCGACCCCCGCGGCCCAGCCCCACCGTCGCCGGGTGGCCATCGACACCACCGACCACGCCCACAGCGCCACGGACGTGCTCGACCAGGCGACGACCACCGACAGCGCCAAGGCGGTGCCGAGCGGGTGGCGCCGTCGGCCCCGGATGAGCAGCAGGGCGACCGGGAACAGCAGCGGATCCAGGACCAGCAGCCACAGGGGCGTCAGCCGCGGCGCGAGATCGCCGGCGTAGAGCGCGCTGGCCGCCACCGGCAGGATCGGGAGCGACGCCAACGCGTAGCGCCACACCAGCCCCCACCGGCCGGGGCGGGGCCAGGGGTGGCCGCGCACCGGTTCCGCCAGCGTGGCGGCGGGGGCGTAGGTCATGCCGTCAGCCTAGGTCGGGGGTCGGACGCCGCGGCACCGCCCTCGGCATGTGGTCGCGTCGACCAAGGTCGAGCAGGTACTGGCCCGCGGACGGCTGGCGGGGACCCGGGTGGCCGGCGTGGGGTGGGGCCCATGATCTCCGTTGCGCATCTCACCAAACGATTCGGCCCGGTCGCCGCCGTCGACGACGTCAGCTTCTCGGTCGAGCCCGGCACGGTTGCCGGCTTCCTCGGCCCGAACGGCGCCGGCAAGTCCACCACCCTGCGCTGCCTGGTCGGCCTGACCCGGCCGGACGCCGGTGTCGCCACGGTGCTTGGACGCCCCTTCGCCCAGGTGGCCAACCCCGGGGCACAGGTGGGCATCCTGCTGGACGCCTCCGCGCAGCACGTCGGACGGTCCGGACGCGAGGTGCTCGGGCTCGGCGCCCGCACCATGGGCATCGACCGCGCCCGCGTCGAGGAGGTGCTCGACCTCGTCCAACTCACCCGCGCGGAGTCGCGCCGACGGGTCGGCAGCTACTCCCTCGGGATGCGGCAGCGCCTCGGCATCGCCCACGCGCTGCTCGGATCGCCCAAGGTCCTGATCCTAGACGAGCCCGCCAACGGCCTCGATCCCCAAGGCATCGTGTGGATGCGGACCCTGCTGCGCGGCTTCGCCGACCGCGGCGGGACCGTCCTGCTGTCCTCGCACCTGCTCCATGAGGTGCAGCAGATCGCCGACACCCTCGTCCTCATCGGCTCCGGGCGCATCCTGGCCCACGGCACGGCGTCCGACCTGCTCGCCGACGGCCGCAGCCTGGAGGACATCTTCCTCGAACTCACCGCCCCCACCTCCCGCACCGCACGGATCGGAGCCGTCGCATGACCACCGTCTCCCTCGCCCGCCCCGCCCGGTCGCCGCTCGCGTCAACGCACCTCCCGGCTCGCCGTTCCTCCTTCGGGCGCCTGCTGGCCGTCGAGGCCCGCAAGCTCGTCGACACCCGCGCCAGCATCGGGCTGATCGCCGGCGGGTTGTCTCTGGCGCTGGTGGTCGCCGTCGTCGGCATCCTCGCGGGTGTCGATGCGAACGCGCACGGCGCGGAGCTCGTCATCTCTTGGACGCTGGCGACGAGCTACCTCGGCGGCGGCCTGGGCCTGTTCTTGTCGGTGTTCGCCGTGTTGTCCATCACCTCGGAGTGGACGCAGCGCAGCGCGCTGACCACCTTCGCGCTGGAGCCCCGCCGCGGCCGCGTCCTGCTCGCCAAGGTGGCCGCGCTCGCGCTGGTCACCCTCGCCTTGGCGGTGTTCTCGGCCGGCATCGGCGCGGTCATGGTGGCCGCCGCCCGGGCCGCGGGCGCGCGGACCTCGTGGGAGTTGGGTGCGGCCCCGTTCGCGGGCTTCACGGCGTCGCTGCTGGTCACCACGGCGATGGGCGTGGCGCTGGGCCTGCTGTTCCTCAACAGCGCAGCGGGCATCGCGGCCTTCTTCGTGCTGCCGATGCTCGCCTCGCTCGCGGACGCCGCCGGAGCGCTGTGGCAGCCGTGGGCCCAGGTGAGCCCGTGGGTGCTCCAGCGGACCTCGGTGGCGGCGCTCGGCGACGGCACGATCGCCGGCGCGGCGTGGGGACAACTCCTCACCAGTTCGCTGCTGTGGATCGGCCTCCCGGCGGCCGTCGGAACCTGGCGCTGGCTGCGGCGGCAGGTCTCCTGACCGGAGGCCGCGTGCGCCACAATGGCGCGGTGACCGTTCCCTTCGCCTGGCGCCCCCACCAGCGCCAGGCGTTGGCCGCGCTCGACGCCGCCCGCGCGGCCGGACGCTCGCGCGCCTGGGTCGTCCTGCCCCCCGGAGCCGGCAAGACGGCCGTGGGCATCGAGCACGTGCGCCGCGTGGGGCGCCGCGCGGTGGCGTTCGGGCCGAACACCGCGATCCAAGCCCAGTGGGCCGCCGCCTGGGAGCAGGTCGACGCCCACCCGGCGAGCACCGATCGGACCATCGCGGCCCCCTTCACCGCGCTCACCTACCAGGCGCTCGCCACCTTCGACCCGGACGCCGACGACGACGCCTCCCACGTCGACCGCCTGCACCCGCACGGCCAGGCGCTGGTGGCGGCGCTGGCGGACGCCGGCCCCCTGACCCTGGTCCTGGACGAGTGCCACCACCTGCTCGAGGTCTGGGGAGCGCTCCTGGCGGAGGTTCTCGACCGGCTCCCGGACGTGCAGGTCCTCGCCCTGACCGCCACCCCGCCCGGCCGCCTGACGGCCAAGGAGGCCGCGCTGGTCGCGGAGCTGTTCGGCGACATCGTGTACGCCGCGCCCCTGCCGGCGCTCGTGGCGTCCGGCGAGTTGGCCCCCTTCGTCGAACTCGCCTGGTTCACGGCACCGACGCCCGCGGAGGCCGACTGGCTCGCCGCCCGCGCCGAGCGGTTCGCCGAACTCGTCGCCGGCCTCACCTCGCCGGACTTCGGCAGCACCGGTCTACTGACCTGGCTGGACCTCCGTGTGGCGCCCCCGGAGGGTCCCGGCCTCGACTGGACCGAACTCGTCCGCGCCGATCCGGGGTTCGCCGACGCCATCGTCAGGCTCCACTGGGCGGGTCACGTCCAGCTCCCGGACGGCGCGGTCGTCCGCGAGGCGCACCGGCGCGAGCCGAGCGTGGAGGACTGGATGGCCGTCGTGGACGAGTGGCTGCGGCACGGCATCGGCGCCAGCGAGGACCCCGCCGACGTCGACGCCCGGGCCCAGGTCCGCGCCGCGCTGCCGTCGGTGGGTTACATGTGGACGCGTCACGGCGTCCGCCGCGGCCCCTCCCTGGTCGACCGGGTGCTCGCCCGGAGCGCGTCCAAGGCGGCGGGGGCGGTCGAGGTGGTGCGCGCGGCGCTGGCCGAACCCGGCGCCCGGATCCTCGTCCTCACCGATCACATCGCCGCCGCGACGGTGCCGCGCGCCCTCACCGACGTCCTCGAACCCGAGGCCGCCTCGGCCTTCGGCGTCCTGCGCGCTCTGCTCGCGGACGCCGCCACCGCCACCGCGCACCCGCTCCTTGTGACGGGGGAACTGATCGGCGGCGAGCCCGCCACGCTCGAATGCCTCGCCGCGGCCCACGCGGGGCCGGAGGCGACGCGGCCCGGGCTCGCCGACGTGCCGGGGGAGGGCTGGTCGCAGCTCGTCGGGTGGACGCCCGCGGCGTGGGTCCCGGCCGCGACGCGCTTCTTCGAGTCCGACGATCCCGACGCCCCGCGCGTGCTCGTGGGGACCCGCGCGCTGCTGGGCGAGGGCTGGGACGCCCGCCGCGTCACCGGCGTGGTCGACCTCACCTCGGCGACCACCTCGACGGCCGTCGTGCAGACCCGCGGCCGGGCGCTGCGCCTCGACCCCACCACCCCCGACAAGGTGGCCGTGAACTGGACCGTCACCTGCGTGTTCGGCCGCAACCCCCAAGGCGGCTCCGACTACGCCCGCTGCGTGGCCAAGCACGCCGGCTGGTTTGGGGTGGACGACTCCGGCGCGGTGATCGAGGGCATCGCGCACTGCGACGCCACGCTCTCGCCCCACCGCGCGCCCGCGGACGCCGACCTCGACGCCCTGAACGTCCGGGCGCTCGTGCGCGCCCAGCGGCTCGACGCGGTGCGCGAGGCGTGGGCGGCCGTCGACCCGGACGTCGCCGGACCGAGCGCGACGCTGGTCGTGCGCGACGCGCCGCGCGGTGCGTTCTCGGCCGCGCCGGACGCCGCCCTCGTCGCCTGGCGCTCCGGCGCGGGGAC
>CAYZXQ010000020.1:0-41923 GCA_964482465.1 uncultured Nigerium sp. | reverse complement strand
CCTAAGGAACCGCTGATTGATGCTGCTCTTGGCGAGGACGGGTCGGGCGAGATGAGCTGGAACCACTCGATCGTGGGCCCGTAGGTGAGCCGTCGCCCGCCGCGGCGGCGACACCCCCCACGACGGAGACGGCGGCGAGGGTGACCCCCCGCCGCCGCCGTTCAGGGACGGTGCGTCAGAGCTGGTCGATCTTCTCGGCCGGCTGGACAACGAGACCGGACGTGCTGGGCAGGTCGCTGGCCTCGACGCGGTAGACGTGCTTGCCGGGGGTCTCGGTCACGAACCGCTCGACCTTGCCGTCGGCGAACACGACGCCCGCGCCGTCGTCGGCGGCCCAGCCGGCGTCCAGGTCGCCATTGGCCACGGCCTCGGTGTAGGTGGGTCCGCGGTCGCCCGGACGGTCGAAGTGGCTGCAGAAGCTGCCCGGCAGCAGGCCCAGGCCCTTGGGGAACGCGCGGTAGTCGCCGAAGGAGTCGGTGACGGAGCCCTCGAACCAGATCTGGGCTCCGGCGCCCGTGCCCGCGAAGACCACGTCGCCGCGCTCGTAGCGCGCCTTGAGGGCCTTGTGGACGCCGTGGGCCTTCCACAGCGCGTACATGTTGGCGACGCCGCCGTTGCCGACGAACACGAGATCCGCCTCGGCGAGCCGGGCGACGGCCGCGGCCGCGCCGGTCCACAGGGTCAGGACCATCGGACGGACACCGAGGGTGCCGTAGGCGGTCAGGAACTTGTTGATGTAGGTCGGGTCGTCGGCCGACGCGGTCGGAGCGAAGCACACCAGCGGGCTCGCCTTGCCGGTCAGCTCGACGAGGTAACGATCCAGGTTGGTGGGCGCGCCCAGCGGATCCATCGCGAAGCCGCCGCCGCCCATCGCCACGATGCGAGCAGTCATGAGGTCATCTTGGCACGCCCCGGCGGCTGGCGAGCAAGCCGATAAGGTGCCGTCTCGTGACCCAAGACCGCGTGATCGGAATCGTGGGCGGCGGCCAACTCGCCCGCATGATGTACGCCGCGTCGATCCCGCTGGGGCTGCGCGTGAAGTTGCTGGCCGAGGGCCCGGCCACGTCGGCCGCCCAAGTCGTGCCGGAGGCCGAGGTCGGCGACTACACCGACCCGGACGTTCTGGTCGCGTTCGCGGCCGGGTGCGACGCGGTGACGTTCGACCACGAGCACGTGCCGACCGATGTCCTGCGGGCGGTGGCGGCCTCGGGCGTCCCGGTGCGTCCGGGCGCGGACGCCCTCGTCCACGCCCAGGACAAGGCCGTCATGCGCGCGCGCCTCACCGAGTTGGGCATCCCGTGCCCCGCCTGGCGCGTCACGCGGACCCCGGCCGAGTTGGTCGCCTTCGGCGACGAGGTGGGCTGGCCGGTGATCGCCAAGACATCGCGGGGCGGCTACGACGGCAAGGGGGTGTGGCGGGTCGCGGACGCCGCGGGTGCGGCCGAGCCTTTCGAGGCGCTGTCCGGTCCGCTCGGGCCGACCGAGCGCCAGGGGAGCGCGCCCGTCGTCGACGGCGGCGAGGTGGTGATCCTGGCCGAGGAGTACGTGCCGTTCGTCCGGGAACTGTCGGCGCTGGTGGTCCGGCGGCCCGGCGGCGAGGCGCTGGCGTATCCGGTGAGCGAATCGGTGCAGACCGGCGGCATCTGCCGCGAGACGACCACCCCCGCGCCCGGGCTGGACGCCGACCACACCGCCCGGATCCAGCGGTTCGCCCTGCGGATCGCCGCCGAACTCGACGTGGTGGGCCTGCTCGCGGTCGAGTTGATGGAGCGCCCGGACGGCGAGGCCGTCGTCAACGAGTTGGCCATGCGCCCCCACAACACGGGCCACTGGAGCATCGACGGCGCGATCACGAGCCAGTTCGAGAACCACCTGCGGGCGGTCGCGGACCTGCCCCTGGGGGCGACGGACGCTCGCGCCGCGACCTGCACCATGGCGAATGTCCTCGGCGGCTCGCGGACCGACCTCGTGGCCGCGCAGGCCGAGGCGACGGCGTCCGACCCCCGAGTGCGGATCCACCTCTACGGCAAGGACGTCCTGCCGGGCCGCAAGGTCGGGCACGTGACGGTCTACGGTGAGGACATCGCCGAGGTCGCCCGGGCCGCGCGGGCGGCGTCCGAACACCTGGAGGGCCGATGAGCACGCAACCCCTGGTCGGGATCGTCATGGGATCCGACTCCGACTGGCCGACGATGGAGGCCGCGGCGACGGCGCTGGCGGAGTTCGGCGTGCCGTACGAGGCCGACGTCGTCAGCGCCCACCGCATGCCCGAGGACATGGTCCGCTATGGCCGCGAGGCGCACGGCCGGGGCCTGAAGTGCCTGATCGCCGGGGCCGGCGGGGCCGCCCACCTGCCCGGGATGCTGGCGGCGCTGACCCCGCTGCCCGTGATCGGCGTCCCGGTGCCGCTGACATACCTCGACGGCATGGACTCGCTGCTGTCGATCGTCCAGATGCCCGCGGGCGTGCCGGTGGCGACGGTCGCCATCGGCAACGCGCGCAACGCCGGGCTGCTGGCGGTGCGGATCCTCGCGGCGAGCGACCCCGCGCTGCTCGCGCGCATGGTCGACTTCCAGGCCGAGTTGCGCTCGGTCGCCCAGGCGAAAGGGGAGCGCGTCCGGGGCCGCTGACCCGACACGCCGCCCCTCCTGGCCGACGGGGGCTTCCGCGGGTCGGATACTTGCAGGAGACCACATCCCCCGATTCCCGAGGTAACCCTGATCGTGTCCGTGCCCCCCGAGCCCACCGAGCGTGTCCATGGCATCGCGTTCCGACGCGGCCTGACGCTGGTGCTCATGACGCTGGTCCTGCCCGGATCGGCGCAGCTCGTGATGGGGAGCCAGCGGCTCGGGCGGGTGGCGCTGCGGGTGTGGGGCGCGGTCGTCCTGGGGCTGCTCGGGTTCGTCGCGCTGGCCTTCTGGCAGCGGAACTGGGCCATCGCGATCTACGCGCACCCGGCCACGCAGTGGATCCTCTCCGGGGCCTTCCTCGTGCTCGGCGTGGCCTGGATCGTCCTGATCGTCGATGCGTGGCGCCTAGCCCGTCCCGCGGACGTGCCGGGTCGCCGCCGCGTGTGGCTGACCGCCATCGCCGGGGTGTCCGCGCTGGCCATCGGCTTCGCGTCGTTCCAGGCGTCGGTCGCCGCGCGCTCCCAGGCCGAGCTGTTCGGGGCCGTGTTCGGCGGCGGCGGGAACGCCGGACCGACCGACGGCCGGATCAACGTGCTGCTGGTGGGGGCGGACGCCGACCCGACGCGCCCCGGGCTGCGGACCGACGCGATGATGGTCGCCAGCGTGGACGCCACCACCGGCCGCACCGTCTTGTTCAGCCTGCCGCGCAACCTGCAGCACGCGCCCATTCCGGGGTCGTCGCCGCTGCACCAGTTCTTCCCCAACGGCTACTGGTGCGCCGACCAGTCCTGCCTGCTGAACGCCATCTACTCCGAGGGCGTCAAGCACGCCAACCTGTACCCCGGCGTTCGGGATCCCGGCATCGCGGCGCTGCGCGAGGTCGTGACGGAGACCCTGGGGCTACCGCTCAACTACTACGCGATGATCGACATCCGCGGGTTCGAGGCGCTCATCGACGCCGTTGGCGGCATCACCTTGGACATCGCCCGCCCCGTCCCGATCGGCGGCGGGTCGAGCAAGGTCGAGGGCTACATCCAGCCCGGCAAGGGCGTCCACCTCGACGGGTTCCAGGCGATCTGGTTCGCGCGCTCGCGCGAGGGCTCCAGCGACTACGACCGCATGGCCCGCCAGAAGTGCGTCATCAACGCGATGGCCAAGCAGTTGACCCCCGCCACGGTGCTGGCCAAGTTCAACGAGATCGCCGCCGCGGGCGGTCACGTGCTGGCCACCGATGTCCCCTCGGGCGAGCTAGGCCACCTGGTGGATCTCGCCGGGCGCGGCCGGCAGCTCCCGCTGGCGTCGGTGAGCTTCGCGCCGCCGCTCATCCAGCCGGTCCAGCCCGATCTCAAGCTGATCCGCGACACCGTCCGCGAGGCCCTGGACAAGTCCCGGGAGGCGGACCGGGCCGCAGCGGCGGCGTCCGCCTCGGCGCGGGCGTCCGCGAGCGCTCCCGCGGCCCATCCCAGCCAGAAGCCCCCGGCGTCGGCCCCACCCGGCCCGGTGGTGGCCAAGACGGCCCCCAAGGTCACCGCGGGGGAGAACACGACCCGCGAGACCGACGACCTGACCGAGATCTGCAGCGTGTCCTAGGGCGCGGTCAGGGCGCGGTCAGCGCAGAGTGCCGGCGCCCAGGGCGTCGAAGACCGAGGCGCCGATGGCGTCGAGCAGTTGGCGTCCGTAGTCGAACGTGGGCACCCGCGACATGAAGCACGCGACGTAGTCGCGGCCGGCGCCCTCGACATGTCCGACCGAGTTGACGGCCCACAGCTTGTCGGTGGACTTGAACTCGACCCACCCGTTCTTCATCTGGACCTTCACCTCGCGGCCCTTGGCGTGTCCGACGCCCCAGGTCTGCTTGGGGTTCGTCTTGGACATCACGTCGAGCTGATAGCGGCGGTCCTCGTCGAGCAGGGCGGGCGTGCCGGCGACGAGCGCCGTCATGAGCTGGCGCTGGTCCGACGGCGTGGTCCAGGTCCAACTCCAGAAGGCGTTGGTCGCGTCGGCGTGCGTCGTGTCCGGCAGGCCGAACGCCCGGGCGGTCGCGTTGTAGCCGTCGCGCTTGCCCGCGTACTCCCACAGCGCGTCCGCGGCGTCGTTGTCGGAGTCGATCAACGCCTTGCTGATGCGGGTCCGCGTGTCGAAGTCGGCCTCGTGGCCGTCCGCGCGCGCTTGCCGCAGCGCCATCGCCGTAATCATGACCTTGGCCATGGACGCCGACTGGCTGGCGTAGCCGGACCGGAAGTCGTAGTCGACCCCGGAGCGCAGGTCCCGGATCGCGACCCCCAGCAAGGGGGTGTTCTCGCCGAAGGCGGCCATGGCGGCGTCCAGCCGGGCCCGCACCGAGCCCGCCGGGGACGCCGTCGGCGTCACCAGGTTGATCGGCGCCTTCGCGCACCCCGCCAGCGCCAGCGCGGCCGTGCCCGCCAGCAGCGTCCGTCGCGTCAGGTGGACCATGCCCGCTCCTTGCCCCTCGTGGATCGTGGCCATCATGGCACGGGGTGCCACACGGCCCGTTCGGACGCCGCGATCCGGGCCAGGTCGCCCTCGCCGGCGACGAGGACCACCGAGCCGCCGCCGACGACCGCGCGCACCAGCAGCGAGACCGACGCCCACGCGTCGGCCGGGCTCGTCAGGACGCGGTCGGCGACGGGGTCGAGGCCCGCGAGGTCGGCGAAGGTGAGGCTGCGGACGCCGTCGGTCCAGGCGGGTGCGTCCGGGTTCGGGCGAACCGCCGCGTGGGCGTCCGGCTGGGCGAGGGCCTCGCCGGCGAAGTCCGCGACCCCGGACGGCAGGTCGGGCAGGGGGCGGCCCCAGGGGTCGAGCGAACACGCCAGCGTCTCCGCGCCGACGGGGGTGGGGGCGTCCGGACCGATGACGGTCAGGTCGGCGTCCGCGGCCTCGGCGCGCGGGACCACCCGGGCCGCCAGCCCCCGTTGCCACAGCGCGAACGGCCAGACTAGTGCCATCCAGTGGGCGGGGGCCTCGACCAGCACGGGCAGGGCGACGGACGCCTCGGCGTCCAGCCCCAGGTCGTCCAGCAGGTTGGCGGTCTTGTCGGCCCAGTTGGCGAAGGTGGCGACCGAGAGCTCCGTCCGGGCGCCGGTGGCGAGCTCGTAGTGGGTGACGAGGGCGCCGCCGCCCCCGGAACGGACGCGGGCGGTGAGGGCATCGGAGACGGGGCGGGTCGCAGCCATGGGGCTCAGCCTACGGGCGATAGGCTTTCGCCCATGCGCTACGTGGTGATCATGGCCGGGGGATCGGGTACGAGGCTCTGGCCGCTGTCACGCCGCGGAACCCCCAAGCAGTTCCTCCCGATCATCGAGGGCCGGAGCCTGCTGCGGCTCGCCTTCGACCGCGCGGCGCAGGTGGTCCCGCCCGAGCGCGTGGTCGTCGTGACGGGGGCGGCGCACCTCGACACGGTCCGGTCCGAGCTGCCCGAGATCGCCCCCGAGAACCTGCTGGGGGAGCCCATCGGCCGCGACTCGCTCAACGCGGTCGCGTGGCCCGCGGCGGTGCTGGCGCTGCGCGACCCGGACGCGGTGATCGCCCAGGTGACCGCCGACCACGTCATCGAGCCGCTGGACGCCTTCGTGACGGCGCTGCGCGAGGCGTTCGCGGTCGCCGAGGCCGATCCGGACGCCCTCGTGACGCTCGGCGTCGTCCCGACGGCCCCCCACACCGGCTACGGCTACCTGGAGCGCGGCCCCGAGCTGCCGGGACACCCGTCCGCGTGCCGGGTGCTGGAGTTCAAGGAGAAGCCGAGCCCGGACGTGGCCGAGCGCTACGTGTCCTCGGGCCGCTACTGGTGGAACTCGGGCATGTTCGTGTGGCGCGCGTCCACCCTGCTGGAGCAGGTGCGGGTGCTGGAGCCGGAGACATACGCCGCGGTGGTCGAGTTGGCCGAGCGCCCCGACCTACTCGACGAGCTGTTCCCCACGCTGAAGAAGACGTCGGTCGACTACGCCGTCATGGAGCCGGTCGCGGCCGGGCGGGCCGGCGGGCACGTCGTGGCGGTCGCGCTGCCCATCACGTGGCGCGACGTCGGCGGCTTCGCCAGCCTGGCCGAGGTGCTCCCGGCCGACGCGGCCGGCAACGCCGTCGAGGGGGTGGCCGTCCTGGCCGAGTCCAGCGGGAACCTCGTCATCAACACCGCCGGGCCGCAGCGCATCGTGGCCGCGGTCGGGGTGAGTGGGCTGGTGATCGTCCAGACGCCGACGGCGACGCTGGTCACCACGCTGGAGAACGCCGAGAAGGTCAAGGCCCTGGTCGCGACCGTCGGCGACGTTGCCGGACCGAGCTTCGTCTGAGGGGTACCGCAGTGATCGAGAACATCAAGCGCTTCCGCGAGCCGACCGCTTGGGTCATCCTGCTCGTGACCGTCGCCAGCATGGTGTTGGCGCTGGTCAGGTTCGGGGCGGCGGTGGGCAGCGGCTCGGAGGGCATCCGCGCGGCGTCGCAGGATGTGGCCAACTCCGCCATGAACCTCACCCTCGTCGTGCTGGTCGTGGCGATGGTGGGCGCCTGCCTCTTCGTGGCTCCCGCCACCCCCCGGGCGGTCGGTCTCACGCGCGCGGCGGCGCTCGTCGTCACCGCGGGCACGGTGCTCACGGTCGTGGCGACCGTCGTGGGCGTCACGGCGTCCGCGGGCACGCTGGGGGTCATCCTCGAGGCGCTGGGCGGGCTGCTCGACATCATCCTCAAGCTCGTCGCCACGGTGGTGCTCTGGCTCATCCTCCGTGGACTGTCGGCTGGCCGGGTCGAGGTGGCCGAGACGGTGGCGGCCGTGGAGCCGGCGCCGGCCCCCGAACCGCCCGCGCAGGCACCCTCCTGGCGGCCCAGCGAGGCCTCCGGCAGCGTCTGGCGCACCGCGTCCGAGGCGGCGGGCGGAGCGCCGGCGTCCGGGCACGGACAGTCGGGAGGCACGTGGCACCGCCCCGATCCGACCCGTGGATCCGGTCCCGGCGGGGCGGGGGAGTTCGGCGGCGAAACGCCCCGCTGACCCCTTTCCCACACCGGAGTTGCCGATCCGGCTTGACGAACCTGGAATGACAGGCATGTAATTCACTCAACTGTTCGTTCCGAGGGCGCAAGGAGGCTGATGTGATCGAACTGTCGTTCTCGGAGGCTGCCGACGAGGGTCTCCTGGGGTGGCAGGAGCACGCGCTGTGTGCCCAGACCGACCCCGAAGCCTTCTTCCCCGAGAAGGGTGGCTCCACGCGCGAGGCGAAGAAGGTCTGCCACACCTGCGACGTGCGCAGCGAGTGCCTCGAGTACGCGCTGGCGAACGACGAGCGCTTCGGCATCTGGGGCGGGCTGTCGGAGCGCGAGCGCCGCAAGCTGAAGCGCCGCGCGGGCTGAGTTCGCCCGGGGCGTCAGTCCCAGTCGTCGTCGCTGCGGCGCCCGGACGGATCCAGTTCCTCCGCCGGGATGCCCGTGACATCGCCCAACTGCTCCACGAGGGTCCGCAGCACCAGGATCCGCAGGCCCCGCCGCGTCCGCGCCCGGTGCTCGAGTGGACGGCGGTAGAGGACGATCTGCGCGTTGGCGGTGGGCGTGCGCGAGACGGCGGCGGCCAAGGGCACGCGGTCCGGGGCCCAGGAGGGCTGGATCGTCGGGACGTCCTCGATGCCGACATCGACCCCCACCAGCGCACGCGGGCAGTCGTCGGCGATGCCCGCCAACGCCTGGTGGACGCACAAGGTGAAGTACTCCGCCCTCGACTGCTTGGCCCGCAGCGGCACCGGCGAGCCCGTCCAGGGGTTCGGGAACGCGAGCCGGCCCCGGATCCCGCGGCCGTGTCGGTCCCGGTGCTTCGCCATGGCGCCCACTGTAGTGCTCGACACCCCCGCCCAATCCCGGGCAGCGTCTGCGACGCGCGCTAACGTGCGTCGGGTGAAGACCAGGCGGTGCTCGAAAACGGCGTGCCAGGAGGTGGCCGTCGCCACCCTCACCTATGTCTACGCCGATTCCACGGCCGTCGTCGGGCCCCTGGCCCTGCGCGACGAGCCCGGCACCTACGACCTGTGCCGACTGCATTCGACGTCGCTGTCGACCCCGCGGGGGTGGGAACTGATTCGGCTGCCCATCGACGCCGAGGCGGGCGGCCCCTCCCACGACGATCTGCTGGCGCTCGCGGACGCCGTCCGCGAGGTCGGCTTCACCTGGGACGCCGCCCAGCCCGAGCCGCTGCCCAGCCTCGCGCGGCGCAAGGGGCACCTTGCGGTCGTCGCCGACCTCGACTCGCGCCGCCGGTAGGCTGGCCGCCGACCGAGAGGATGACGATGAGCGACCTGATCCCCGGCGTGCTGGACCTGCTGGTGTGCCCGGCCTGCCGCAGCCGCCTGACCTGGGACTACGAGGCCAGCGAGCTGGTGTGCACCGGCCCCGACTGCGGCCTGGCCTACCCCGTGCGCGGCGGCATCCCGATCCTCGTCATCGACGAGGCGCGGCGCCCGGACGTGCCCGCGTGAGCGACTTCGACGACGGCCGCCTGGAGGATCCGGCGGTCCTGGCCGCCTCGGACGCCGCCCTGCGGCCGCTGGCGGAAGCGGGGGCGCGCGTGCGCCGCGAGGCGGAGGCAGCCCAGGAGGCCCTGGCGACGCTCGCCGGCGAGCCCCGGCCGCGCGCGGTCATCGCGGTGGGTCCGGAGGCGCGGCTGCTCCGGGCGGTCCTGGAGCCGGTGTGTCCGGTGCCGTTCGTGGCCTGGCCCAACCTCGGCCTGCCGGGCTGGGTGGGTCCGCTCGACCTCGTCGTCGTCCTCGGTGGAAAGGGGCTGGCGCCGGCCGCCTGCGCCACCGAGGCGTTGCGCCGCGGCAGCCGCCTGATCGTCACGGCAGGCCGCGAGTCCGGGCTGGCCCGTCAGGCCGCGTCCCGGGCCACGACCGTGCTGCCGGTCTCGACGGCCGACCCCCAGACGGCCGCCATCGTCGCCCTGCTGGCCCTACACGAACTGGGGCTCGGGCCGGCGCTGTCGGCGTCCGCCATCGCCGACGCCATGGACGACGTCGCCAAGGACTGCTCCGGCGCCCTCGACGTGACCGTCAACCCCGCCAAGCGGCTGGCGCTCGAGCTCGCGGACGCCCAGCCGCTGCTGTGGGGCGGGTCGGTCCTGGCGGCGCGGGCCTCGCGGCGGGTCGCCGAGGCCGTGCGGACGGCGTCCGGGCGGGTCGCGCTGGCCGCGGACGCCGGCGAACTGCTCCCGCTGCTCATGGACGCCCCCCAGCTCGATCCCTTCGCCGACCCGTTCGACGGCGAGCCGGTGCGACGCCCGACGCTGGTGATCGTGGAGGACGGCCAAGGCGACGCCGCGGCCGACGAGCAGCGGGTCGCGCTGGAGGCCAACGCGCGCTTCGGCGAGGTGCGGGTGAGCGTGCTGGCCCACGAGCGCGGGTCCGCTGTCGAGCGCTATGTGTCGGTCCTGCAGCGCGGCCGGTTCGCCGCCGCGTACCTGGCCATCGGGCTGGACCGGGTGCGCTGAGCCCATGCGGTTCGTGCTGGTGCGGCACGCGCAGTCGCACAACAACCGGCTCTGGGCCGAGACGGGCTCGGTCGCGGCGCGCGTCCCCGACCCCGAACTGACCGCGCTGGGTCGTCGGCAGGCCGACGCCGTCGCCACGGCCGCGCGGCGCTGGGACTGGCGGCCGACGCAGGTCTACGCCAGCCTCATGGTGCGCGCGCTCCAGACGGCCGTCCCGCTCGGGGAGACGCTCGACCTGCCGGTGCGGGCGCACCCCGAGCTCTACGAGGTCGGCGGGCCGTTCGTCGAGAGCGACGGGGTCCGGACGCCGTGGCCCGGCTCTCCGCGCTCGGTACTGCAACGCCTGGGCGGGCGCATCGAGCTGCCCCAGGAAGCGTCCGAAGCCGGTTGGTATGCCGGTCCGTACGAGGCCGAGGCGGACGCCGCGGAGCGGGCGGCACGCGTGGTGGCGGGGCTGCGGGCCGCGCACGCCCCCGACGATGTCGTCGTGCTGGTGACGCACGGCTGGTTCACCCAGCACCTGCTGCGCACCCTGCTCGGCGGTACGGGGATCCCGACGTGGTTCACCGTCAACAACGCGGCGGTGTCGCTGGTGGCGGAGGTCGATCCGCGCCTGCCCTGCCCGGTCGAGGTGCGACGGCTCAACGACGTGGGCCACCTGGGTCCTGGGGAGGTGACCGAGTGAAGTACGCGGTGCTCGGCGCGGGGACCATCGGCATCACCTACGCGTGGTTGCTGGCCGACACCCACGACGTCACGCTGGTGACCCGCCCCGAGCGGGTGGGGGAGCTGCGGTCCGGGGTCACGTTGACCGTCCGGGACCTGCGCCACCGCCACCCCAGCGGCGAGTTCTCCTTCCACCCGCGCGTGACCGACACGGTGCCGTCCGACGCCGACGGCGTCCTCGTCACGGTAGACCGCCTCGGGCTGGGGGCAGCGCTCCCGCGGCTGGCGGGGCTCTCGGCCGACGTGATCTTCCTGCTCAACCATCCCGACCTGCGCTCCGAGGTCGAGGCGTTGTTGCCGCGGGGCTCCTACCTGGTCGGATTCCCGGGTCAGGTGGGTGGCGGACGCCGCGGCCGGCACCCGGACGTGACGGTGTTCCGGTCCGGGACGATGCTCGGGCCGTCCCGGACGGTCCGGGCCGAACTCCATGGTGCCGCGTTCGAGGCCGCGGGATTGAACGTCCGCGAGGAGCGGGATCCCCTCGGGTGGCTCCGGGTCCACGGGCTGTCCCAGAGCGCCACGGCGGGGGCGTGGCTCACGGCGGGGTCGTTCGAGGCGCTCGTCGGTGACCGCGCGGCGCTGGCCGACCTGGCGAGCGCGCTGCGGGAGGGCCTGGCCGTGTGTGCGGCGTCCGGGGTGGACACCCGGCGGTATGCGCCGCTGCGCGCGGTGCCGCGCCCGGCGGCCGCGGCGGCCCTCCAGGCCGCACTCGGCGCGCCCACCACGCGCACGATGGTCACGGCCCACGCGCGCCACGGCATGCGCGAGTGGGTGGACGGTTACCTCGCGGTCTCGGACGCCGGACGTCGCCTCGGCGTCCCCACCCTGTTCTGGGACCGCTACCGGCCCGCCGTGGAGGCCTGGCTGGCCGCAGCCTGAGGCGGACGGTTCAGAAGTCGAACAGGGTGGTCCACTCGTCGGCCGACTCCACTGTGTAGCACTCGGCGGGGTAGGGATCCTCGGCCAGGATCCCGCGGACCTCATCGACGTCGGCGGCGCGGTACACCAGCAGCGCGCCGGTCCCGTCGGCGAACGGCCCGCCGTTGATGAGGCGGCCTTCCGCCTTCAATCGCGCCAGGAATTCGCGGTGCTTCGGCCGGGCGGCGAGCCGGCGCTCGTTCTGCTCGGGGACGAACCGCAACACGACAGCGATGGTGGCCATGTCGGCCAGCCTACGGCCCTCCGGTAAGCTCCTCACTCGTGGATTACAAGGTTGCCGACCTCTCCCTCGCCGACTACGGACGCAAGGAGATCGCCCTCGCCGAGCACGAGATGCCCGGCCTCATGGCCATGCGCGCTCGCTACGGCGACTCCAAGCCCCTCGCGGGCGCCCGGATCGCCGGCTCGCTGCACATGACGGTCCAGACCGCGGTCCTGATCGAGACGCTGGTCGACCTCGGCGCCGAGGTGCGGTGGGCGTCCTGCAACATCTTCTCGACCCAGGACGCCGCGGCTGCGGCCATGGTCGTGGGTCGCGACGGGACGGTGGACGATCCGCGGGGCGTCCCGGTCTTCGCCTGGAAGGGCGAGAGCCTCGAGGAGTACTGGTGGTGCACCGAGCGCATCCTCGACTGGGGCGGCCGCCAGCCCAACATGATCCTGGACGACGGCGGCGACGCCACCTTGTACGTGCACAAGGGCGTGGAGTACACCAAGGCGGGGGCGGTCCCCGAGCCCACGGCGTCCGACAGCGCCGAGTTCGGGGTGATCCTCGCCCAGCTCAAGGCATCCACGCTCGACTTCGTCGCGCTCGCCAACAGCATCCGCGGCGTGACGGAGGAGACGACCACCGGCGTCCACCGCCTCTACGAGATGGCCAAGGCCCAGGCGCTGCTCTTCCCGGCGATCAACGTCAACGACTCCGTCACCAAGAGCAAGTTCGACAACAAGTACGGGATCCGGCACTCGCTGATCGACGGCATCAACCGCGGCACCGACATCCTCATCGGCGGCAAGGTGGCCGTCGTGTGCGGCTACGGCGACGTGGGCAAGGGCTCGGCGGAGGCCTTCGCGGGCCAGGGCGCGCGCGTCATCGTCACCGAGGTCGACCCGATCTGCGCGCTGCAGGCCGCGATGGACGGCTACCAGGTCGCCACCCTCGACGACGTCGTCGGCGTGGCCGACTTCGTCATCACCGCCACGGGCTGCCGCGACGTCGTGACGGCCGCTCACATGGCCCAGATGAAGCACAACGCCGTGGTCGGCAACATCGGGCACTTCGACAACGAGATCGACATGGCCGGGCTGGAGAGCCTCCCGGGTGTGGAGCGCCGGACGCTCAAGCCGCAGGTCGACCAGTGGGTCTTCCCGGACGGTCACGCCGTCATCGTCTTGTCGGAGGGTCGCCTGCTCAACCTGGGCAACGCCACCGGCCACCCGAGCTTCGTCATGAGCAACAGCTTCACCAACCAGGTGCTCGCCCAGATCGAGCTCTTCACCAAGCCCGAGGAGTACCCGACCGGCGTCTACACGCTCCCCAAGCACCTGGACGAAGAGGTCGCCCGGCTGCACCTGGACGCCCTCGGCGTCCGGCTCACCACGCTGACGCCCACCCAGGCCGACTACCTCGGCGTCCCCGTCGAGGGCCCGTTCAAGGCCGAGCTCTACCGGTACTGACCCGCCCAGTCGGCTACTGGGCGAGGTCCAACGCGTAGTCGTCGCCCTCGCGGTGGAAGCCGACGAACTCCAGGTAGTGCCGGTGCACGCTCGTGTGCGCCTGCGCCACCAACCGGGTGATGCCAGCGTCGGTGAACGTGCGGCGTCCGGGGCCGAACAGCCACTTGGCGATCTGGCTGTCCCGGTAGGTCGGGGTGACGTAGTCGAGCCGGATGAACAACTCGTTCCCGGACGGCTCGCCGACCAGCACCCCGGCGGGGAAGCCGTCGCGGGTCAGCAGCCGGATGAACTGGTCGGACGGCGAGGGGTGGTAGTCGGGCTGGCTGTGCTGGATGTCGAGGGCGTGGGCACCCAGGAAGTCCTTCAGGAACGGGGCGTCCCACTCGATGGGGACAGCCGACATCGACTGCGTGGCCCGCCGCTCGCGCGAGAGGTAGAACACGTTGATGACCGCGATCGCCGAGTTGGTGAGCAGCACCGGCAGCGAGCCGATGAGGACGCCGTAGACGACGAACGCCAGCGAACCGATGAGCGACACGGTCCGCAGCTTGACGACCGACCGCATCGCCAAGGACGCCACGACGAGGGCCGAGGCTACGTAGCCGACGATCTCGACGGCGTTCATCCGCGGGGAACCCGGAACGTGACCAGGCGGGCGACCCCGTCGGTCAAGGCGGACCAAGGGCCGGAGAAGCGCAGGACGGCGATGCCGGCCGTCGGGAACTTCGCCTCCACCTCGGCGGTCAGCGCGCTGGCCGCGGCCAGGCGCAGCACGAGATCCGACACCGTCGGCTCGTGGTTGATGAGCAACGCGGTGCGCGCGGAGGCGGGCAGCCCGTGCAGCTCGGCCAGGACGGCGTCCGTCCAGGCGCCGTAGAGATGGTCGAGCACCCGGACCTCCGGCGACGACACGCCCCCCATCTGCAGGCACTGCCATGTCTGCCGCACGCGCACGGCCGGCGAGCACAGCACGACGTCGGGGGCGAGCTTGCTCATCGCCTGCCCCGCCACGACGGCGTCGCGCGTGCCGCGGGACGACAGCGGACGCCGGATGTCCGGCTCGCTGGTCTTCCAGGAGGACTTGGCGTGGCGCATGACCACGAGGGTGCGGGACTCGCTCATGACTGGTCCCCCGCCCCGTCGCGGCCGCCCTCGCCGGGCTTGAACGACTCCCAGATCTCCTTGCACTCCGGGCACACCGGGAAGCGGTCGGGATTGCGGCTCGGGACCCACACCTTGCCGCACAGGGCGACGACGGGCGTGCCCATCACCATCGCCTCGGTCAGGCGGTCCTTCGGCACGTAGTGGCTGAAGCGCTCGTGGTCGCCTTCGTCCAGCCGAAACTCGGTGCGTTCGTCCAGGACGGTGTGCGACCCGGGCGCGGGTGTGAGCTGGGTCATGTGGTCATCCTAGGGGCAGGTTCGTGATGGGATGGGCCGCATGTCTACTAGCCGCCCCAGCCTCGTCGTAGGTCTGCTCGTCGTCGTGACGGCGGTCGCGTTCGAGGCCCAGGCGGTCACCACCGCGATGCCGGCCGCCGCGGCCGACCTCGGCCAACAGGAGCTGTACGCCTGGGTGTTCACCGCGACGATCATCCCGATGATCGTGGCCATCGTGGTGGCCGGACGCCTCAGCGACCGGGTGGGTCCGCGGACGCCCTTCGCGGGCGGGTTGGTCCTGTTGCTGGTGGGGACGATCGTGGCGGCGTCCGCGCCGTCTATGCCCGTTTTGTTGGCCGGACGCCTCGTCCAGGGGTTCGGCGGCGGGGCGGTCAACCTCGCGCTCATGGTGGTGACCGCGACGGCGTTCGACCCGGCCCAGCGGGCGCGCGTGATGACCTGGTACTCGGCGGCGTGGATGCTGCCGTCGTTCGTGGGTCCCGCCGTCGCGGCCTGGCTGTCCCAGACGTGGTCGTGGCACTGGGTGTTCTGGGGGGTCCTGCCGCTCATGCTCCTCGGGGGCGCCGTCATCGTGCCCGCGCTGCGGGACATCCCGCCGCCGGGGGAGCCCGAGAGCGCCCCAGCCCCCGTGTGGGCGGCGCTCGTGGTGGCGCTGGGCACGGCGCTCGTCCAGGCGGCCGGGCAGCGGCTGGAGGTGTGGTCGCTGGGGTTGGTGGTCGCCGGAGTCGGGCTGCTGGCGTGGGGCGCACCGCGCCTGATGCCCTCCGGAGTGGGTCCGTTCGCGCGTGGCATCTCCGCCGTGATCGCCGTGCGGCTGCTGTCGTCGGGGTCCTTCTTCGGGACGACCGCGTTCCTGCCGCTCGCGCTCGTCACGGTGTACGGGGTGGACCTGCTTACCGCCGGCGTGGCGATCACGCTCAGCTCGGTGGGCTGGATGCTGGGCTCCTGGCTCCAGTCGCGCGGCTGGCTGAGACTGCGCCGCGATCGGATCGTCGGGGTGGGTGCCGTCGCCGTGGCGGCCGGCATCGCCGCTATCGCCGGGGGGCTGGCGTCCGCAGCGGGGGGCATCGCCGTGCCGGTCGCCGGGTTCGCGCTCGCCGGGGTCGGGATGGGGTTGCAGTCGTCCAGCACCGCCCTGGCCGTCATGCAGCTGTCCGAACGCGGCGAACTCGGACGGAACACGTCCGCCCTCCAGGTCGGCGAGATGCTCGGTAACGCCCTGCTCGCGGGCCTCGCCGGGACCGTCTTCGCGGCCTCCCAGGCCGCCACCCCCGCGATCCGATTCGGCCTTCTGGAAGGGGTGTTGCTGGTCGCGGCCGCCCTCGCCGCGGTGGTCGCCACGCGGATCGGACCCCTGAAGAACCATTCCGTGACCGTCGCGTGATGAGAATGCGTCCCGATCGTGATTCTCGACTGGTTAGAATCTCGATGTCGAGAGGGGACTCATGGACGAGGTAGATCGCATCCTGCACGCGTGGGACCGCGAGGCCCCGGATCTGGACGTCAGCCCGTTGAGCGTCCTGTCGCGCGTGACGCGCCTGGCGCGACACCTCGATTTCGCCCGCAAGGAGTCCTTCGCCACCCATGGCCTGGACGTCTGGGAGTTCGACGTCCTGGCGGCGTTGCGCCGTGAGGGCGCGCCGTACGAGCTGTCGCCGGGGCAACTGATCCAGCAGACGCTCTCCACTTCCGGCACCATGACCAATCGCATCGATCGGCTGGCCGCCCGCGGGCTGGTGGAGCGGCTCCCGGATCCCCGCGATCGCCGCGGCGTCCGCGTCCGCCTCCTCCCGAAGGGCCGCGATGCCGTCGAACACGCCCTCGGCGATTTGCTCGTGCGGGAGCAGCACATTCTGGGCGTCCTGAACCCCGACGAGCGCGCTGCGACCGCCGACCTTCTGCGTCGACTTGTGGCGCCGTTTGAGGCATCCGCATAAGCCTCGGCGGGTAAGGTTGCAGCCATGCCGCTGACCAACGCCGCCCTCGCCCGTCTGGCCGATGCTTTCGGGATCGCGACCGAGTTTTGGGATTGGAAAGGCCGCCTGACGGAGGTGTCCGATGCCTCGGTCATCGGCATCCTGAAGGGCATGGGTGTGGACGCCTCCACCCCCGAGGCCGCCGAGGCCGCCCTGACCGATTTGGAGCTGCGTCCGTGGCGGCGCGCCCTGCCGCCCTTCGTCATCACCGAGCAGGGCCGTGCGGTCCCGATCGTCATCCACGTGGACGCCGGGGCCCCGGCCACGTTGACCATCCGGTTGGAGGACGGCGGCACCCGGGAGACCTACCTGGGTCAGAACGACACCCCCGATCGCGAGATCGACGGCCGCTGGGTGGGTGAGGGCACATTCTGGACGCCGGTGGATCTTCCGCTCGGCTACCACCGGCTGCAGCTCACCTGGGCCGACCGCTCCGCGGAGTCCACGCTGGTGGTGAGCCCGCACTTCCTGGGCTTCCCGGCCACGATGGGAGACCGGCGCGCCTGGGGCTACGCCACCCAGCTGTACAGCCTGCGGTCGCAGGCGTCCTGGGGCGTCGGCGACCTCCAGGATCTCTCCGACCTGACGGTGTTCGCCGCCACGCAGCACTTCGCCAACTACGTGCTCGTCAACCCGCTGCACGCCGCCGAGCCCAAGCCGCCGATCGAGCCGTCGCCCTACCTGCCCGCCAGCCGTCGGTTCGTCAATCCGCTGTACATCCGCCCCGAATCGATCCCCGAGTTCGCGCTGCTGCGCCGCAAGCCGCGCCGCGACATCCGTCGCATCAAGAAGGGCCTGATGCGGGCGCTCAAGGGCAAGGACCGCATCCTCCGCGATCCTGTGTGGGTCGCCAAGATCGCCGCCCTCAAGATCGTGTACGCCGCCGGGCTCACCGACGTGCGGCGGATGGCCATGGACGACTTCGTCCGCCGCGAGGGACGCCCCCTGTCCCAGTTCGCCACGTGGTGCGTGCTGGTGGATCACCTCGGGCCCGACTGGCGTCAGTGGCCGGCGGAGTTCAAGCGTCCGTCGTCGCCGGAGGTCGCCGCCTTCGCCGAGGAGAACGCCTACGACATCGAATTCTTCGTCTGGCTCCAGTGGATCGCCGACCAGCAGCTCCGCGCCGCCCAGTCGACCGCCCGCGACGCCGGCATGCGCATCGGCGTCATGAACGACCTCGCCGTCGGCGTCGGCCGCGAGAGCGCCGAGGCGTGGACGCTCGGCGACTCCTTCGCCCAGGGCGTGTCCGTGGGGGCCCCGCCGGATCACTACAACCAGCTCGGCCAGGACTGGGGCCAGTCGCCGTGGCGTCCGGATCGCCTCGAGGATCTGTCCTACCAGCCGTTCCGCGCGATGGTGGCGGGCAACCTGCGCCACTCCGGCGGCCTGCGCGTCGACCACGTCATGGGCCTGTTCCGGCTCTGGTGGATCCCCGAGGGCATGAATCCGACCCAGGGCACCTACGTCCGCTACAACCACGAGGCGATGGTCGGCATCGTGGTGCTCGAGGCCTACCGCGCCGGCGCGCTCGTCGTCGGCGAGGATCTCGGCACCGTCGAGCCGTGGGTCCGCGTGTACCTGCGCGACCGCGGCCTGCTGGGCACATCCGTGGCGTGGTTCGAGTCCAACCAGGACGGCACGCCGTTGGCGCCGGAGGACTACCGCGAGTACTGCATGGCGTCGGTGACCACCCACGACATGCCGCCGACGGCCGGCTACCTCGCCAAGGACCACATCCACCTGCAGAGCACCCTCGGGCTGCTGACCGAGCCCGAAGAGGTCGAGGAGGCCAACGCGGATCGGATGTTCGACACGTGGCGGGGGATCCTTGAGGGCCGCGGCTTGCTCCGCGAGGGCGACGACCCCGTCGAGGAGTACGTGCTCGCCATGCACCGGTACCTGGCCCAGACGCCGTCCCGGGTGCTCTGCGCCGCGCTGACCGACGCCGTGGGCGACCGTCGGACGCAGAACCAGCCCGGCACCATGAACGAGTACCCGAACTGGCGCGTCCCGCTGTCCGGCCCAGACGGCAAGCAGATGTTCCTGGAGGACGTCTTCACCAGCGCGCGTGCCCGTCGCCTGGCGACGGTCATGAACCGGTTCACCACCCAGGTGCCGGAACGGCGCTGACATGCCCGGCGAGCAGCGCAGCATCACCCTGCGCTTCCTGGCGGCGCCGATGGACGCCAACGTCCGCGGCTATGTCGGGGGCGGCAAGGTCCTGGAATGGATCGACAAGGCGGGCTATGCCTGCGCCGTCGGCTGGACCGGCGCCTACTGCGTGACGGCCTATGTCGGCAACATCCATTTCGCCAAGACGGTCGCCGTCGGCGATCTGGTCGAGGTGGAGGCGCGGGTCGTCTACACCGGACGGTCCTCGCTCCAGGTCGTCTGTACGGTGGCGCGGGCCGACCCTCGGACCCACGCCCGCGAGGTCACCACCCAGTGCCTGCTCGTGTTCGTGGCGATGGACGCCGACGGGCGCCCCACGCCGGTGCCGCAGTTCGCGCCCGAGGACGAGTGGGAGCGCGTCGAGCACGCCCGCTCCCAGGTCCTCACCGGCGTCCGGGCCGAGGTCGAGAAGGCCATGGCCGACCAGACCTACAGCGACGCCACCGAGGCCTGCCGCGAGACGCTGCGCTTCCTGGCCGAGCCCAGCGACGTCAACTGGGGCGGCAAGGTCCATGGCGGCTACGTCATGCACTGGATCATGACGGCCGGGAAACTGGTCGCCGAGCGCTGGCACCACGGGCACGCGCGCGCCACCTACGCGGGCGGTTTCCGGTTCTACCGCCCGATGTTCATCGGGGATCTCGTCGAGGTGGACGCCCGCCTCATCTACACCACCGGGTCCCAGATGCACGTCTCGGTGTGGGTCCGCTCGGGGGATCCCCGCAGTCCGGTGCTCCAGACGACCACCCACTGCACGATCGTCTACACCGCCAAGGACGCCGACGACAACGACGAGCCGGTGCGCCCCTGGGTGCCGCGGCTGCCCGAGGACCGCGCGTTGGAGCGCCACGCCGTGGATCTCATCGCCATCCGTGCCCGGCTCGGCCGGGACAAGCCGCACGAGGACTGACGGCCGGCCTCAAGACCCGGTAACCGTCACCTTCGCCGCCCTCAGCTCGTCGATGACCTCGTCGAGCCCGGCGGGGGAGACCGCCGCGGTCAGGTCGAGCAGGACGCGGGTCCGGAAGCAGAGGCGGGCGGCGTCCAACGCCGTCGCCTTCACGCAGTAGTCGGTGGCGATCCCGCAGATGTCGACGTCCTTGACGCGGTGCTCGCGCAGGAAATCCTCCAGGGACATGCCGGACCGCCGGCAGCGGCCCTCGAACCCCGAGTACGCCGCGGTCGTCTCGCCCTTGTCGAAGACGGCGTCGAACCCCCGCCAGGTGAGGTTCGGGTGGAATTCGGCACCCGGCGTCCCCGCCACGCAGTGCGGCGGCCAGGTATCGACGTAGTCGGGCTCCGCGGCGAAGTGGCCGCCCGGATCGACGTGCCGGTCGCGGGTCGCGACGATCACGCGGTAGTCGGGCCCCGACAGCAGCAGGTCGTTGATGGCGGACGCCGTGGCGGCGCCCCCCGATACGGCGAGCGCGCCGCCCTCGCAGAAGTCGTTCTGGACGTCGACGACGATCAGGGCGCGGGTCATGTCACTTCTCCGGGGCGTAGGGGTTGAACGTCTGGTCGCCGTCGGCCTCGAGCATGAGGGTCACGATGGCAGGGTAACCCTTCGACGTGCGCAGGGCGGCGCGGGGGAGTTCGGCCCGGGCGCGCGCGTGCCGCTCGCGGGCGGCGTCCAGGGGCTCGCGTCCGACGATCTCGCCGTCGCGGACCAGCTCGGTGAGCAACGGACGGTCGTTGTGGTCGCCCTCGGGCGGTGCCCCGATGCCGACGACCTCGGCCTCGGCCACCCCGCGGGAGTCCAGGCGCCGCAGCGCGAACTTGCGTCCGCCCACCGTCGCCTTCGACGCGCTGCGCTTGGCGACCGGCGCCAGCTCGGCGTCCGGATCGTCGCTGGACGCCCGCGCGACCAGCTTGTACACGAACGAGCAGGTGGGGGCGCCCGAACCGGTGACCAGGGAGGTGCCGACGCCGTAGCCGTTGACGGGGGCGGCCCGCAGGGCCGCGATCTGGTACTCGTCGAGGTCGGAGGTGACGATGATGCGCGTGGAGCGGGCGCCCAGGGAGTCGAGCAGGCGCCGGACCTCGCCGGCCAGCTCCATCAGGTCGCCCGAGTCGAGCCGGACGGCGCCAAGCCGGCCCTGGGTGAGCTCGACGCCGGCCCGGACGGCGGCCTCGACGTTGTAGGTGTCCACGAGCAGCGTCGTGTCGTGGCCGAGGGCCGCGAGCTGGGCGCGGAAGGCGTCGGTCTCGGTGTCGTGCAGCAGCGTGAAGGAGTGCGCCGCCGTGCCGAGGGTGGGGATGCCGTAGGTGCGCCCGGCCTCCAGGTTGGATGTGCCGGAGAAGCCGGCGATGTAGGCGGCCCGGGCGGCCGCCACCGCGGCGTGCTCGTTCATGCGGCGGCTGCCCATTTCGATGCAGGGCCGGTCGCCGGCCATCGCCGTCATGCGGGACGCGGCCGACGCCACCGCGGAGTCGTAGTTGTAGATGCTCAGCAGGACCGTCTCCAGCAGGCACGCCTCGGCGAAGGTGCCCTCGACGCGCAGCAGCGGGGAGCCCGGGAAGTACAGCTCGCCCTCGCCGTAGCCCCACACATTGCCGGTGAACCGGTAGCTCGCCAGGTAGTGCGCGAGCTCGTCGTCGGCGATGCCGCGCGCGACGAGGAAGCTCAGGGTCTCGTCGTCGAACCGGAAGTTCTCGATCGCCTCCAGCGCCCGCTGGACGCCGGCCACGACCCCATAGCGGCGCCCCTCCGGCAGCCGGCGGGCGAACAGCTCGAACACCGAACGTCGGAACGCGGTGCCCGACCCCATGGCGGCGCGCACCATGGTGAGCTCGTAGTGGTCGGTCAGGAGCGCGGTCGTGGCGGCGGTCATGGACGCCAGCCTAGCCACCGCCTCTGCCAGAATGGTCCTCGTGACCACGTCCCCCGACCAGCCCGCCCCGTCCGGCGGCGTCGCGGTCGCCGAGCGTCCGGCCGAGACCGTTGTCCCGGCCCTGCCGTGGGTCACCATCGTCTGGGACGATCCGGTCAACCTCATGAGCTACGTCACCCACGTGTTCGTCACGTATTTCCACTTCGACAAGGCCAAGGCCCGGCGCCTGATGATGCAGGTGCACGTCGAGGGCAAGGCGGTCGTCGCGTCCGGCACGCGCGAGGAGATGGAGCGCGACGTGAACGCCATGCACGCCTACGGGCTGTGGGCCACGCTGGAGCGGTCGCAGTGAAGGCGTTTCGTCGCCGCGATGGGGTGCTCGCGGCCCGCGTGGATGCCGACGAGCTGGGGCTGCTCGCCTCGCTGGTGGAGCAGGTCGCCGAGTTGCTCGGCGACGGTCCGGACGCCGCCCCCGAGGATCCCTTCGCCCGCTGGGCCAGCGAGTTCGGCGGTTCCGAGGCGCTCGACCACTCCGACCCCATCGTCCGGCGCCTGTTCCCGGACGCCTACGCCGACGCCGCGGCGTCCGCGGAGTATCGGGCACTCACCGAGGACGCGCTGCGGCGCGGCCGACTGGAGGCCGCCCACATCGTCCTGGCCGACCTGGAGGCGGTCGAGGGGACGTCGTTGCGGGTTCCGGACGCCCACGTCGACGCCTGGTTGCGGACCGTCAACGCCGTCCGCCTGAGCCTCGCCGCGCGGCTGGGCATCGAGACCGAGGACGATCACGATGCCCTGTCCGCACTGCCCCGCAAGGACGCCCGTCGCTACGTGCTCGACGTCTACGACTGGCTCGGGTGGATCCTCGAATCGCTGCTGGAGGCGCTCTCCTGCTGAGGCCCGGTATTGAGCGAGAACGCACGAAGCGGCCGCCTCACGGGCGGCCGCTTCGGTGAGGGATCACTCAGCGACGTCCTCGTCGACCCAGTCGAAGGTCTTCGTGACGGCCTTCTTCCAGGAACGGTAGAGGCGGGCGCGCTCGGTCTCCTCCATCTGGGGCACCCAACGCTTGTCCTCGGCCCAGTTGGCGATGACATCGGACTCGCCGGACCAGAAGCCCACCGCGATGCCGGCCGCGTAGGCCGCGCCGAGGGCCGTGGTCTCCGGGACGACCGGACGGACGACGGGGACGCCCACCTGGTCGGCCTGGAACTGCATGAGGGTCTCGTTGGCCGTCATGCCGCCGTCGACCTTGAGCTCGGCCAGCTTGACGCCGGAGTCGGCCTCCATGGCGTCCAGCACCTCGCGGGTCTGGTAGGCCGTGGCCTCCAGGACCGCGCGGGCGATGTGGCCGCGGTTGACATACCGGGTGAGGCCGACGAGCGCGCCGCGGGCGTCCGCACGCCAGTACGGCGCGAACAGGCCGGAGAACGCGGGCACGAAGTACGCCCCGCCGTTGTCGGAGACGGTGGCCGCGAGCTCCTCCACCTCGGGAGCCGAGGAGAACATCTTGAGGTTGTCGCGGAGCCACTGCACCAGCGAGCCGGTGACGGCGATGGAGCCCTCGAGGGCGTACACCGGCTTGGCCTCGCCGATCTTGTAGCACACGGTCGTGAGCAGGCCGTTCTTGCTCGGGACGATCTCCTCGCCGGTGTTCATGATCATGAAGCAGCCGGTGCCGTAGGTGTTCTTGGCCATGCCCTTCTCGAAGCACGCCTGGCCGAACGTCGCGGCCTGCTGGTCGCCGAGGTCGCCGGCGATCGGGGTGTCGATGAGGAGGCTGTCCTTGGCGCCGTAGCCGTAGATCTCGGCGGAGCTCTTGATGGTGGGCAGCATGGACATCGGGATCGTCATGTCGGCGGCGATGTCGGCGTCCCAGGACAGGGTGTCCAGGTCCATGAGCATGGTGCGCGAGGCATTGGTGACGTCGGTGACGTGGACGCCGCCGTTGACGCCGCCGGTGAGGTTCCAGATCAGCCAGGTGTCCATGTTGCCCATGAGCAGCTCGCCGGCCTCGGCCTTGGCGCGGGCGCCCTCGACGTTGTCGAGGATCCACTTGACCTTCGGGCCGGAGAAGTAGGTGGCGAGCGGGAGGCCCACGCGGTCCTTGTACTTGTTCGCGCCCTCGGCGCCGCCGAGTTCCTCGACGATCTTCTGGGTGCGGGTGTCCTGCCAGACGATGGCGTTGTAGACGGGCAGGCCGGTGGCGGCCTCCCACACGACGGTGGTCTCGCGCTGGTTGGTGATGCCCACCGCGGCGAGCTGGTGGCGGTTGATGTCGGCCTTGGCGAGCGCCTCGGCGACGACCTCGCGGGTGTTACCCCAGACCTCCATCGGGTCGTGCTCGACCCAGCCGGCCTTCGGGAAGATCTGCTCGTGCTCCTTCTGGCCGGACGCGACGCTGCGGCCGCTGTGGTCGAAGACGATGGCACGGGTGCTGGTGGTGCCCTGGTCGATCGCCAGGACGTAGGTGGATTCGGTCATGAATGATGCTCCTTGCGATGTTGGGCGGCTCGTGGCCGCGTGAAGGGGCGCCGCTCCCCACGCCTGAGGGCGAGGGGCCCATCATGGCGTCGGGGAGGGCGTCGGGTCGAGCGTCAGAAGAGGATGAACTGCGAGGCGAAGCCGCCCAGGAGGCCGCCGATCATCGGGCCCACGACGGGGATCCAGCTGTAGCCCCAGTCGGAGCCGCCCTTGCCCTTGATGGGCAGAATCGCGTGGGCGATGCGGGGGCCGAGGTCACGGGCCGGGTTGATGGCGTAGCCGGTCGGGCCACCGAGCGAGGCGCCGATGCCGACGACGAGCAGCGCGACGCCGAGGGCGCCGAGCCAGGCCATGCCGACCGAACCCTTGGGGGCGTAGTGGCCGGCGCCGAGGATCACGAAGACCAGGACGAAGGTGCCGATGATCTCCGTGACGAGGTTGCTGACGGTGTTGCGGATCTCAGGGCCGGTGGAGAAGGTGCCGAGCTTGAGGGCCGGGTCGCACTCCTGGTCGTACTGATCCTTGTAGGCGAGCCATGCCAAGACCGCGCCGATGAACGCGCCGACCATCTGGCCGAGGAGGTACACGAGGGTCGACACCACGCCCACGGCGACGCCGGGCACGTACTCCTTGGCGCCCGAGGCGAGGATGCCCAGCGTCACGGCCGGGTTCAGGTGCGCACCCGAGGTCCCCGAGACCAGCACGCCCGCGAAGACCGCGAGACCCCAGCCGAAGTTGATGTGAAGCGTTCCGGAGCCGTGGCCCTTGCTCTTGGGGAGCAGGTTGTTGGCCACGACGCCGACGCCGAGCAGGAGGAGCATGGCGGTGCCCACCACCTCGGAACCGAAAATTGTCGCGAGCGACACGGGGCTCTCACTTTCCGACGCCATCCCGGCGTCTGCTAGGAAGAATCTGCGGCCCGACGCGGCCGCCAAGCGTCATCATGGAGAGGGCACGGCCCTTCGAGTCGAGGCCTTGCACGGATGTGCAGGACAAGAGGAACGAGATGGACGATCGTTACGAGGACATGTACGCGGCGGCCCAGCGGCACTTCGTGGGCGGTGAGACGATGGACGCCATCGCGCGCGATCTGGGGGTCTCCCGATCCACGGTTTCCCGGCTGCTGGCTCGAGCGCGGGAGGAGGGGATCGTCCGGATCTCGCTGGCGGAACCGCGCGGTTCGCAGTCGACGGCGGCCCGCGCACTGCAGAACGTGTTCGGGATCACGGTCCACACGGTCGTGGTGAGCGAGGGGACGAGCCCCATCAACCGGTTCACGGCGGTCGCCACGCGCGCCGCGGAGATCCTCGGCACGCTGATGACCGACCACACCCGCCTGGGCATCGCCTGGGGGGTCACGGTGTCCCAGGTGGCCCGGCACCTCACGCGGCGCTCGCTCGAGGGCGTCCGGGTCGTGCAATTGAACGGCTCGGCCCACGCGCTGGAGTTCGGGATGCCCTACGTGGGTGCGATCCTCCAGACCTTCGCGGACGCCTATGCCGCCCGCGTCGTCGCGTTCCCCGTGCCGGCCTTCTTCGACCACGCGGAGAGCAAGAACGTGCTCTGGCGGGAACGCTCGATCCAGCAGGTGCTCGGCGAGATCGAGCGGCTCGACATCGCCCTGTTCGGCGTGGGGTGCATCTACGGCCGCGTGCCCTCGCACGTGTACGCCTCCGGCTACATCGATGCCCAGGACCTCGCCAACGCCAAGCGCGAGGGCGCCGTGGGCGACGTGTGTACCGTCCTGCTGCGCGAGGACGGGACGAGCGAGGACATCTCGCTCAACCGGAGGGCGACGGGTCCCACGCCCACCGACCTGCAGCGCATTCCCCGGAGGCTCTGCGTGGTCGGCGATCCCACCCGGGCGCGCGCGCTGCTGGGTGCCCTGAGGGCGGGGACGGCCACCGACCTCGTCTGCTGCGACGCAACGGCTCGTGCGGTGGTGCGGCTGCTGGAGCAGTGATGCCTCTCTTGGCGCGGACCGGCGCTCCGGGCGGCGCCAATGGGGTCGAGTGACACCCTCGCCCGGTGGTCGACTACGCACGATTGTGCAGGGTTCCACCACGAGCGTGCATCCTCGTGCGGAATGCCAAACGCAGCTTGCCGGGGCGGAAGGCTGGGGCCACAGTGAGGCGATCGAGCTCGGTCGTGGCATGGGAAGGACATCGACGTGAAGAGGCTCCAGGCTGACGTGGTGGTCGTGGGGGGTGGCTCCACGGGAGTCGGCGTCGTCCGCGACGCCGCGATGCGCGGGTATTCCGCGATTCTGCTCGAGCGGGTCGACCTCGGACAGGGCACAACCGGACGATTCCATGGGCTGCTCCACTCGGGCGGCCGCTACGTCGTGAGCGATCCCCAGTCGGCGACCGAGTGCGCGGAGGAGAACGCGATCCTGCGCCGCATCCAGGCCGACGCCATCGAGGCGACCGGCGGGCTGTTCGTCACGCTGCCGGGCGACGATCCCGCCTACGCCGACCGGTTCCTCGCCGGGGCCGCCGCCACCGGCGTCCGGGCCGCCGAGGTCGACGTGCGCGGGGTGCTGCGCCGCGAGCCGCGGATCAACCCCGGGATCGTCCGCGCCATCGAGGTCGACGACGCCACGGTCGACGGCTGGCAGCTCGTCTGGGGCGCGGCGCGCTCCGCGAAGGCCTATGGCGCCCAGGTGCTGACGTACCACCGCGTGACCTCCATCGAGCGGGACGGCGACCGGGTCGCCGCCGTGCTGTGCCGCGACGAGAAGGCGGGCCAGGACGTCCGCATCGACTGCGGCTTCGTCCTCAACTGCGCCGGGCCGTGGGCCGGGCAGGTCGCGGCGATGGCCGGCTGCGAGCCCGTGGAGGTCATCCCGGGCCGGGGCATCATGATCGCGATGAACCACCGGCTGGTGAACACCGTCGTCAACCGCTGCGTGTACCCGACCGACGGCGACATCCTCGTGCCGGTGCACACCGTGTCGATCATCGGCACCACCGACGTCCACGAGACCGACCCCGACCACCTCCCGATCCCGCACGCGGAGGTCCAGCAGATGCTGGACGCCGGCGAGCACATGATCCCGGGCTTCCGCAAGGCCCGCGCGGTCCACGCCTGGTCCGGGTCGCGCCCGCTCATCCGCGACAACCGCGTCGCCGTCGAGGACACCCGCCACATGAGCCGCGGCATGGCCGTCCTCGACCACGCTGCCCGCGACGGCCTGTCCGGCATGCTCACGATCGGGGGCGGCAAGCTCACCACGTACCGGCTCATGGCCGAGCACATCGTGGACGCCATGGGCGAGCAGTTGGGCGAGATTCGGCCGTGCACCACGGCGTCCGAGCCGGTCCCCGGCAGCGAGTCCGGACGCCTCTACGCCGTCACCCACCGCCTCGCCGAGCGCGAGGAGGACCGGCTCCACGAGCAGACGCTGTGCGAGTGCGAGCTCGTCACGAAGTCGATGTTCACCCAGGCGCTCGCCGAGCAGCCCAACGCCACCTTCGACGACCTGCGCCGTCAACTGCGCGTCGGCATGGGCCCCTGCCAGGGCGGGTTCTGCGCCGCCCGCGCCGCCGGCGTCTCCTGCAGCGAGGGCGTGGACGCCGAGCGCGCCACCGGCCTGCTGCGGCTGTTCCTGAAGTACCGCTGGCGCGGCATCTGGCCGATCGTCCACGGCGACCAGGTGCGCCAGACCGCGCTCGACTACTGGATCCACTCGGGAACCTACGATGTCGAGCACCTGCCCCAGCCCGAGGAAGAGGTCGTCCGATGACCGCCCCCGCCCGTCCCCGCGACGCCGTCGTCATCGGCGCCGGTCTCGCCGGTCTCGTCGCCGCCCTCCGCCTGGCCCGTGCCGGCCGCAGCGTGACGCTGGTCTCCTTCGGCGTCGGCGGCCCGCAGCTCTCCCAGGGCACCCTCGACATCCTGGGGTACGCCCCCGACCGCGTCCTGCGCCCGCTGGAGGCCGTGGCGTCGGTGCCCGCCACCCACCCCTACGCCGCGGTGGGACCGGACGCCGTCCGCGACGCGATCTCCTGGCTGGCCACCGAACTGGACGGCGCGTTCGTCGGCGACCCGGCCGTCAACCTGCACCTGCCGACCGCGGTGGGGGCCATCCGTCCCACCGCGCTGGCCCCCGCCTCGATGGCGGCCGCGGACGCCCGCGGCGGGCTGACCTACGCCGTCGTCGGCGTCCGGCAGCTCAAGGACTTCCAGGCCGACCTCGTCGCGGCCAACCTCGCCCGCTCGTGCGCGCCGGACGGCGGGGCGCTTGCGGCGTCCGCGGCCTGGATCGACCTCCCGGCCCGTCCGGGCGAGGCCGATCCCTCCGGGCTCACCTACGCCCGCGCGCTCGACAACGGCGCCTTCGCGGCTCGGTTCGCCGACGCCGTGGCCGCGGCCGCGCCCGCCGGCGACGTGGTGCTCGTGCCCGCGGTCCTGGGCGTGCGGCGTCCGGACGTCTGGGCGCAGGTCCAGCGGCGCGTGGGGCGTCCGGTCGCCGAGGTGGCGCTGCAGCCGCCGTCCGTGCCGGGCATCCGCCTGTTCGAAGCACTGCTGCGCCGGGTCAAGGCGGCGGGAGTGCGGTACCTGCCCGGCAGCCGGGTGGTCGGCTTCGCCGCGGACGGCGACCGCATCGCGTCGGTCCGGATCGCGGCCGCCGGCGGCGCACGCGACCTCGTGGCGCAGTCCTTCGTCTTCGCCCCCGGCGGCTTCGAATCCGGCGCGCTGGCGGTGGACTCCCACGGCCGGATCACCGAGCCCGCTTTCGGGTTGCCCCTCACCGCCGACGACGCCGCGGGGCTCGTCGGGGACGACTGGTGGGGCCCCCAGCCGCTCTTCGAGGTCGGCGTCCGCACGGATGCGACCATGCGGCCGACGGACGCCGCGGGCGCCGTCGTCCACGAGAACTTGTTCGTCGCCGGCTCCCTGCTGGCGGGCGCCCAGCGGTGGCGCGAGAAGTCCGGAGACGGCATCGCCGTCGCCACGGCCGTGCGCGCGGCCGACAGCACAGGAGGTGTCGCGTGAGCCAGAAGGCGCGGGCCGAGGAGGCCCGGAAGCTGCGGGAGCGGCTCAACAACGAGCTCACCCGGGCATCGCTCGACCACTGCGTGAAGTGCACGATCTGCGAGGCGACCTGCCCGGTCGCGGCGGTCACCCCGCTGTTCTCCGGACCGAAGTTCGTGGGCCCGCAGGCCGAGCGCTTCCGCAACGGCGACTCCGCGGATCACTCGGTCGACTACTGCAGCAGCTGCGGGACGTGCTCGGTGGTCTGCCCCCAGGGCGTGAAGGTCGCCGAACTCAACTCGCTGGCCCGCGCGGTGATGAAGGCCGAGCACGGCGTCCCGGTGCGCGACCGCCTCATCACGCAGACCACGCTCATGGGCCAGGCGATGACGCCCGTGGCACCCCTGGCCAACCTCGTGCTGGGCAACGGCCTGGCGCGCGCGGTCATGCAGGCCGTGGTGGGCGTCCACGCCGATGCGCCGATGCCGACCGCCCAGCCCAAGACGCTGCACGGCTGGTTGAAGAAGCGTCCGGCACCCACCCGGACGCCCACGCGCGGCCCGGTCGTGTTCTTCCACGGGTGCGCGGGCGGGTACTTCGAGGTCCGCGCGGCGCAGAAGGCCATCGAGGTGCTGGAGCACCTCGGCTACGAGGTCGTCGTGCCGCCACAGGGCTGCTGCGGGTTGGCCGAGCAGAGCAACGGGTTGTTCCCGCAGGCGTCGGCGTCGGTGATGAAGCTGGTGAAGCAGTTGCAGGCGGGCGGTCCGGATCTCACGATCGTCAGCACCGCCGGCTCGTGCGCGGGCATGCTCAAGCACGAAGCCCACGAGATCCTCGGACTCGACGATCCCGGGCTGCTCGAGGTGGGCACCCGGACCCGGGACATCTCGGAGTTCCTCATGGAGGGCTACGACTCCGGCGAGCTGACCTTCGACTTCCAGCCGATCCCGCTGCGCGTGCCCTATCACCAGCCGTGCCAGGTTCGCAGCCAGGGCATCGGGATGCCCGCGCTGGACCTGCTGCGCCTGATCCCCGAGCTCGACGTGGTCGAGAGCGGCGCGACCTGCTGCGGCATCGCGGGCACCTACGGGTTGAAGAAGGAGAAGTACGAGATCGCGCAGGCGGTCGGCAAGCCGCTGTTCGACCACGTGCTGGAGGTCAATCCCGAGTTGGCGGCCTGCGACACCGAGACGTGCCGGTGGCAGATCAAGAAGTCGACGGGGGCGGAGACGATCCACCCGATCGAGTTGGTCCACCAGGCGCTGGGGCTGGGGGCCGTGCGATGACCGAGGGCGGGCGTCCGACGCAGTTCGCGGACGCCTACGTCTTCGACCTCGACGGGACGATCTTCCTCGGCGGGCAGTTGCTGCCCGGGGCGGCCAGGATGGTGGGGGAGTTGCGGCGTCGCCGCATCCCCGTGCGGTTCCTGTCCAACAACCCGACCCGCGACGCGGCGCAGTACTCCGAGAAGCTCGCCCGGCTCGGACTGCCGACCCCGGCCTCCGAGATCACCAACCCGATCGCGACGACCGTCGGATGGCTGCGGCGCCACCATCCGGACGCCGTCGTCTTCCCCATCGCCGAGGGGCCGTTGTGGCGGGCGCTCGCGCAGGCGGGGATCGCCGTGAGCGAGGATCCCGAGCGCATCGACATCGTGATCGCGTCCTACGACCGCGGCTTCGACTACCGCAAGCTCCAGATCGCGTTCGACGCCATCTGGTTCCACCGGCGGGCGTTCCTCGTCCAGACCCATCCGGACCGGTTCTGCCCGTACCCGTCCGGACACGGCGAGCCGGACGCCGCGGCCATCACCGCGGCCATCGAGGCCTGCACGAGCACGACCTGCCAGGCGACGCTCGGCAAGCCGAACCCGCTCATGCTCGCGACGGCGCTGGCCGGGGTGGAGGTGCCGCTGGAGCGTGCCGTCATGGTCGGCGATCGTCCGGCGACCGACATCGCGATGGCCCAGGCCGCGGGCATGCCCTCGGCGCTCGTCCTCACGGGGGAGGCGTCGGCCGCGGACGCCGCGGCGCTCGATCCCGCGCCCACGTGGGTCCTCGACCGGATCGACAAGCTGGCCCCGGAGTGGGCGTGGGCGCAGCTCGGGTGGTCCGAGCTGGGGTGAGACGGGAGCCAGGCGGGGCTTTCGCAGGGGTGTGGTTAGGGTAGCCTTACCTGCCATGAGCCCTTCGATGACGCTGGATCGTGCGCCGTTGCACGCCCCGCTCACCCTGCTCCGGCTCGACGTGCCGCACGCCACGCTGGCCCGCCTCACCGCGCTGGGGCTGCGGCGTGGCGTGTCCGTCGAGGTCGTCCAGAAGCTGGCTGCGGGGGGCCGGGTCGTCGCCGTGGGGGGCGGTCGCATCGCGCTGGCCCGCGATATCTTGGCGCGGCTCGACGTGGAGGCCGCCGCATGAAGCTCCCGCTGCGCCCTTTGCTGCAGAACCCGGTCGGCATCCAGGCGTCCTGCCACAGCCCCGCGGACGATCCGGCACCGACGGGCGCTCCCGTCATCGCGCTAGCCGGCGCGCCCAACGTCGGCAAGTCCACCTTGTTCAACGGGTTGACCGGCCTGCACGCCACGACCGGGAACTGGCCCGGCACGACCGTCGACGTCTCGCGCGGCCGCTGGCGGATCCGCCCCGACGACACCGTCTGCGCCTGCGACGCCTGCGACGGAGCCTGCGGTGCGCGGGTGGCGGGGGAGTTCAACCTCGTCGACCTGCCCGGTGCCTACAGCCTCGACCCGCTCAGCCCCGACGAGGCCCTGACCCGGCACCTGCTGCTCGACGCGCCGGCGTCCGAACGCCCCGACCTCGTCGTGGTCGCGGTCGACGCCGCCCACCTCGCACGCAGCCTCTACCTGGTCTGCCAGTTGCGCGAGCAGCCGCTGCGCGTGGTCGTCGCCCTGACGATGGTCGACGTCGCGGCGGCGTCCGGGATCGAGGTCGACAGCTACGCGCTCTCGGATGCGTTGGGGTGCCCCGTCGTCGTCGTCGATCCGCGCCGCAAGGCCGGGCTGGCCAACCTCACCCGCGCCGTCCGCCAGAGCCTGGCCAACCCGTCGCCGGTGGTGCCCCGCGGGGTCGGTCCGACCGCGGACGACCTGGCCCGCGAGGACGAGCGCTTCGCCTGGGTCGAGGGGGCCGTCACGTCCGGCACGACGGTGTCGGACGCCGTCCGCGTCAGCCGCTCGGACCGCATCGACCGCTGGGCGATGCATCCCGTAGCCGGCCCGCTCATCTTCCTGGTCGTGATGTGGGCGGTGTTCCAGGTCACCACGACCATCGCAGCCCCGCTGCAGGACGCCCTGGACCGCTTCTTCTCCGGCCCGGTCGCGGACGCCGTGGCGGCCGCCCTCGGCGCGCTCGGCCTGGGCGGCACCTGGGTCGAGGGGCTGCTGGTGGACGGTCTCGTGGCGGGCGTGGGCATGCTGCTGACCTTCGCACCGCTCATGGCGATCATGTTCGCGCTGCTGGCGATCCTGGAGGACTCCGGCTACATGGCCCGCGCCGCCGTGGTCACCGACCGGCTGATGCGGCGGATCGGGCTGCCCGGCAAGGCGTTCCTGCCGCTGGTGGTGGGGTTCGGCTGCAATGTCCCGGCCATCTCGGCGACCCGCATCCTCTCCGACGCCCGCCAGCGGATCCTCACCGCTTTGCTGGTGCCGTTCACCTCGTGCAGCGCGCGCCTGACCGTCTACGTCATGGTCGGGACCATCTTCTTCGGCGCCCACGCCGGGACCGTCGTCTTCGTCATGTACGTGGCGTCGATCCTGTTCGTGGTGGGGGTGGGGTTCGTGCTGCGCAGGACGCTGTGGCGCACGATGGGCGCCGAACCCCTCGTCCTCGACCTGCCCCCCTACCACTGGCCGACGCTGCGGCTCACCTCGCTGGTGACGTGGGACCGCCTCAAGGGGTTCCTGCGCACGGCGTCCGGGATCATCGTGGCGACCGTCTGCGCGGTGTGGCTGTTGCAGTCCATCCCGGCGCGCGGGGCGGCGGCGTTCGGCGAGGTGCCGGTCCAGGACTCGGCCTACGGCGTGGCGGCCCAGAGTGTCGCGCCGGTCTTCGAGCCCGCCGGGTTCGGGCAGTGGCAGACGGCGTCCGCGCTCGTGGTCGGCTTTGTCGCGAAGGAGGCCGTCATCTCGAGCTGGGCGCAGACCTACGCCGTAGCCGATCCCGAGGAGGGCGGCGACCCCGCGGCGCTGCAGGAGGCGATCCGAGGGGCGTTCGAGGAGTCCTCCGACGGCCACCCGCTGCCCGCGGTATGGGCGTTCCTGGTGTTCCTGCTGGCCTACACGCCGTGCGTCGCGACGCTCGCTGCCCAGCGCCGCGAGGTCGGCCTGCGCTGGACGCTGTTCGGCGTGGGGGTCCAGTTGGTCGTCGCCTGGATCATGGCGGTCGCGGTCTTCCAGCTCGGGCGGTTGTGGTGGTAGGCCCGCTGTCGGCCGTCCTGGCGGCGATCCAGAACCACGCGGGCACGCTGGCCGACATCGTCCGCGTCACCGGGCTGCCCCGCGATGTCGTGGACGCCTCGGTCGCCCATTTGGTGCGCCTCGGACGCCTGGACGCCCGCGAGCTGGCCATGGGGTGCCCCTCCGGTGGCTGCGGCACCTGCGCGTCGGGGGTCGACGGGACGCCCGGGTGCGGCTCGTCCGCGCCGTCGCGCGCCCGGACCGGCCCGGTCCTGGTGGCGCTGAGCCTGCGGCGTCCGGACGCCGCCCACGGCGGGTCGGCGGCACTAGAATCGTCCGGTGACCTCGACTGACGCGCCGATCGGCATCTTCGACTCCGGGTTCGGCGGGCTGACCGTCGCGCGCGCCATCGTCGACCAACTCCCCAACGAGGACGTCATCTACCTCGGCGACACCGCGCGTGCGCCCTACGGCTCGAAGTCCATCCCCGAGGTGCGCGAGTATGCCCTCGAGTGCCTCGACCACCTGTACGAGTCGGGCGTGAAGGCGCTCGTCATCGCGTGCAACTCGGCGTCGTCCGCGGTGCTGCGGGACGCCCGCGAACGCTACGACTGCCCGGTGATCGAGGTGATCCTGCCCGCGGCGCGCCGCGCGGTGAAGGCGAGCCGCACCGGACGGATCGGTGTCATCTGCACCGAGGCGACGGCGTTGTCGCGCAGCTACGACGACGCGTTGGCCGCCGTGCCGGGCGTCGAGTTGGTGACGTCGCCGTGCCCGCTGTTCGTGGACTACGTCGAGGCGGGCATCACGGGCGGCCCCGAACTGCTGGAGGTGGCGAAGGGCTACCTGCGGCCGTTGCAGGACGCCGGCGTCGACACCCTCATCCTGGGGTGCACGCACTACCCGCTGCTGGCGGGCGTGCTGTCCTACGTGATGGGCGACGGCGTCACACTCGTGAGCAGCGCCGACGAGTGCGCCAAGGAGGTCTACACCACGCTGACCGACCTCGGCCTGACCCACCACGCGCACCGGGTCGCGCAGCGGACGTTCCTCACCACCGGCAATCCCGAGCGATTCGAGGGCATCGGACGCCGCCTCATGGGCGGGTTCGTCGCCGATGTCGAACAGATCTTCACCGCCAGCCCGCTCTGATCGTCATCTCGCCGCGCCGAAAGAGCCCGGGACACACGAACCGGGACCGACGGGGGAAGGTCTCGTGCCCCGCCGGCCCCGGTGACTCGTGGGGTCCGACTCCTGGATCAGTTGCCGAACAGCTTGCCGAAGATGCCGCCGCCGCTGGGCGCCGCGGCCTCCTGCTCGGCGGTGTGCTTGCCGCCGCACCACTGCGCGGCCGGGACCGACGCCTTCACCATGGCGACGTGCTGTCCGCACCCGGCCCACGTGGTCTTCCCGCAGACGCGGCACTTCACTGCACGGCACATGTGACGACTCCTCTTGTTTGTAGCCCCTGGGGCGTGGTCTTTCCGGCCACGAATATACCCCCCGGGGTATGTGTCGGGCAAACCGGCACGCCGTGTTGCCGCCCAGCGGCGCGCGCCCACCGAGGCGAGCTCGTGCATCGCAGGTGAGCGCGGGGGCGCGAGGTGGGCGGGGTTGGTTCCGGACGCCGCGGGAGATATCGGCGGCGCGGGCGCGGCTGCCCACGCGGGGGCGCCCCCGGGATTGTCGGGGCGCGCCTGTAGGCTCTCGGCCATGGCTTTCACCCGCTCCGATGGACGTGCTCCCGATCGACTCCGTGAGGTGCGCATCACGCGCAACTGGCTGGATCACGCCGAGGGATCCGTCCTGGTGGAGTTCGGGCGCACCCGGGTGCTCGTGGCGGCGTCCGTCACCGAGGGCGTCCCGCGCTGGCGCAAGGGCAGCGGGCTGGGTTGGGTGACGGCGGAGTACGCGATGCTGCCGCGCTCCACCAACACCCGGAGCGACCGCGAGTCGGTGAAGGGCCGCATCGGCGGGCGCACCCACGAGATCAGCCGCCTGATCGGCCGCGCCCTGCGTGCCGTGATCGACTATCGCGCGCTGGGGGAGAACACGATCCAGCTCGACTGCGACGTGCTGCAGGCCGACGGCGGCACGCGGACGGCGTCCATCACCGGCGCCTACGTGGCGCTCGCGGACGCCGTGGCCTGGCTGCGCGAGCGCGGCCTCCTCAAGGGCGAGCCGCTGACGGGCTCGGTCGCCGCGGTGAGCGTGGGGGTGGTCGACGGGGTGCCGCTGCTCGATCTGCCCTATGTCGAAGACAGCGCGGCCGAGGTCGACATGAACATCGTGTGCACCGGCGACGGCCGTTTCGTCGAGGTCCAGGGCACCGCCGAGGGCGAGCCCTTCGACCGTGCGTTGCTCGACCGGCTGCTCGACCTCGGCGTGGCCGGCTGCGCGGAGCTGACCCGCCTCCAGGCGGAGGCGCTGGCCCGATGAAGGTGGAGACGGTCGTCCTGGCGACGCACAACGCGAAGAAGCTCGCCGAGCTGCGGCGGATCGCCGATGCCTCCGGCACCGGCCTGCGGGTCCTCGGGCTCGACGACGTTGCCGCGTACCCCGAGCCCCCCGAGACGGAGTGGACCTTCGAGGGCAACGCCCTCATCAAGGCGCGCGCGGCCGTCGCGGCCACCGGGCTGGCGGCGCTCGCCGACGACTCGGGCATCGCGGTGGACGCGTTCAACGGCATGCCGGGCGTGCGGTCCGCGCGCTGGGCGGGGCCTGGGGCGTCCGACGCCGACAACCTCGACTTGCTGCTGCGGCAGCTGGCCGACCTGCCCGACGAGCAGCGCACCGCCCGGTTCGTGTGCGCCATGGCGTTGGTGCTGCCGGACGGCGCCGAGCACGTCATCGTCCGCGACATGCCCGGACGCCTCGGGCGCGACAAGCGGGGCGGCAACGGGTTCGGCTACGACCCGGCGTTCGTTCCCGACGGTGAGACGCGCACGTCGGCCGAGCTGACGCCGGCCGAGAAGGACGCCATCAGCCACCGCGGCAAGGCCGTGCGGGCGATGGTCCGGCACCTGGAGTGTGTGAACAAGGGGGTCGCGCAGTGACCGAAGCTCCCAACCGGGCCGACGCCCAGTACCTCGCCCTGCTGCGGCACATCCTCGACGAGGGCGTCGCCAAGGGCGACCGGACCGGCACGGGCACGCTGAGCGTCTTCGGGCCGCAGTTGCGGTTCGACCTGGCCGAAGGCTTCCCCCTGCTGACCACCAAGCGGCTGCACACCCGCTCGATCTTCGGCGAGCTGCTGTGGTTCCTGCGCGGCTCGACCAATGTCGGTTGGCTGCACGATCACGGCATCACGATCTGGGACGAGTGGGCCGACCCCAACGGCGACCTGGGCCCGATCTACGGTCACCAGTGGCGCAGTTGGCCCACCCCGGACGGGGGTCACGTCGACCAGATCGCCGCCGTCGTGGAGTCGATCCGCTCCCATCCCGACAGCCGCCGCCACGTCGTCAACGCCTGGAATGTCGGGCAGCTCGACCAGATGGCCCTGCCGCCGTGCCACATGTTCTTCCAGTTCTACGTCGCGAACGGCCGGCTGTCGTGCCAGATGTACCAGCGCTCCGCGGACGTGTTCTTGGGCGTGCCGTTCAACATCGCGAGCTACGCGCTGCTCACCCACATGGTGGCCCAGGTGACCGGGCTGCAGGTCGGCGAGTTCGTCCACACCTTCGGCGACGCGCACCTGTACGCCAACCATCTCGACCAGGCGCGGCTCCAACTCACCCGCGAGCCGCGTCCGCTGCCGGTGCTGCGGCTCAACCCCGATGTCACCGACCTGGATCGCTTCGAGCTGGCCGACATCGAGATCGTCGGCTATGACCCGCACCCGGGCATCAAGGCCCCCATCGCGGTCTGAGGAGGGCGGATGCGTCTGGCGCAGCACCTGAGGCGGTGGCGGTCCCGGCCGCTGCGGCGCCTGGAGACGCGCGAGTTCACCGTCAACGGCGATCGCGTGCGCGTCCATCTGCGCTGGGAGCTGACGCGCGGGCAGGCGTCCGACCACCACACGCCGACGTTCGTCCTGCTGCACGGGCTGGGGGTGTCGTCGGCGTCGCTGGTCGGCATGGCCGAGTTGCTGTCCGAGCGCGGACGGGTGGTGATGTTCGACCTGCCGGGCTTCGCGGGGCTGCCGGTCCCGCGGACGCCGCTGACCATCGGCGGGTTCGCCGCGGTGGTTCGGGAGTCGCTGCAGCGCCTCGGGCTGACCGAGCGTCCTGTCCTCGTGGGGCACTCGATGGGCACCCAGGTGGCCGCCGAGCTGCTGGCGAGCGGGGCCTTGGGTGCTCGAGAGGCGATGCTGGTCGCGCCGGTCGTCAACGCCGACGAGCGGAGCCTGCCGCTCGTCGTGGCGCGGTTCCTGCAGTCGGGTCTGCGGGAGTCCCCGGGCAACGCGATGGCGGCGCTGTCGTCCTATGTGCGGTTCGGCCCGTCGTGGGCGCTCCAGACCATGCCGAATCTGATCGCCTATCCGATCGAGGAGCGCCTGGCGGGCGTGGACGCCGATCTGCTCGTGGTGCGCGGCGATCACGACGCCCTCGTGCCCGCGGCCTGGGCGGAACGCCTCGCCACGGCGGTCACACGCGGCCGAGTCATCACGCTGCCGGGCGCCGCCCACGGCGCCGTCTTCGACCACGGCCCGCAACTCGTGGAGCAGTTGCTCGCCTTGGTCGAGGGTCCGGACGCCGAGGGCTGACGTGGGTGCCGGGTGGCGGCGCTGGCCGCAGGTCGCGCGCGACTGGTCCTACGCGCTGCCGCACTGGGTGGGGGCGACCTGGGGCGGTCCGCGGGCGGTCGACCTGACGGACGCCGGTCCGAGCCCGTGCGGGGTGCCGCTCGTGATCCTGCCCGGAGTGTGGGAGACGTGGCGGTTCCAGTTGCCCTTGGCGCGGGCGCTGGCGGCGTTCGGGCACGCCGTACACGTCCTGCCCGAACTGGGTTCGAACGGGCGCGGGTTCGCTGCCTCTGCCCGGATCGTCGCCGCCGCACTGGAGCGGCGGGGCCTGGACGATGTCGTGATCGTGGCCCACTCCAAGGGCGGGCTGATCGCCAAGCAGGTGCTGCTGGATCCTCAGGCCGGCCGACGGATTCGGGGCGTGGTCGCCGCCTGCACGCCGTTCGCTGGGTCGCCATGGGCGCGCGCGTTGCCGCCCCGGACGGCGCTGGGCGCGTTCTCGCCGCGGGCGGCCGAGCTGCGGGGGCTGGTGTCGGAGGAGTCGGTGAACCGACTGATCGTCTCCCTGTGTCCAGCCTGGGATCAGGTGGTGACGAGGGGTTGTCGGCTGCCGGGCGCGACGAATGTCGCTCTCGATGTGGGCGGCCACTTCCGCCCGCTGGTGGATCCGGGCGTGCACGCGCTGATCCACACCTACCTCCACGAGTTCGAGAAGAGGCACCCATGAAGATCGTCGCCATCGCCATCGTCGCCGCCAACGGCGTCATCGGGGACGGAGCCTCCCAGCCGTTCCAGTTCGCCGAGGACTGGGCGCGCTACAAGCGCGTCACCTTGGGCCACCCGCTCGTCATGGGGCGACGGACGCACGAAGCCATCGGACGGTTCCTCCCCGGACGCACCACCATCGTGTTGTCGCGGCATCCCGAGCGGGTGCCGATCCCCGAGGGCGTCGCCGCCCACGTCGTCGGATCCCTGGACGAGGCCCTGAGCCTGGCAGCCTCCTTGGACGACACGGTCTTCGTCGCGGGCGGCGGCGACGTCTACGCCGAGGCGTGGCCGCGCCTGACCCACCTCGACCTCACCGAGGTGCATGCGGACGCCGCGGGCTCGGTCCGCTTCCCCGACGTCGATCCCGGGGTCTGGCGCGAGGTGCGCCGCGAGCCGCGCGGCGACTTCGACTTCGTGGGTTACCAGCGGCGGGCGTAACGGGGTCCACCGGCGGCCGATGGGACACTGGGCGCGATGAGACCGGTCGCCAGCATCCTGCACCTCGACCTCGACGCGTTCTTCGCCGCGGTCGAGCAGCGCGACAAGCCGTCCTTGCGCGGCAAGCCCGTCATCGTCGGCGGGTTGGGGCAGCGCGGCGTCGTCTCGACGGCCTCCTACGAGGCGCGGCGGTTCGGGGTGGGCTCGGCGATGCCGATGCACGAGGCTCGCCGCCGCTGCCCGCATGCGGCGTTCCTGTCGGGACGCTTCGAGGCGTACCGGGCGGCGTCCGCCCTCGTGATGGGCCTGCTGGGCGAGCTGTCCCCGCTGGTGGAGCCCCTCAGCCTGGACGAGGCGTTCGTCGACCTCGCCGCGGGCACCACCACGGATTTCGCTCCGGACGCCCTCGTGGCGCTCGCCGAGGGGCTGCGCGCCCAGGTGCGCGAGCGCACCGGCGGGCTCACGGCGTCCGTGGGGCTGGGGTCGAGCAAGTTCATGGCGAAGCTCGCCAGCGAGCGGGCCAAGCCGGACGGGGTTCACCTCGTCCGGCCCGGCACGGAGGTGGACGAGATCGCCGGTTTGCCCGCGCGGGCGATCCCCGGCGTGGGGCCGGCGACCATGGAGCGGCTGGCGCGCCTCGGCGTCCGGACCGTCGCGGATATCCGCGCGCTCAGCACCGGCGAACTGACCCGCGAACTGGGCCGCGCTGCGGGGGAGGGGCTGGCGGCGCTGGCGTACGCCCGCGACGACCGGCCGGTGGTCGCCGAGCGCGAGGCGAAGTCGATCTCGGTGGAGGACACCTTCGAGCGCGACCTGCGCGACCGGACGGAACTCGCCGGCATCGCCGAGCGCGACGCGCGGCTGGTCGCAGCGAAGCTGACCGGCGAGCGTCTCTTCGCCCGGACGGTCACCCTCAAGCTCAAGCTGCCCGACTTCACCAGCATCTCCCGAAGCCAGACCATGCACGGCGCGACGGACCGTCCCGAGGCGATCGCCGCCTTGGCCCGCGGGCTGCTCGAGGGCGTGGACGTCAGCGGCGGCGTCCGGCTGCTCGGCGTCGGGGTCTCGGGGTTCACCGAGGCGGCCCAGGAGGCGCTCTTCGAACTCGACGCGCAAGGTCCGGTGGTCGAGGAGACCCACTCCGAGGGCGAGCCGATGTACGTCCGGACCCGCCACGAGCGGAGGTGGACACCGGGCGCGGATGTCGAGCACGCCGAACTCGGCCGCGGCTGGGTGTGGGGCTCGGGTCTCGGCCGGGTGACGGTCCGGTTCGAGACGGCGGAGACGGGCCCGGGGCCTGTGCGCACCTTCGCCCTGGACGACCCCGCCCTCGCGCTGGTGGGTTGGTCGTAGCCGGACGCCGCCCGCGCGGCCCCGGTGCCACCGCCGGATAGACTGATCCGGCTCGGCCGGAGTGGTGGAATTGGCAGACACGCGGGATTTAGGTTCCCGTGCCGCAAGGTGTGAGGGTTCGAGTCCCTTCTCCGGCACCGAGGCTATTCATCAGAACTAGCCCCAATCCTTCAGCAAAACCCGTCGGACGAGGCGCTGGAGCCACGTCCGGCCTGCTGTATCGACCCCCTTCAACCTCGCGGGTGCTGTTCGAGGCTCTCTGGCTCCTCATCTGCCACCCCACCCTGCGGCGTGAAGCCCCCTGAACGCTGAAAAGCCCCCGACCGGACCTGTTTCCGGGCAGGGGCTAGTAGGGCGAGGGCTACGAGGTGGTGCGCTCCGAGGCGGGGCGAGGAGAAGGATTTGCGGGCTTGGCAGGTCCGGCCCGAGGCGACAGGGGCTCATGGTCTGCCAGCCCCCAGATCGGGTCCTCCAGTTCAGGAATGAAGGGATCAGGTTCGCCGGTCCAGCGTTCGTAGTCCCGCCTCGTCATGGCGACCATCAGCCGGGTGTTGACGGCGAAGGTGAGGAAGGCGTCGGCCAGGGACATCTTCAACTGGCCCAAGACCTTGAACGTGCCCTTGGCCAGCCGTCCGAAGTGATCGCGCATGAGGCTGTTGGCCGTCTCCACGAGGTTGCGCCTGCCGTAGGCGTGCTCCCACTTCCAGGTTCCCCAGACGTAGGGCTGATAGAAGCGGATCACGTCCGCAATGGGGACCACCACGGTCCTTCCGCAAGCGCAGTACTCACCCTCCTTGTGGTTGGTCTCCGGGCGGACTTCTTTGCGCTCTCCCGGCTGTGCTGTTTGACGGCAGGCAACCGCCAGGACTTCGCGTGATTCCGGCAACGCACCTGTCCGCGTACAGCAGGTCCCACCAGGAGGAATTGTCAAGACCTGTGGATTGGCGGGTTCATGCGGCGTCCGGTTGGGT